>CAIWDF010000021.1 GCA_903911435.1 uncultured Bacteroidota bacterium
AAAAAGGTAAATCTTCGCCAAGCAACGCATAGAGGTAACAATCGAGTTTTCGTTCGGCAACCGCTTTCGAATCTTGCTGTTTCAGTGTGCCCGAGGTTGCATTTCGTGGATTCTTCAGTTGCTTTTCGAATATCTCTTCCTCGTTATATCCTTCTTCTATCAGCTGCTTACGCATCTCTTCGTTTATTCTCAAAAACTCCGTTTGGGCATCACAATCTCTCCTCGTATTTCAAACTCTTTAGGAAATCCTGTGCCCCGCAAGCGGAGTGGTATGCTTTTTATGGTTTTTACATTTGCCGTTACATCGTCTCCTTTCTCACCATCTCCACGTGTTACAGCCTGTGTTAATGTTCCATCAACATAGGTCAATGAGATAGAAACACCATCGTACTTCAGTTCGCACACATATTCATACTCATTGAGGCCGGCTTTGCGAATGCGCTCATCAAAGGCGTTCAAATCTTCCTCGTTATAGGTATTCCCAAGCGATAGCATTGGATAATTATGTTTCACCGTTTTGAAATCTTTGGTGATTTGACCTCCTACACGCTGCGAAGGCGAATTGGGCGATAGGTATTCGGGATATTGTGTTTCGAGCGCAATCAGTTCTTCGAGCAATTTATCGAATTCGAAATCGCTGATAGTAGGCGATGAAAGCACATAGTAATTGTAGTTATACTCTTCTAGTTGGTTCGAAAGTTCTTGTATTTTGTTTTTTATCAATTCGCTCATCAATCTATCTACTTTTGTTCGCCTGAGCTATTGTCCTTAAATTCTTCGTTCAAAATAAAATAAAAAGGGAAGGTCATTTGTACCCTTGCCAATTTATCATCATATTTTCCTGGATACCAATTGATCATTTTGAGCAATCGCAATGCTTCTTGGTCGCAACCGCCACCTACCGATTTCTGTATACCTATGTTGGTCATCAATCCGCTTGGCTCCACCACAAACCGAAGCACCACGGTGCCTTGTATATTCGTCAATTGTGCTTGACGTGGGTACTCTAAGTTCTCTTTGATAAAATCTTGCAAAGCAAAATTCCCTTTCGGATACATGGGGAATTGCTCCGGATTGGTGTACACCTTGCTGGTGCTATCTACCTTCATTTTAGGTAGGTATTTGAATTTGGTAAATCCTCTTGTCTTACAAATTTTCGAATACTTATCGGGATTAAAATCGAAGGTTACCGACCAAATGGAATTGACATATTTACCACTCTTCATACCCGGAATCCATTGATACAACATCAGCAAACGCAGAGCCTCGGCATCAATGTCTTTCGATAATGAATTATCAATATTGATGTCTTGAATGGTAGAGTCTTTTTTCAATAAAAAACTAATGACTTCCTTCCCTCCTATTTTTTTGTTGAACGAAGGAATTGGATAAACCATCTCTTGCTCAAACACCCGTTTAAATTCTTCTTTACCACCAATATTAGTAGGCAATACATCCACCGTGCTTACTTCCTGAGCCCTACCACCAAAGGCACAACCCAGAGCAAACACTAAAATCAACTGAAATTTTTTCATTGTATTATTCATTAATCTCACCTCGCAAGATACGATTTTTATTATTCAAATCTTTTTTGATGATTACATTTTTAAATCCTTTTTCTTCCATCATGATTTTTGTTTCCATTCCATAGTTTTGATTTAATTCGAAATAAACCTTTCCTCCTTTGTTCAAATTTCGCAAGGCCAAATCGGCAATGGCTTTGTAATACAGCAAAGGGTCGTTGTCGGGGACAAACAATGCCAAATGAGGTTCGTAATCGAGCACATTGGCTAGCATTTCATTTTTTTCGGACATGCATACATAGGGAGGATTGCTCACCATCACATCATATCTACTAGACCACAGAGGTGGATGAGGGTTTAAAATATCGTCTTGCCAACAGTTTATCTCCGCTCCATTCATCTCTGCATTTTCGCGGGCTAAGTTCAATGCTAAGTCCGACACATCCATGGCCGAAACAACTAAGCTTGGCATGTTTTTTTTGAGGACAATGGGTATGCAACCGCTACCTGTGCCGAGGTCGAGAAGACGCATGGAAGCCGAAGTAGGACTTTGTTGGAGGTCGTGTAGTATCCAATCTACTAGCTCTTCGGTTTCGGGACGAGGGATTAATACAGCAGCATTCACCTTTAGTTTTATTCCATAAAAATAAGTGTTGCCGAGGATGTATTGTATGGGTTTGAACTTTTTTAAATCTTTTACCGCAAAATTAAACTTTAGCAAATCCGATTCCGACACGGTGTCATTAAGTCTGATGCTTAGTTCAGCTCTTTTGATGTTCACAAAATCTTCGAAACAATAAGCCATCATCGTTTCGAGCTCGCCTACCTCATACATTCCGTTGAGCTCTTCACGAAAATACCGCATGATATCTCCTATTTTATTCGATGCTATCCTCATTCGGCCTCAAAAGTAAGAATTGTTTTTAGTTGATTTATGTTTTTTACCGCAAAGACACGAAGGCACAAAGAAGAAATTATATCCCGAAGCTTCGGGACCAATTCATAAAGGAACTTTCACCACGAAGACACTCCCGAAGGGTTGGGACAGGTAATTAGGCACTAAGCTCTCCCTATTTGCTGTTACCAATTCGCTTATAACTGAATAACGTATTTAATTTTTTATAACTTTGTACTCTTAAACTAATTGTAATTATTTCACATGAATTGAAATGAACTCTTTTACAACTTATATCAAATCTAACAGCCCCTCTGAAACGATTTTTGCACAGTGCATAAGGCGTTTTGTATTTTCAACAAAACAACCAGCAACCTCGAGATTTAAACCTACAAAACCATGAAAAAATATTTACTTTCCATTAGCGTATCGCTACTATTTTGTCAATTTATAGTCGAAGCACAAGGGGTATGGACACAAAAAGCCAGTTTTTCAGGTGCGGCTCGATCATATGCTCCTGTTGGTTTCTCCATTGGGTCTATTGGATACATTGGCTTAGGCTATAATGGCAGCACTTATTATCAAGATTTAAGAGCCTACGACCAAAATACCGATGCATGGACTCCTAAAACTAATTTCTATAGCACTCGCGATTATTCAAGTAGTTTCGTGATTGATGGTAAAGCATACGTGGGCTTAGGAAATATTGCCAGTATTAACTACAATGATATTTGGGAATATGACACCACCCTTAATGCTTGGTCGCAAAAAGCCAATTTTCCTGGCATTGCCCGTGTTACAGCTGTAGCCTTTGCTATCAACGGCAAAGGGTATGTGGGTTCTGGCTGCTTCTACCCATCTTACACCACTGTTTACAACGACTTTTATGAATACGACCCTACTTCAAATATATGGACAGCGAAAGCAAATTTTGCCACCATGGGGCGAATAGCTCCTGTAGGTTTTGCGCTTAATGGCAAAGGATATTTAGGGTTGGGATTCATCTCTGCTAATCAAACTGATTTTTGGGAATACGACCCTATCCTTGATACATGGACACAAAAAGGAAATTTTCCAGGTATACACCGAAATTCGGCTGGATCATTTACTATTGGAAACAATGCATACATTGCTGGTGGATACGATGGTTCGAACGACCTTGACGATTTTTGGCAATGGGAGCCTGTGACGGATACTTGGGTGCAAAAAGCCAATTTGTTGGGTGGTACTCGCACCTCTATGTCGGCATTTTCTATTGGCAATAAGGGATACATAGGTTGTGGACGAACCAATGGCATGGCTTCGAATACATTTTTTGAATATGACCCTAGCATCAATGTATTGGTCGACAACCTTAAAGATACTGAATTAGTGAGCATTGCTCCTAATCCATTCTCGTATCAAACAGTCATTAATTTTAACATCGAACAACAAAACACGGTGATTAAAGTAAGTGATGTATTGGGTAAAGAAATGATGAATACTACTTTTTCGGGTAAACAATACACTTTCGAAAAAAACAACCTAAACCCAGGCATCTACTTCATTCAACTTAGAGATGAAAATAAAAACATCACGAATAAAAAGGTAGTGATTCAATAGGAGATAGATATTTGAGATGTAAATAAATTAAAAGAGAGCGAGACTAAGACAATGCAGTAAAAAAACAGAAAACAAACTTTATATTCTTTGTTTTGAGATGAAAAAAAGAAAGAAAAAAACAAACCCCAAGGCTCAACAAAAAGCTCTGAGTCTATTTCATTTTGAATATTCCCTTTTGGTGGATCGATTCTTGAAAGACATTGGTCTTGAACAAGGGATAGATGCTTTTACGGGCGAATTCCAACAACGCATCGTGCGAAGACACAATATGCCGCAGGTGATAGCTGCCCCCGATAGTGTAATTGAAAGCAACCAGCTTAAAATGGCCAACTTTTTATTTAAAAAATTTTTAGAGGAACAACAAGTTCGATGTATTCCTGAAGGCCCTACCTATAACTTAGCATTTTATTTTACAACTGAAATCGATTTGGAACATAGTATTTCAAGGGCTACACCTGAAGAATTGCCAAATTTGGAGAACATAAGACAACAATTGAAAACTTACTTTGATGATCACGAAACTAAACACAAAATTGTTTTTACACGAGTAGGATTTATACTTGAGTCGATTGCCTATTCGTTGGTTGGCGACATCAACGAAATCTATTACTTAACTATACAAATGGGAATCCCCAACCACGAACTTGTGAATTATAATAAATACAAAACACGATTTATTAACTTTGTACTTCACCTGAAACTGAGAGAAGAAAAGGAAATATTTTTCCAAAACGAAATGCGCAAGGCAATGAAATTAAGTTTTGGAATCACAAACTTTGGTGTACATGAAATGCTTATCCCTGCAAAAGAATTGGGTATCGACTCTCCATTTGGGTCTATACCCTTACCAGTATATATTCAAGAACATGCATTGATTCGAATACATGAGAGGGTGGGAATTAAATATTCTTCGGAAGTACTCCTCGATTTGTTTTTTGCTTTTCAACAACCAAAATTTAAACCATTGACTAAAGGAAATGCATTAATCGAATTCAAAATGTCGCATTGTAAGGTTGGATATTTAAAAGTAGCCTTGGCCGAAGGAGCTTTATTGGTTCAAACTTTTTTGTTTCTTACCAACAATGGTACACCCGAAGGCGAAAAATTGAATCATTTGCTTGGTATGCAAAAAGCCGATAAAAAGTACTGGGAGATTGATAAACTATCTACTTTTCTGGAATCGGATTTGGAAGAAAACGAAGAATTAAAACAGCTTTTTATACGAGCTGGGTGCAAGAGTTTGTTTGATTATAAAAGAGGTCCTAAGTTGAGTCATGACGACAAGACGAATCAATTTTCAACAGGTATCGGCAATATGCTTTCTAATTTTTTACACAAAACACAACAATCGCGACAGGAAGAGAGTGATTAAGTTTTTTTACAAGTCCCGAAGCTTTTGGAATAATTCATAAAGGAACTTTCACCACGAAGACACTCCCGAAGGGTCGGGACAGGTAAATAGGCACTAAGCTCTCCCTATTCACTATTACCTATTCGCTAATGGCTGAGCAATTGCATAAAAAACGATTTCCCAAGACACTTATTGTTAAATAATCTTCATTATTTAATTCGAAAAAAAACTCCTTTCAATATTTGAAACTATTTTAGAAAAACATTAATTTTGGATTCTAAAATTTACTCGCTATGAATGAATCGGATAAATCGAATCCCATGGAGGACAGCAATGAAAAGGAGCTTAAACGGAAATTAGCCGAATGTAAGCTAATAGAAGAAACGATTGAAGACCTCACCACAAACGAAAAATACAATGAATTTTTTGATTTGTATGCTCCCTTCTGGAGAGAATCATTTATTAAAAGCTATGCTCATTATAAAGCTACTCTGCTGAGGGTCGGCCCATTATACCTCGATCAAGAAGAAAAAAGGGCGGTTGAGTTCAGAGAAGATGCGCTGCCCATGTTGTTTATGATACTTCAAAAAAAATTATTTAACCTTCAGTGTTTATGGCGAGCTGGGAAGATAGAACTTGAAGGTATTGAATCTATCTATGATTTTGAAGCATGGGAAAAAGACATTTTGCGCTGCCCATTTATTGAGCCAATAACCAGAGAAGAATGGAAATTATTTAAAAAAGCCGTTGCCAGTGGCAATGCATTCGATGCAGGTCCATTGGTGAATGAAGATGATTTTTTTTCGCAAATGATGTTCAAATGGCAAGGCTATGATGATTTCAAAAAGTATTATAACCAGAAGGGAGAAAGCCCTTTTCCCGATTGGTATAAGTATTACGATTTGCATATTGGCACCTCTCATTTGTTCCTACTCGAAGATTTAAAAGGCCCACGCGAGCTAGAACTCATGCTGATAGGTCACGATTTCGAACACCCCGAACAACGAGTACTCGATGAACATCCCGAAATAGAAGTTCCACCTGAAGTGAAACGCAAATACGATACCCCACCACCTACACCTGTTGCCGCTCCTCCTCGCCTGCCAATGATGCCTTATGAAGATGAAGACATCTACGAATTCATGGAAGATTTTGAAGGCGACAATCCCGAACTCCTCGAAATGGCAAGATACGTGATTGATGGTTATCGCGAAAGCAGAGGGAATAACATGGAAATAGATGTGGAAAATGCTATTCAGTTTTTGCTTCACATCAAAGAAAATGTGCCCATGGAAGCTTGTGGAGATTGGCAAGAAGGATTGCGATTAACTATTGAGAATTATAAAGAACAACAAACATTGGGTGCTGCCGATGATGTTTTTGACGAATACCAGATGCGAATATCTAATAATATCCCATTGAGTTTAGATGACCAATACATACGCATGGCTGAAATGTGGAAAGGAGTTGCCGATTCATTCAAAAAAAAGGTATTGTTAGGAAGAAAAGTATTAGGCGAGCCCGAAGATTTTAGTTTCAATAAATTTTAAAACACGCAGCATGAGCAAGAAGAAAAAAAAGGAAGAGGTTATACAGCCTCATTTACTAAAGAATATAGAAAAGCAAAAATTAAGAATAAAAATTATTGCTGATACAAAAGCGGATTTAAAAAACAATGAAAAGTACAAAGCTTATTTTGCACACTTCGAACCAACCTCGGTAGATCATTTTATCGAACGGTATGCTTCTCGTAAAGCCGATTTTATAATACATGGCGAAATGTATAAATCCATGGCATTGCAAAAAGCAAGTAAATTTATTAATGAAGCCAAGGACTATTTCAAAATGATTCAACAAGATAAATTGTTGGTATTTCAATATCAATGGAACGAAGGAAATATAAAGATTGAAGGTATCGAAAGCAATTACGATTTTTATCCTTTGTATGACGATGTGTTCAATGTCGACTTTATTAGCCCTGTATCAAAACAAGATGTCGACATCATGCACGATTTTATTATTTCTCATAACGACCAAGGGTATAATGAATTTTATCATGCTCCTCAATTGGTTTCGGTTAGGATAAATCTAACTGAAGAAAAACAAGGCGAACCTGATTATGAGACAGTGTATTTACCTCATTATTATTTTTTCAAACGAAGGAGAACTGGTGAAAAAGGAATATCAAAAGACTCGCTGATACAATACCGAAAAGAACAAAAATACATGCATATTTATCATGCAGAACAAGCGCGATTGAGAGAGCCACAAGAGCAAAACCTACCAGACGACCCTCGACCTCATTTGAGTTTTTACAATAAAGAAGATGTACGAAAATTTATTTCAAAATTTGAGGAAGAAAAATTACTTCATTTTCATGATGCTTACCAACGTGAACATGATTATGAGGATGACATGGATGATAAAATAAATATGGCCGTATGGCATTTGCAAGAAACCGATGAAAACCACCCTTTGGAGCCGAATGACGATTGGAAACAATCGATATTGAATGCTGCCCAAAAAAGTAAAAAGGAAAAAACGGCTCGTGCGCTTTACCTCGTTTTTGACGAATATCTGCAATGCAGGATGAATAAAACACCTTTTATGCCCATCTCTCAAAAGGAAATAGAGAATAATGAAATCTGGAATAGTTTTAAAGATAATTTATTAAAAGGCCGAGAATTAGCTGGAGAACCAAGGGACTTTAATTTTTAGGGGATTTAGTTTTTTACAAGTCCCGAAGCTTTGGGAATAATTCACAATTTAGAATGTAGAATTCACAATTTTGGGCTTCGTGTAATTCTTAATTGTGAATTATACATTCCTTCGTATTATTTGTATTTCGTAAAGACATTTTCACCAACTAAAAACCAGCTTGCCGAACACTAAATAATTAACTAAATGATATACAAGTAATTTAGCCCAATCATTTAATGCCATTTATTAAGAGCCAACAAGGCTAATACCTCCTTATTTTGGTTCAAAAAAGGGGATAAATGGTAAAATCAATGTTGTGATTAGTCTAATCAGCGTAGTGATTGTATTAATCAACATTGTGATTAGTCTAATCAGCATAGTGATTGTATTAATCAGCATAGTGATTGTATCAATCAGCATATTGATTAATCTAATCAGCGTAGTGATTGTATCAATCAGCATAGTGATTGTATTAATCAGCATAGTGAT
>CAIWDF010000022.1 GCA_903911435.1 uncultured Bacteroidota bacterium
AGCGCATTATTAATAGTAGGGCAAAGTCCATAAAAAGTACTTTTGGTTACTCTTCCACTTATTTTACCATTACCCACACTTGGTGCCACTTCTATCATAGTTATATTAATGGTATCGTTGGTAGAACAATTATGTGGCCAAGTGGCTATTGAATCCCAAAGCGAGAAGTTGCCATTATAGGTATTCACCATGTTGGGATAGTTCAGCGTATCGGCCACCACTTTTATGAAATAGTTCAAGTTTAAAACACTTGCAAAATGCACCTGTCCTGTACTTAGTGCAATGGAGTCGACAGGATGAATAACTGCAAATGACGACAGACGAGAATATAAATATACCATACCCGATGTAACAGGTTGTGCCAACGAATTCTTTACATTTACATAGATATCGGTTGCTGTGGTTTGCACTTTAGTAAGGAAGAAATCACTAGTACTCCCCGACATATCAGAATTAGGTATATTTGTTCCATCCAACGAAACCGATGAGTTAAATGTATTTCCAGCAAAGATGATGTTGCCTCCTGTATTTCCAGATAAAGCCGTACCATCATCTTCATTTGTTACTCCGCAACCTTTTCCCCATACTTCATTTCCTGCATCATCATATTTCAAAATCATGGCATCCTTTCCTCCCCAATTGGTTAAGCTGTTGGCACCAAAATTAAAAGTAGTAGAATAATTTCCTGCGAGATAGATATAACCACAAGCATCGAAATTTATCTTGTTTACTAATTCATCACCAGCACCTGTTGTGTTTTTAGCCCATATTACGGTTCCGGCAGTATCGTATTTCACTGTAAACACATCGTTCGAACCGCTATTAGTCAACATGGTTGAACCAATAGTCATTGTACCGCTATTAAAATTTCCTGTCATGTAAATACTATTAGTGGCATCGGCTACTATATCCATACCGATATCAGTTCCAAAATCTCCTGCACTATACGCCCACAAAGCAGTTCCTGAAGAACTAACCTTTACGATATATGCATCATAATCAAACACTCGATTTAGGGTGATAATTCCAAATGTAAGCGAAGAACCATTGAAACTACCAGTGATATAAATATTGTCGTATCCATCAATCGTCACCGCATTAGCCGTTTCAGTATCCACATCCGATGCGCTATGAGCCCAGACAGGGTTTCCATTCGCATCGAATTGAGCATAGAATACATCCCAACCTCCAACATTTGATAAGTTGGCAGTTCCTAACACCAAGTTAGTACTGTTGAATTTCCCAACAAGGTTGATCTTGTTATAACTATCTATTGCAATGTCATTAGCATTATCATCCCCACTACCGCCATAACTCACCGCCCATATCACATTGCCCAAGGCATCGTACTTTACAATGAAAATATCATTCGTTGTTCCTGAAACATCGGCATTGGTAAGAGTGATGGTGCCAAATGTAATGGAGGCACTTTTGAAATACCCCGTGATGATGATGTTTCCATTTCCATCTTTAGCCATTGCAGTTGCAGTATCCGCATTGGTTCCACCTGCCGATTTTGCCCATACTACACCTCCTTGAGGATTGTATTTAGCAAGAAAAACATCACTACCACCATGATTGGTTAGCGTAAAACCTGAAGCAATGGTAAAAGTAGGGCCACTCGAAAAACAACCAAGAACATAGGCGTTTCCTGTGGCATCACCAACGATATCTTTTACATATTCATTTCCTGTACTTGCTCCATACATCACAGGTTGATAGAAACTAGGAGTTTGCGAATGAGCTTTAAAAGTGACAATACTTAATAAGGCAATACTTAGAAATTTGTAGGTTTGTTTCATATGCTTAAATTTATTGTGTAAATATAATTATTTATTTTTTTCAATTAAGGCTGTTTTAGTTGTTTTTTTTCACCACTAAGACACTAAGAGGCACTAATCAAATTCCCCTCTCTTTCGGATAGGGGCTAGGGGTGAGGTCTTTGACTAGCGCAGAGTCGATGGGCTTGTTTTTTTATAATTTAGAGTTTAGTTCTTAGAGTTTAGAATTAATTATTTTATAAATATTCTTCAATCACAATTTTTTTCTGACTCATCATTACTTGAAATGCATTGGGTTTTTGCATCAGTTGGCCTAAGTTGTTGGGTAATACTTGCCATCTTAATCCGTACTTATCAATGCACCAGCCGCATTGCGACTCTTTACCTTCTTGTGTAAAATAGTTCCAAAACTTATCTATTTCGTTTTGGTTTTCGCAATTCAACATAAACGATACTGCATCGTTCAATGGATGATGCATGGAGGCGGTGCACATGAAAGCATAGCGTTGTCCGTACAAGGTTACATTGCACATTTCTGTTTTTCCGCTTGGTGTTTCACCTAGTGCCATTATTTGACCTGGTTCGAAGGCTTCTGTAAAGATGGTTTGATAATAGCTGATGATGTTGGTTAGACTTCCACCATCGGCATTGAACCATAAACTGGGTACTATTTTGTTTTTCATAGGTTTTTTTTGTTTCTATTTTTATTTCCTGCAACGCTTTTTTTGCAAGTCCTTTGCACTTATCGTAATGTCATTATTTCAATTTTCATGTAAGGATAATAAGGAAGGGTAGAAAGTTTTTTGTCGGCATCAGCTTTGTCATCTGCCTTTATTACTAAATATATTCCAGCGGCATCCTCTTTGATGTATTGGGCTAATAGTGTACCGTTTACTTCCCACTCTTTTATCATTTCCTGTTCTTTGGGCAATAATTGCATTCTCGTTTCATTGTCTATCCCATGCAATAGGATGTCGATCATAAATTTTTTCATTTGGTTTTTGGTTTTATTTTTTCCTTCTCTTATAGGTTTTAGGATTTCCTGTTTTATTTAAAAATATGTGCAAAGATAGCAAGATGCTACCAACTAATGGGCACTAATTAACGACACAAGCATAAATTCATAGTAAGCGTTTCAAACACATCCCTCAACCGACCTCATTGCAAACAATTGCAAGCGATAAGAATGTCAAATTACTCTTCCTCCTCTGGAACATCATGTATTAGTGTGTTTTTATCCTTCAGCATCGAATATACTTCGCTAAGAGTAGCCTTTGAAGTAAAATGATGTTTAATGCCTAGTTGATTTGCAAGGCGGTTGGCATCAAGTGCATTCATCGCTTTAAATTCTTTGCGTGCTATCAACCTTCCTGGGCGCAATAGTGCTTTATCGAGTTTTTTCAGATGCACGTTGAACGTACATACAATCTGAAGATTGAGCATATCGTTTAGCAATCCATCCGTCATGTTCAGCAAATTGGTAATTCCTTGTATCCTCGAGCCCGAATCGCGCTGAGCCAACAAAGGTTCTGCATCTTCTATCAACAGTACACAAAAATTGCCGTCAGCTGAATGTTCAGCAATTTCACCCGATAGGAAAGTCATAAAACTTGGCTCTACCAAATGGTCAACCAAGTTAGGAGGCATGTAGATTACTATTTTATTATTGGCAGGCATCTTTCGTAGTAAATGCCTTATGTAATAGGTTTTACCTGTGCCGGGTTCGCCATGAAACAGTACTAAGCCCTTCGTATCATGTTTAAATCGATTCATTAGGTCGTTGTGGAATTTTTCGAAACCAAAGCCATAATGGATGTCGAGGTTTTTAATTTCAAAGTTATCATCTACCGAATGTTCTTGCAAATGAAAACCATTATTATTAACCTCTATCATGTATATCACAGGCTTTTCTTCTTCCTCTATTTTCTTCAGTGTGCATTTATAAATATACTCGTTAAGCTTTTCTTCAAAATCTCTGTCGCGCCTGCCCGAAGCATCGCTCGGAAGATATAATGTGAACTGGCTGAGGTAAACATAATAAGGTTCGTCATTATCCTCTTTCATAAATTCAGGCACATTGTATTCATGGCTATTGTGTGGAGATATTTGCACAGCATGGAGCAAATAGGCATCATTAGGGAATCCTAAGGTATATCGTATCAGATTATGAAAATGATCTCTATTTTCTTGTTTGGTTGAATAAAGTACCCTTGCATCCAACCCTGCTATCAATTCTCGCATCAAAAAATTGGCTTCTATATCCATGTTTACATAGGAATCCTGCGATGGAACTTCATTGTTTTTGATAGTATAATAGCGGATGATGGAAAAAGGTTCGTTAACATGTCCTGCTTCGGCTAGCCATTGTGCTTGGTTCACAGTTAAGTCGGTAGATTTTATTTTTGTTTTTACACTTTCATCCACATACACAGGTCGTTCGAAATCGAGGGGAGCCACATTAAAGTCTTCGCCATAATAAATGATTTCGCGAACAGTGATAAAATTCACCAGTTTATCAAACATCTCTGTTTTCTTTATCCAGTTTCCATGTTTATCGTGTTCGAATAGGTATGAAATATTTTTATCTTTTTTCTTTTTCGGAAGCTCGTATTTTTTAGGGTAACCATTGGCATCCATTATCGGTTTATGTTCTAGCGAGGCTGTTATTTTTCCGTCCTTATCCAACCTATGTACTCTTATAATGTTTCCTTTGGCATCCAAATCATACTTTGACCAATTTCTTAATTCATCTTGGTCTACTATTTTTATTTCTTTAAGTATATTGTTTTCATTGTATACACTTGCAGTTTCATAAAACGAATCAAGATGCGAACCTTCTGTTCGGTATAAGATTTGATTTCCCCTTTCATCATATTCATAGAAGATCTTTCGCCAATTATGAGCAAAACCATATTCATGATACTCTTCTATCAATTGTCCTTTATCGTTGTAGGTCTTGTACACTGGGTTAGTTTGATCGCTGCTACCAGGCACATTGTAAACTGACCAGTGGGCGGTATTGTTGCCGTGTTCGTCAAATATGAATTTCTCGCAATGCCCTTCGCTATCAAAAAACAATTCTTCGGTTTTATGTCCCTTTTCATCAAACCAAAGGATGAAATTTGTTTTATCGATATAATGATTGCCGAAAATCTTTTTCTGCAATAGTTCGCCTTCACTGGTTGGTTTGTAGCAGGTCTCTTTGAGTTGTTTCACGGGGCCTTTCAAATCGTGTTTTTCAACATCGGTAGCAGGTGCAGGCGATGCTTCGTTTTTGGTTGTTTCTTTTTTCTTAGCCATATTATTTTTATTTAATACCAACTTTTCTGTTTATATTATCTCCACTTTGTTTTTTTCTCCTGCCTGCTAGGTTACAGAATACAGCGAGTACTCAATCTTTAGTAAATTCTTTCACCAAATTAAGTACTGCTTGTTTATATACTATTTGTAACTCTTTCAATGCAGCATTGTACACATCTTCTATTGTTGTTGTTTCGGTGTAAGGACAATTATAATAAATCGAAAATCCGTCATCCACTGCACTATGAGGTTTATGTTTAATCGAAAAATAGTTCTTACTACCGGGTTTTGTTTTTTTGCTTTTTTGAATAATATCGGCAATGGCAACAGAAAGTTTTAAAAAATTAAAAATAGAATTTTCGAAAACACTATCGTAAGTATTAATCAGAATTGATAATTCACCATTTTCCTTTTTTATACCGCACCATTCGAATTCTTTATAAAATACGAGGGGACCTGAGTTTGGACAGTAGTTTTCCATCAAATATTTATCCGGATAGTCGGATGCTTTTACTTTTAAAAACTCTTCCAACTTCACTTGGCCATTGTGTGTAGTTGTTACTAATCCTTTTTCCATGTCAGCACCCACCAAGAATTCGCCATTTAAATAAACAAGGTATTCATTATGATTCTTGCTTTCCTTTATTACTTTTTTTATTTCAAAATTATATACTTTTTTTTCCATTTTTAGTTTCATTTATTTAGTATTCATTATTTATAACAAAGAGATAAGCTTCCTTGTATTTAATTTTAGATTAGGCAATAGGCACTAGCGATTAGCCAATAGGCAATAGGGGGCCGGATTACTTATCCTACAACTTTATTTTTCCTACTTTTATTTTGATAAAAGTAAGTGATTTTCGGGATTTATATTTTGCTCTTTCTTTATCTATTTTTGATAAAGTACAAGGATGTATTTTTTGCTCCTCATTAAACGTAGTATTTGCATCCTTTAATGTTTTATGAAAATACAATTTCAACTCCTTGTCTTTAATAATCAAGACTACATACTTCTTTTCCCATATTTCTGCGAATGCCTCCATTTCCTTCTTACCGGGAGTTATTGTAATTCCTTCATCTGTTAAATCTATTTTCAACATTTTTTATTAATTATTTAAAATTTATTCCTTCCCTTCAAACGCCTTCTTCAACACACTTTTTTAGCCATTGTTGATGTTTTCACCAAGAACTAATTGGCGTTTCGCCACAATACAAAAATCCATAAGAATATATTTAAAAAGGAGGTAAGGTGCCAATAGGTAGCAGGCACAAGAAGATGTGAATGATGTTTACAATTCTTTCGTAATTCCATTTGTTTTTTCATAACAGCGAAATTTTGATTTGCAATTCGACACCAAAATTAATAATTATTTATTTTTTCAAATGTTTTTTAACGGTTTTTTTTTTCAACTTTAAGGGGAGGGGATTGCAGATTAGCGAATAGCGAATAGGGAATAGGGAATAGGGAATAGCGAATAGGGAATAGGGGTGTGCTTCGTGGTGAAAAGTCTAACAACCAACAACCAACAACCAACAACTAAATAGGAATAGCCAATAGCGAATAGCGAGGTAGTAAGGAAAGTACTAATCATTGAGATAAACTTCAATATCTAGCTTCAGCCAGTTGCCTTCCCACGATTTTGAAATGAGTTTACCCGAAAACTTTTTACCTGCATCCATCAGGTTGGCTATTACTTCATTTTTGTCTTTGGGTAGATAACCAATTTTGTTTTTCGAAAAATAGATGGCTACTGCTTTTTTATCAAATTCGTTTTTCTGTTCTCTCTTTAATTCGAATACCGTTTTGTCGACCATTTCGGGTTCTATTTCCTTTAAACTCTGAAAGGATGTGCCGGCAACGAGGCATGTCAAGGCAAGCATTTCGCGCCTGAAAACATCTAAAGTGGTATTGTTTTCGTGCAAAAGTTTCAACAAGCCCGGTGTGCTTTTGATGACGGATGAGTTTTCGTTATTATTCATACAAATCAATCAATGTTTTATACTCTGTTAGCAATTCACTTTCATATTCTTTAAGGGTGGCGGTGTCTTTGTTCACTTTTTCAATTTCATTTTTTACCCATTCTTCGTCCTTAATTTCTTTTTCGATGGTAAAGGGGAATTGACTTTTTATGGCTGCTACATCGGTCTGCAGTATTTTACAACCTTCTTTAATGCTCTCGATGGCTAATGTAATTTGTTCTTCATTCAGTTCATTTTCTGTTCCTTTAATTTCCTTTTCATATACCAGCGATAAGGCTTTCAATTTATCAAGGTCGCCATGCTTATAGGCTTCGAGTACGAGGTGCCAGATGTTCTTTTGTTCTGTGGTGAGTGCGGCATTTACATCAGGGTGAAGGTTTTTGGCCAGCGAACGAAAAACCGTGCGTAGTTCGGAACTACGCTGAGGAGAATCTAAATTACGTAATAAGTTTTTACTTTCCGTCACTCTGTTAGCTTCTATCATTATCAGTTCCTCGGCATGTGCCAGTTCACGGGCTATGATGAGTTCTATTTCATCAACATCTATTTTAAGATTATTATTTATGGCACTTCTTACCAGTTCGAGTTTGCGTTTCAGAGCTTTAATGGTGAGCTGTAATTTTAATACTTCTAATTTAAACACTCCAATACGGGTATTGTAGAGTGCTTCGAGTTGTGGTTTTCCCCAATTGATGAGTACATCTTTATCATTAAGCAAACGGATGTATTCCGTTTTCAGAATATCGAGTTGTTCTTTTAATTTTTTTAGTTCTTGTTCGTTCATTTTTATTCTATTTCAAAGCAGTCCTTTTAAACTTGGTTTTTATTTTTAGCGTTACAACCGCATTTCTCGAACATCCTCGTTAAAAAGTGGGAGGGGTGGATGCTAGAACAGTTTTGTTTGCGTTTCTTTCTTGGGATAAAATACTCCGATAATTACGAATGGATTTTTTGCTCTTCGCATATGCCATTCTCTGGTAGTTCCCAGGAACAAATAGATTTCTTTTTCTTTAAAAAATTCGTGTTCGTATTTTTCTCGTACTTTTTCTAAAGCAATTTTTTCATTGCCTTCTGCACCTCTTAAACAATTCCAATATAATGCTCCTATTTCCCAATCTTCAATCATTAGTCGGCTTTCTGTGCCTTCATCATCGCGGAAATGGTAATAAAATTTGTAAGGTAGTTTTGGGATTTGAATTTCAGGATTTTTTTCTGCATCAAATAAATCGCCTTGTTTTCTTATTTCTTTCCATTCGTCTTTCCACTCCCTATTTTCTTCTTCCTTTATTTCAAAGCCAATTATTTTGGTTGGTTTAAATGTTGCTAATGAAACATTGTTGGGTGCTTTTGATGCTGTTATTAGTTTGGTAAGATTGGTGTAAACATCGGTGGTGCAAAACATTTTTCTTTCAGCCCAATTATCTGCCGTGCCAATTTTTCCATGTGTTGTAATATCTTTGAAATCATAATTTACCGGAGAATGGCTTTCTGGGCGGAAATCGTCTGTCCGTTTTTCTAATTCTAATTCAATCCAATTGTATTTAAAGGTTTCTATTTTACCATCTTTACGCAAACCTGTGAGAAACTGCAATGGCACGGGGTAAATGCGAATCCATTTTCCGTTTTCTAAAACTCCTGCTGTACAAACTAATTCATCATAGCTTCTTGATGGCAATGGATAGGTAGTAACGGTTATCAAGACTTTTGTTTTCGCCATTCTTAAATATGTTTTACTTCATAATTAAAATTGGGAAGTGTTTCAATGGCTTCGGCTAAATGTTTGCGGTGGCACTGGCAAATGTCGGCTTCAAAACAAGTGAGGGCAATGCGTTTGTGTTGCTTTAATAAATTTAAAATTTCGTTTTGTGTATTGGTTGTTTTGGTTAAATTGTTTTTGCGGTAAACGGAAAATAATTTATCGTAATCGGATTGTGTATTTAGTTCCTGCCGTTGATCGGATAGTATGCCGACTTCGGGGAAGTGCATATATTGTATTCCTAAATTTTCGCAATATTTTTTTAACTGGCTTTTGCTAAAACCGTATTTCATACTTAACGGATTGTTGCGAACATCCACCAATATTTTTACATCGTTTTTTAATAAGCGAACTAAATATTCTTCTAACGAAATGCCTTGGTAGCCGATGGTAAATAAGATGGTTTTGTTGGATTTTGCTTTTGCATTATTTACCTTTTCTAATTCGGCTTTTGTTAAAATCTTTTCGGCTGCTTCGCTACGGGTAGCATAAAAAGGATAGTTAATATAGGTGTGTTTCATTAAAGCGGTTGCACTCATTTTGCCATAACTGGCTTGTACTTCCAACAAAAGTTTTTTGTCGTCTGCTTTTAATAAATTTATGTAATCGGTTTTGTCTTTTTTGGCGAAATGTATTTCATCTTCATTCAAAAAACCTCTTGTTACCATTGCAGTCATATCGGCATTGGCGGAGTAGGAATAGCAACCGAAACGATAAGGAATAAAATCATACTCGGCTTTGGCTTGCCGTTGTGTGAAGAGGAAAAGTAACTTTTGTAAACGGATTTTTTCTAATTCTCCATTAAAGAGTTGCAATAAAGCAAGTATTATTTTTCTGCGGTAAAACATTTAGCAAAGGTAGAATTTTTAAAAGTAATGAAGTGGAAAGTTTAGATTTCTTTTAACAGTGTATTGTTCGTTCATTTTTATTCTATTTCAAACTAGTCTTTATCATCTTGGTTTTTAGTTAACATCATTTGCTTTGTTGCAAAGGAGGACGAAACGGAGGAGGAGGAGCAAGGCTTATTCATTTTTTTAATTCAAGCCCATAAGTGGCTAATGCCTCTTCAGTTTCTTTAAGACATTTTCTTCCGAAGTTCTTTAAGTTCAATAAATCGCTTTTAGAATATTGGAGTAAATCTCCCAGCGTTTTTATTCCTGCGTCTTTTATTAAACAATTCAATGAACGAACCGAAATATCCATATCTATTAAAAGTGTTGCTAGATATTTCAGCATAAGCTGTTTAAATTCTTCGGTAGTAGTTTCATTACCCTTTAATTGTATTTCTGCATCATCGGTTATAATTGCTTTAATAGAATAAAGCTTTTTCTTTAATAAATAATTTTCCTTTTTTAAATCATCTATTTCCTTTTTTAGTTTTTCTATATCCGTTTCTGTATTTTCCATTCTTAATTCTTATTTTACTCATTGTTTTATTTTTTATCTGCGCAAAATTTAATCATTGAGGTTCATATACATTTATTATTGTTTCTAATGAACCTAATTCTTTTTCTATCAACTTTTTACTTTTGGCCATTTCAAACCTTTTAATTCACAACCTAAAGGCGGTAAAGCAATGCTTTTAATACTTCCTTTTTCTAATTCGTTCTTTAAAGCCATCGCAGGCGCGAGTTTTCAACTCGTGACTATTATTTAAAAGCGTCCCGCTTTTTTTATTGTGGCAAGATGCCACAGAATAACCGTCACGAGTGAAATACACTCGCGACTGCGATGAG
>CAIWDF010000023.1 GCA_903911435.1 uncultured Bacteroidota bacterium
TAACAAAAAATGATAAAAATATTTTCGGGTGATCAAGTAATTTACCTAACAACCCATGTCAAAAAACATATTCCCTCTGATGATTCAGTTATTGTTAAAATTGATTTTGGAAATGATATGCGAATAAAATTCAAAGAGGTAATTGGTAATGAAGAATTGAAGAAGGTGTATTTCTACAATAAAGATGAAGATTTACTATTCGAGTATTTTTCTTCCATGTTTAAAAACATAGAAGCAGCAGGAGGTTTAGTAAAAAACGAAAATGGAGAGTATCTATTTATATTCAGAAATGGGAAATGGGATTTACCAAAAGGTAAAAGAGAAAAAGGCGAGAGCATAAAGAGTTGTGCGATGCGAGAGGTAGAAGAAGAATGCGGTGTGAAGGGATTAGACATTACAAAAAAGATTGGTTCTACATTTCATACCTATTACATGGAAGAACGAGCTGTTTTAAAACAAACTTATTGGTTCGAGATGAGTTGCACACACCATACAAAACTAGAACCTCAGTTAGAAGAGGGAATTACAGAAGTGAAATGGATCAACAAAAAAGATATTGAGATGGTGTTCGAAAACACTTATGACTCAATAAAAGAAGTACTAAAAGAAATCATTTAAAACAAGGTAAACAATCATGGAAAATCAAAATCAAATAAAGTGTCCAAATTGTGGTACCGACATCGATGTTCAAGACATTCTTTCACATCAAGTGGAAGAAACATTGAAAAAAAAGTTCAATGCAACTCTTGCCATTGAACGAAAGAAAATAGAAACGCTGCATGATAACCTTAACAAAGCGAAAGAAGAATTTGAATTAAAAAAACAAAAAGAAAATGAATTGTTTCAAGAGAAACTAACTTCGAAATTAAAAGAAGAAAAAGAACAGCTTGAAAAGAAATTAAAAAACCAGTTTAAGATGGAACAAGAAGATCAGTTTGCTCTGCTACAAACTGAACTGAATGAAAAATCGGAACAAATAAAAGACCTTAATAAAACAAAGGCCGAAATAGAAAAACTAAAACGAGAGAAATTAGAATTGAAAGAATTGATTGAAGCTGAAACTCAAGTAAAACTTAATCAATTGCTATTGGAAGAAAAGGAGAAAATCAAAAAGTCGGAAGAAGATAAAAACGAATTACGTTTCAAAGAAATGCAAAAACAACTGGAAGACCAAAAACGGTTGACGGAAGAAATGAAACGAAAACAGGAACAAGGTTCGATGCAATTGCAAGGAGAGGTGCAGGAACTGGCAATTGAAGAATGGCTAATAGCTAAATTTCCACTTGATACTATTGAAGAGATAAAAAAAGGAGCAAGAGGAGGAGACTGTATTCAAATAGTGAATACCCGAACTCATCAAAACTGTGGAAGTATTTATTACGAGAGCAAACGGACAAAAGATTTTCAAGTAGGGTGGATTGAAAAATTCAAAGCTGATATTCGTACAAAGGGCGCAAACATTGGAGTTTTAGTAACAGACGCCATGCCAAGTGATATGGATAGAATGGGGCTAAAAGATGGAATATGGATTTGCAACTTTGATGAATTTAAGGGATTATGTGCAGTGCTGCGCGATTCTATTGTTCAAATCAATAATGCATTGACGAGTCAAGAAAACAAGGGAGACAAAATGCAAATCTTGTACAATTATCTTACAGGCAACACTTTCAGAATGCAGGTAGAAGCCATTGTTGAAGGATTTTCGCAAATGAAAGCTGACCTTGAGAGTGAAAAAAGAGCAATGCAGCGTATCTGGAAACAACGAGAAAAACAATTAGAAAAAGTTACTATCAATACCATCGATATGCATGCTTCTATTAAAGGTATAGCTGGGAATGCAATACAATCGGTTAGAGCACTTGAACTACCAGAAACCAAATTAGATTTTGATGAAATAGAATAGTCGTGTTGAAACTAAGATTCTGACTAAAGGGATAGAAGTAATGAAAACTATTTTGAAACAAGAGACAGCTACTACTTAATCTCCTCTCCTTTCACCCATTTTTCTTTTGACAATTTTCCTTGTTCATCATATATGGTCCAGCTACCGTCTTTTACATAATCTGATTTATTAGGAATGTAAATCATTTCACCTTCGGCTTTTATTTTCCCATTTTCGTAATATTCCTTTTTCGAATAGATTTTCTTTTTAGGATTGGTAAGTTCGAACAATTCCTGAGGTTTACCATCTTGTGTAAATGATTTTCGTGAGATTAAATACTCCATGCTTTTGGTATTTTCTTCGAAATATTCTATCTGTCCATTATGATAATAGTCTGTCCATATTTGTGGACTTCCCTCGAAATAATTAATATCCGATTTAGGCTTATTATCATCAAAAAACAATTGCATGGTACACCTCTTGAAATCGTTAATCTTAAAGGTGCGTTCCATATTTCCATTTGGAAAATAATTTTTGTAAATTTTTAAATGTCCATCTTCATAATATCCTTTATGAAGTAATTGACCACCCTCGTAAAAATCTTCCACCCAACCTTGACATGCGTATCCTTTCCTATCATTTCTTACACTATCTCCACCCGTCTGAAAATTTAGTTTTTCATACATGGTAATACCGTAATCTGGGTCAACCACCTTCGCTGGATCATATTTCTTGGGTTCGGGCACTTGTCCCTTGAACTGTGCAAACGCAGAGGATGTTGCTGTAGACAATACGAATAGAAGAAGAAATTTTCTCATATCACAATTAATTTAAATTTAATGTATCCCAATGGAAGCTAAATACCGCTCTGCATCCAAAGCAGCCATACATCCACTACCAGCAGCTGTTACTGCTTGACGATAATTTTTGTCTTGTGCATCTCCCGAGGCAAACACTCCAGGTATATTCGTTTTAGTAGTTCCAGGCACGGTAATTAAATAACCGGTTTCGTCCATATCTAACCAACCTTTAAATAAATCAGTGTTGGGATGATGACCAATTGCGACAAAAAAACCAGTAACTTCTATTCTTCTTTCTTCGCCCTTGTCATTAATAAGTAAAGCGGCCTCCACCGATTTTTGTCCTATGATTTCTTTTGTTTGAGAATTGAAGATTACTTCAATATTAGGAGTATTCAACACGCGATGTTGCATTGCTTTTGATGCACGCATCTCGCTCCTTCTAACAATCATGTAAACCTTTTTACACAATTTGGCAAGATAGGTAGCTTCTTCGGCTGCGGTATCACCAGCACCTACTATGGCCACGTCCTGTCCTTTAAAGAAAAACCCGTCACACACGGCACAAGCTGAAACACCAAAACCGTTCAATCTCTGCTCCGACTCTAAGCCCAACCATTTTGCTGATGCTCCAGTGGCAATAATGATGCTATCGGCAGTTATTGTAGTTTTTTCATCAACCACCACTTTATGCACAGGCCCTGTAAAATCGACCGATGTAGCCAATCCCCAACGAATATCTGTTCCGAATCGTTCGGCTTGCGCTTTAAAATCTTCCATCATTTCTGGTCCCATGGTTCCTTTCGGATATCCAGGGAAATTCTCAACTTCTGTAGTAATGGTTAACTGACCTCCTGGCTGTAAACCTTGATACATAACAGGTTTCATATCAGCACGCGCGGCATATATTGCAGCAGTATATCCAGCAGGTCCACTTCCTATTATCAAACACTTTACATGTTCTACTTTCTCTTCCATAATTCTAACTTCTGTTTTTAAAAATTGTTAACAAATATACACTTTGAAAGCAAATTGCTTTCAGAATTTTATTCACATCTGAAAATTTTAACTTATTCGGTGGGTTAATGATGAGGATAAATAGTATCGTATGTAGCTCCCATGCCCGACCAAACGCCTAATGCCCCGCCATTAATATTACTCAATATAGAAACAGGAGAGGCAAAGGGATTACCATTGTTTCCTAATTCGGCTTCATAAGTAGAATAGAAACTGTAAGCAGCCCTATCGATGGCACAAAATTTAACATAAATAGTATCTGTGGGTTTGTAATAACCTAATTGTTTTTTATCTAATGTTTCTGTATAAGCAGCTTCTGTTGGGTCATAACCTCTGTCGCCATAAAAATCAAAACTTTTTCCATCTACAAATTTATCATCAAAAGTAGCCCCATCGCAAGGAACGTATCTCCTATTTAGTAATATCTCAGCGCCATTAAACATAATACTTTTCCTTGGCAATTTGGCATACCACCTATACGCATTACCAGGCCCAGCTGGCTCAGATAGATGAGCCCAAGCAAATCCAAGTGTGTCGTGAGGAGGATCCGCTTTCCACCAAACAGAATCTAATTTAACAGGTGAAGGTATGGTGGTGACAGAGGTGAATGTTTGCCCATCAGCTATTACGGTTAGATTATAAGTTTGCCCTGGAACACCGAGCAATTGACTTCCGATGTATAAGTAAGGAATAGCAGCTGACGAGTCAATTCCTAACTTCAATGTATCGGTAACACCTGCAGAAGTAACATAAACTTTTGCATCCATTACAACAATTTTAGTAAAATCAACAGCAGAAGTTAGCGGGCTATTGCGAGTAACCATTACTTCGGCTTTTTTGCCATTTTCTATGCTTCCTTCTATTACAATTTTGTTGGCACCTGAGGTCACTTTCAGATTTATATCTTCTGTACATCCAGTAAGTAGGCCAAAAGAAAATAATGTGATGATTAAATACTTATTCATATTGAATGTGTTTATTAAAATTTAAAGTTCCACGTTACCGATGGAAGAATAGGAAACAAATACACTTGTTTTGCTTTTACTTGCAAGGAATTATCGTAAGCAGTTCCAGTGGTTGTGAAATAAACGATGTACGGATTGTGTCGATTGTAGGCATTAAAAATACTAAAGTTCCAACTTTGTTCATAATCCTTCAACCATTTTCTTGGATAGTGCATGTTGGCTACATCTCTACCTTTTCTTTCGTATCGCTTAGTCAACCGTTCTTTCTTACGTGCAAGGTGTTTAGCCTTATCGGGTGTTAAGGTAGCCGAAAGATCCAATCGATGATAGGCTGGCATTCTAAACGCATTACGATCTCCGTACTCAGTCACAAAATTTCCGTCAATAAAATAATAGGAAGCTGGAACCGTGATGGCATTTCCTGTAGCATATACCCATACGGCTGAGAAGGTCCATTTCTTATTCAAATCATAACTCATGACCAATGATATGTCATGCCTTCTATCATACTTAGCGTAGAATGTATTACCTAAATTCAAGTCAGGGAAAGTACGTGTAGTCCATGAAAGGGTGTATCCCAACCAACCATTGAATTTACCATAACGCTTTTTCACAAAAAACTCGGCTCCGTAGGCTATCCCTTCACCAAAAACAAAACTATTGTCCGCATTATCATTTACAGTAGCTGCAGGCAACGACCCATCTTTGTATTCAATTTGATTGTTAAGTTTCTTGTAATACACCTCCACTGATGTTTCGAAAAGGTTTTCTTTAAAGTTGCGGAAATAACCCAGCGAATACTGAGTACACCTTTGTGGTTGCACCACATCCGAAGCAGGAACCCAAGTATCGGTTGGCAAAGTAAGTGCTGATAGCGAAGCTAATGAAATGTATTGAAGATTGTAGGTATATGATGCTTTAACTGACGACTTGCCATTGAACTGATAACAGATAGTGGCTCGTGGTTCTAACCCTCCGTATTCTTTTACTTTTTGATTTTCCTTATATGTAATCACACTTGTTGTTTGCCCCGTGAGTGGATCCTTTAGGTATCTATCAAAAGGACCAATCATGATGAAATCGGAATAACGCACCCCTGCATACAATTTTAGTTTCTCAGTCAAATCAAAATCATCGGAAAGGTAAACAGCCGATTCGTGCGCACGTTGTCGTTTTATAGCACCGAAATCAAATGTGGCATCGCCTGCTTTTGCCGACACGGAAGTAGGTGTGAAAATATGGAAGATGTAATTTGCTCCAAATTTGATTTTGTGACGGATAGTAGGAAAGTAACCGAAATCAACTTTCGCATTAAAATCGCGAATACCAGAGAACAACTTGAACTCAAACTCTCCTTGGTTAATACCTAACGAAAAATTGTAATTGCTAAAAATGCCTGACACATTCATGAATAGTTTTTGATTGAACAAGTGGTTCCAGCGAACCACACCTGTTGCATTGCCCCAAGCAATATTCATTTTGAACAAGGCAGAAGCATCGTTGAAACTTAATACATCTTGCCCAAAATAACCGCTGGCAAACAATCTGTCTTTATCGGATAATCGATAATTGGCTTTTGCATTTACATCGTAAAAATAATAACCCGACCTCCGCAAAGAAGAACTGGGTGAAGAAAAAGGACGCGCTACTGCATCGATATAAGTTCTTCGGGCTGATAAAATAAATGAACCTGTATCTTTTTTAATAGGCCCTTCTACCGTGAAACGAGACGAAATAATTCCTATTCCTCCTTGTGCGTGTAAAGCTTTATTGTTTCCTTCTTTCATGGTGATGTCGAGCACAGAAGCAAGCCTTCCTCCATACTGAGCAGGCATTCCTCCTTTTATTAAATTAACACTCGATATAGCATCGCCATTGAATACGGAAAAGAAACCCATTAAATGTGCTGCATTGTAAACTACAGCCTCGTCAAGCATGATTAAATTCTGATCGGGACCACCACCGCGAACATAAAAACCTGAGTTGCCCTCACCGGCTGATTTAACGCCTGGCAGAAGTTGTATAGTTTTCAACACATCAACCTCGCCCATAAATGCAGGTATCTTCTTTATCTCTTCAATGTCTAACTTCACAGCACCCACCGTTGTGCTCGAAACATTTTTATCCGAACGTTCCGAAGACACTTCAACTTCTTTTGCATTGATGGAAGTAGGTTTTAACTCCACATTCAATCGAATGTCTTTGTTCAGGCTGATTTCTTTTTCGATATTCTCGTACCCAACAAACGATATGATTAAATGGTAATTCCCTTTTTCTACTGTGATGGAATAAAAACCGTATTGATTCGTGTTGCCTCCTTTTAGGAGCTCCTTGATGTAAACAGAAGCCCCTATACTGAGTTCTCCATTTGAAGCATCTTTTACATAACCACTAATGGTATACTTCTGTTTCTCTTGTGCGACTAATAAATTACCGCTTATTAGCAGAACTAAAAAGGTAAGACATACGAGTTTACTTAGGTTTATTTTCATCACATTGGTTTCGTTTCACCTAATAAACAACATTGTTTAATAATTGTTTTATTATGTTGAACAAGGATTGCAAAACTATGGAAACATTTTTTGATACGGTCGTTTCGCAGGTAGAATTTTTGTTAAATAATACCAATCGATTATTTAACAAAAGGTGAACAAATTGGAACAACATGTTTCAGCAAGAACCAACCGTTATTTTGAATTACAAATCGAATGGAGGCTAGTAGAGAAACTACACCCTAACTATTCCCTAACTAGCAATTGAAACCTTGTACCTTTCCTTCTGAATCTTCATCAATGTTTCTGGAATTTTAAACAGGTCGTGCGATTTATCAAGGAAATAGTCAGCACCATTCTCGAGGCAAACGCTTTTGTATTGAGGCTCGGAATGATTGGTCAACATCAGTATTTTCATATCTGGGTGTTTCTTTCTTAAAGTGATGAGCAGAAAGAGTCCATTGGCATTGGGCAGTTCAGCATCAAGATTAATATCGAGGATGATGGCGTCTGGATTTTCTTGATTGATGAGAAACATGGCTCGTGGCACATTGCGTGCACAGCCTACATATTCAACACCTTCCAACCCATTGATAAGTTCCTCTAACCGTTCGGTAATCATCTTTGAGTCGTCAACAATAACTACTTTTAATTTATCTGAAGTTTTCATAATAGTTCGTATTAGTTACGATACAAAGGTAAGGTCTTGGCCCCAGCTAGCTTGTAAACACAACCATCAACCCTATGTAGTATGATTAACTACTTCTGCAGGTAGAAACAAAAAAAAGGGGATAGCACCTACTAAATACTATCCCCCGCCCAATTCAAAAACTATTGGTATAGCTTAAATTTGACTTTGGGTTGTTTCATTAATCGATGAGCCTTGCTCATTTCTTTTTCTTTTATCATTTTAGTTATCTTCATTGCTTACATTGGATGATGATGATGTACTTTTCTATTAGTCACCCTGCTTGTATGCCCTGTTTGCCCTGCTTTTTTTAACCCAACCACTAGTGCATGAATTAGCCTACCTATACTCTTAAATAAAATAGTATCGAACAAGTATCTCAATACTCGAAACAAAATCCTTCTTTTTAATTTTCGTTTCCGTTGCATCATTTCAAGCTTTTCGCGATATACTTGCTTTAGGGTTTCGGGTAGCAATTTCATATCCTTGGTTTTATCAAGGAAATAATTTGCACCATTGGCCATGCATAGGGTTCGGTGTTGAGGCCCCGATTTATGCGTCATCATCACTATCTTCAGCTTTGGATATTTCTTCCGCAAAGTTGTAAGCAGTAATATCCCTTCTGGGTTTTCCAACTCTTCATCCAGATTAATATCTAGTATGATGAGGTCGGGTTTCAGTTGATTTATCATTGCTATGGCTCTCGGCACATTACGTGCACAGCCCACATTGTCTATATACTCCAGTCGCTTAAGCACCCTTTGAAGTGCTTCGGTTATTACCCTCGAATCGTCAATGATAATTACCTTTATTTTCTCCGTTGCTTTCATCCCCTTCCATTCTATGTTCGGTACAAAGGTAGACAGGATAGGCCAAAGCGGCTGTAACCGAAAACACCAAAGGCATGTAGTTTTTTATACTACATGCCTTTGGCCTGTTAACAATGCTCTTTTAGAGCAGTTTGGTAGGTATTCGTATTTATTGCTTCACCACCTTCCTATTCACCACATTTTTATTTGCATCTATTATTTGCACAAAATAAACACCTTTTGCATAGCCGCTCATATCAAGTGTTACGCTTTTCTCATTCTTTATTATTAATTCTAAATTCTTAATTTCTCTTCCTGTTACATCCATTATTTTTATAGTTGTGTTTTTTTGTATTTCACTGAAAGAAATATTCGTTTGTTGTGTAAATGGATTTGGATAAATAGAAACCGTATTTGCAAAATCCAAGTGAGATACTGATACTGATGAACCGAGATTAATAATATTTGAACGTGTAGTAGATATTGACCGTGTTGGGTTGCAAGTAATGCTCCAAGTTACATCCACACGATAACGTGCATTTGGATAACTCGCATAATTAATATCTGTATAGCTGTTATTTCCTCCGGGAATAGTGGAACTAATAGGTAAAAAGTTACCTGTACCTATATCATCTCTATTGATGATGTAATAATTTACAGGATTACCTGCATTTTCAATGCCATATAACGACCACAACAAATTACCATTTCCTAAATACTGTAAATGTATGGTATTGTGATAATCGCTTAAAGCACTCACGCTGCCGCAGGAATCTACTGCGGCAAGTTTGTATTTATAGGATGTAACATTTGGGTTGGCTGCATAATCGTGAAACTCGCTCAACGAATCGTTGGAAACCGAAGCAATGTTTGAATATACGTTGGTCATCGTTTCTCGATATATTCTGAAACTATCCACTGATGAACCTATTCCTGTTTTTTCCCATACTACTATATTATGTGTTGAAAGTGGATCTACCGACACCTCACATATTGGCACCATAGGTAAAGTAGTTCCTAAGTTATAAGGTAACGAAGTGCTATGGCAGGTTGAACTTCCATAATTTTCTGTAACTGAATACATACCAGGTGTTGTAACGGTTATAGCCTGTGTGGTTGCGCCTGTATTCCATAAATAACTGCCCCCGTTAAGTGGTGATGCTGTTAACGTAACCGAACCACCTACGCAAGCTACCAACGTACCTGTAGTAGTAATAAGCGGTGTTGGCGGATTGGTATTCATACTTACATTTACTACGTTGGATGTAATCGGACAACCGCCTTGTGAAACGGTAACAGTATAATATCCTGATTGTGTTACTTGCAATGTACTATTTGTACCAGCAAATATGGGAATACTATTTAAGTTCCATTGATATACATAATTGGAAGCCGCATTGGTACTTGCGGTTAATAACAACGTGTCGCCTGCGCAGCCATTATAATTGCTGTTGGGTGTAATAATTGCAGTTTGATTACAACCCGAACCGCTTACAAAAATATACCCTGCTCTTTTTAATGTATCTGCGCAGCCATTGGCAATGTTTACAGCAACTAAAGATACATCATAAAAACCAGCATAAGAAAAAGTATGAGTTACATTTCCACTATTAGAAGCTGTAGAAGTAGCATCTCCCCAATACCAAGTGAAGTTATAATTTGCAATGTTTGGTGTTGCATTGGTAAACCCAGCAAAAAATGGTGCTGTGCCAGTGGTAGCAATTGCTGTAAATGCAATATTGAAATTAGGATGTATGGTACCTACTGTTAAAATTGGGGTAGAGGCGGTACATCCATTTGCATCGGTTACGGTTAGCGAATAATTACCTGCTCCTATGTTTTGGTTAGTGGCGGTTGTACTTCCATTGCTCCATAAATAATTATAACCGGAAGTACCTCCCGTAACAGTTGATGTTATCTGTCCGGTGGTTGCACCGCAGGCTGTATTGGTTACAGTAGTATTAGTAACTGTTAAAGCTGCCACAGGTTGTGTAATTGTTACCGTTGCTGTTTTACTGCAACTATTATTATCCGTTATAGTAACAGTATATGTTCCAGCAGTTAAATTGTTTGCAGTGGTGGCTGTGCCTCCATAAGGTTGCCAGTTATAGGTTAATGTACCTGTGCCACCTGTTGCTGATACTGTAGCGGAACCATTATTGCCACCTAAACATCCTACATTTGTATGTGATAAAACTGGGGTAATAGCTGTAGGCTGTGTAATTGTATCTGCCTGTGCTAAAGTAGCACAGCTATTTGCATCTGTTACTTCTAAATAATATGTTCCTGCAGTAAGGTTGCTAAAGGAAGGTGAGCTTTGAAAGGAACCTCCTCCATTAATTGAATATTGAAGATTTCCCGTTCCGCCGGTTCCATTAATAGTAATACTTCCTGTATTTGCGCCATTGCATGTAAATATATTTGCTGAAGTATATGTAAACGAAGGGAAAGAAGCAGGTTGTGTAATAAAAACGGTTTGAGTAGGTGCAACACAATTATTCGCATCTTTTACTACTAGTTGATAGGTACCTGCAAAAAGGCCATTAAAGATATTTGATGTTTGATAAGTAACGCCACCATCTTTTGAATATTGTTCTGTACCTGTACCACCCGTAGCTGTAACCGTTACGCTTCCAGTATTCGCGCCATTGCAAAGTATATTTACCGATGTATATGTAAACGAAGGAGGTGAAGCGGGTTGAGTAATTGTAACAGATTGTGATGAAGTAACACACGAATTTGAATCTTTTAATACCAAAAGAAAATTACCACCATTAAGACCACTAAATACATTTGAATTTTGGTAAATGCTACCACCATTGTCCGAATATTGAAAAGGTAATGTGCCCCCTGTAGCATTAACTGTTATATTTCCAGAATTTGCCCCAAAACATAAAATATTTACTGAACTAAAGGTAAATGAAGGCGGTGCCGTAGTTGGTTGAGCTACAATACAAGTTTGAACTGAAGGAGTACAGTTACAGTTATTAGCGTCTTTTACCTTGATTTGATAAGTTCCTCCAGAAAGTCCGTTGAAAACATTTGATGATTGGAAAGTAATACCCCCATCTTTTGAATATTGGTATGGCAATGTTCCTCCAGATGCAGAAACTGTTATGCTTCCTGTATTAGGTCCGAAGCAAGAACCTGTAAATAAAGCAGTAAATAAAAGCTGACTAGGTTGGGTAATGAAACTTGGTGATAAAATAACTGACCCATCAGCCGGATTTTTCATACCCATCATATATGTTCCTGCAGTTAATCCATTAAATACATTTGATGATTGCCAAGTAACTCCTCCATCTTTTGACCATAAATGTGTACCTCCTGCTGCAGAAATCATTGTTAAACTTCCATTAGATCCACCATAACAAGTTACATTAATTTGAGGAGAAGGCCAAAATGGGCTCGCCATAGCTGAACCTCCAATAAAAATTCCGATAATTAAAAGTATAATTTTTTTCATTTCATTTTTGTTTTTAATTGTTTGTAAATTTATACATATATTATAGTGTGTAAAAAAAACAATCCCGCCCTATTTAGCGGGATTGTTTTGTAAGATTCAATTGATAAACGTATCCATTGAGTTAAGCACCTGTAACGGTTACTTCGATAACTGCGCTCCAGTGGCCCACTA
>CAIWDF010000024.1 GCA_903911435.1 uncultured Bacteroidota bacterium
CTAAAAAACAAATAGTAACCCTAAACAGAGTAATAGTAACTCATAACAAACAAATAGTAACCCTAAACAGAGTAATAGTAACTCATAACAAACAAATAGTAACCCTAAACAGAGTAATAGTAACTCAAAACAGAGTAGGAGTAACTCAAAACAGACCAATAGTAACCCTAAACAGAGTAATAGTAACTCAAAACAGACCCATAGTAACTCAAAACACTCAAAAAGTAAAATTTCAAGGCAAAAAAGTAACATTAAAGAACAAAACTGTATTTCCACTCCTCCCAAGTCGTATATCCAAATCTCAATACTCATATCTCAATACTCAAATCTACATTCCCTACAACTTTAAACTTCAATTGCTAGAATATTTCAAAAATCGTATAGCTACTATTATTATATTGTTTAATTTCACACTCTTTAAAAAACAGAAGAATATATGTGGGCAGCCATAGCAAGATTTATCTTACGTAACCGAATAGCCATCATTGTGGTGTTGACCGTGATAACGGTTTTGTTTGGCTACTATGCCCGAATAGCGGAAATAAGTTACGAATCGCCAAAACTATTGCCCGACCACGATACCACTGCCATAGAGTACAAAGCTTTTAAGAAACGTTTTGGGCAAGATGGAAGTGTGATGGTGCTGGGCATAAACGAGGATGGTTTGTACAAATTGGAACGATTTAACCAATGGTACGACCTAGGTGTGAGGCTGAAAGATGTGGTAGGTGTGAAAGCTGTGGTTTCCGTAGCTCGCTTGCGCACGGTGATAAAGAATGATAGTTTAGGGATATTTGAAGACAAGCCAATAGTAAGTCAACGGCCGAAAACGCAAGCGGAAGTGGATAGCTTGAAAACGGTGATTGCCAATTTGCCTTTTTACAAAGACATCATTTATAACGACTCGGCACATGCCACACTGATGGCCATTACCTTCGACAATAAAAAGCTGAATACCAAAAACCGATTGGACATAGTGGATGCCATAAAACTGGAGGTGGATAAGTTTGTGGGAGATTCGCATGTGGAGGTGCATTATTCGGGTATGCCTTATATACGCACTGCGGTAGCTAGGAAGATAAAGGACGAGATGTCGCTATTTATGATCCTTGCCATTATTGTTACGGGTATTATTCTGTTTGTGTTTTTCCGTTCGATATTGCCCGTGGTGTTTTCGTTGGCAGTGGTGTTTGTGGGTGTTATTTGGTCGGTAGGGTTTTTGGTTTTATTTGGGTATCAGATTTCTGTTCTCACGGGCTTGATTCCTCCTTTGCTCATTGTTATTGGTGTGCCCAATTGCATCATGTTGCTGAACAAGTATCATCAGGAATACAAGATACATGGCAACCAAATAAAATCGTTGGCACGCGCTATCGAGAAAGTGGGGGTATCACTGTTTTTGGCCAATGTAACTACCTCCATAGGGTTTGCAGTGTTTTGTTCAACGGATAGTACGTTGCTTTTCGAATTTGGTTTAATTTCGTCTATCAGTGTGATGTTTACTTACGTTATATCGATGATGTTGATACCTATCGTGTTTAGCTTTTTACCTCCGCCATCGGTGAAACATGTGAAACACTTACAATCGAAACTGATTACCAAACTGCTCGAAAAGATAAACTACATTGTGCATCATCATCGCCCTCGCATCTATGTGATAGTGGTTTGTATTCTTCTCGTGTCGGTGTTCGGTGTAACCAAAATATTGCCTTTGGGATATGTGGTAGACGATTTGCCAAAGAAAGACCCCGTGTTGCTGGACTTGAAATATTTCGAGAAAGATTATCACGGAGTGTTGCCTTTTGAAATAAGCATCGATTCGAAAAAGCCCAATGGTATATTTGCTGATGGAGGCCGAACGCTGTATAAAATAAATAAACTTCAAAAGCTGTTCTTACAATATCCCGAATTTTCGAGAGCGGTGTCGGTGGTAGAGGGAATTAAGTTTTTCAATCAAGCCTATAACGATGGTAAGGTGAAAGCCTACCGATTGCCAGGCGCGATGGAATTACAGAAGCTTTCGGACTTTGCAGGAGCCAACATGAAAGGAAAAGGTAGTCAGTTTGTGGCATTTATAGACAGCACCAAACAGTATACCCGCATCAGCATACAGATGAAAGACATTGGTTCGATACGAATGACTAGCCTGATAGACACCTTGAAACCTCGAATAGACAGTGTTTTTAATTTTGATTATGAAACCAACACGTGGGCAACAGCTGATAAAAACTACAAGGTGGTGGTTACAGGTAATAGCTTAATGTTTTTGAAAGGAAACGCCTTTTTGGTTGAAAACCTTTTAGAATCGGTATTGCTAGCTATTATCCTTATTGCTATTGTAATGTTCACCCTGTTCATGTCGCCTCGAATGGTGTTGATTTCGGTAATACCTAGTCTTGTTCCACTCATCATCACAGCAGGATTAATGGGCTTTTTCGATATTCATTTAAAACCTTCTACCATTTTAATCTTTAGTATTGCCTTCGGTATTTCGTCAGATGGAACCATGTATTTCCTTACCAAATACCGACAAGAAATGAAAAACCACAACAGCAATATTTCGAAAACAGTGTCGTTAGCCATCCGCGAAACGGGAGTAAGCATGATTTATACGGCCATCATCCTTTTCTGTGGATTCGGCATATTCACTGCATCGAGCTTTGGTGGCACCGCAGCACTTGGAATTTTGATTTCGGTAACGCTTCTGTTGGCCTATTGCTCCAATCTTGTATTGTTGCCTTGCTTTTTATTGACATTGGAAAAACGATTAACAACCAAAGCATTTTTAGCAGAACCATTAATCCAAGTGTTCGATGAGGAAGAGGATATCGATTTGGATGAATTAGAAATAAAAGAATAATAGAATTAAACAAAGTAGTAGCATGAAAGGAATTATATTAGCAGGAGGCTCGGGCACACGCTTGCATCCACTAACACTTGCAGTAAGTAAACAGTTGATGCCTGTGTACGACAAACCGATGATTTATTATCCGCTATCGGTATTGATGATGGCAGGGGTGTCGGAAGTATTAATTATTTCTACTCCTCATGATTTGCCCCATTTCGAAAGATTGTTGGGCGATGGAACCAGCTTAGGATGCAAATTTAGTTATGCGGTTCAAGAAGTTCCAAACGGACTGGCCCAAGCTTTTGTTATTGGCGAGAAATTTATTGGCAACGACAAAGTAGCTTTGGTATTGGGCGACAATATTTTTTATGGTGCAGGTTTAGGCCGCTTGCTTCAACAACATCAAAACCCTGATGGAGGTGTAGTGTTTGCCTATCACGTGTCGGACCCTGAACGCTACGGAGTGGTTGAATTCGATTCGCAAGGCAATGCTGTTTCGATTGAAGAAAAACCTATACATCCGAAATCGAACTACGCAGTACCTGGACTTTATTTCTACGACAATACTGTGGTGGAAGTAGCAAAAACACTGAAACCAAGCCCAAGAGGAGAATACGAGATAACAGATGTAAACAAACATTACCTACAAAAAGGTAAACTGAAAGTGGGAATATTGGACAGAGGCACAGCTTGGTTAGATACGGGAACTTTTGCATCGCTTACACAAGCTGGTCAGTTTGTTCAAGTAATTGAGGAACGTCAAGGCTTGAGTATCGGTTGCATTGAGGAGATAGCATACCGAATGGGTTACATCAACAAAGAACAGCTTTTAAAACTTGCCGAACCATTGATGAAAAGTGGATACGGAAAGTACTTAAAGAAAACAGCAGAAAATTAGAAGTAACAAAGCATTGAATAAATAATTCATAAAACAATTTCAGTAATTCTGAAACGTAAAAAATGACTAAAATATTAATAACAGGAGGGGCAGGTTTTATTCCAAGCTGTTTGGCAGAACGACTAGCGGAGAAATCAGAGAATCAATTGGTGTTGGTTGACAATTTCTTAACTGGAAGAGTAGAAAAAATACCACAATCAAAACACAACAACATCAAATTTATAAAATGTGATGTGAATGATTTCAAGGACATTTCCGGAGTGTTTTATGCATACCAATTCGACTATGTGTTTCATTATGCTGCTATGGTTGGTGTAAAACGCACACAAGATAATCCGGTGAGTGTTTTGGAAGATATAGGTGGAATAAAAAATGTTTTGAATCTTTCAAAAAACACAGGAGTAAAACGCATTTATTTTTCATCCTCATCCGAAGTGTATGGTGAGCCAGTTGAATTTCCACAAAACGAGCACACCACTCCTTTGAATTCTCGATTGCCATATGCCATTGTGAAAAACGTTGGTGAATCCTATCTGAAATCGTATAAGCAAGAATACAATTTGGATTATACCATCTTCCGATTTTTTAATACCTATGGACCTAAACAAAGTAAAGACTTTGTGGTATCGAAATTTATTTCTAGTGCGCTTACTAATAAGGACATTACAATTTATGGTGATGGAAAACAAACGCGTACCTTCTGTTTTATCGATGACAATATTCAGGCAACCACCACTGCATTTTACGAGAACAAATTTGTAAATGATGTGGTGAACATTGGAGGAGATAAGGAAATTACTATTTTAGAACTTGCAGAAACCATTATTAAGTTGACCAATTCAAGTTCTAAAATTATTCATCTGCCAGCATTAAAAGATGGCGACATGACCAGAAGAAGACCTGACATTACTAAAATGAAACAACTGTTGAATAAAGAAAACATTTCTTTAGAAGCAGGATTAAAAATGGTTTTACAAAACACTAATTACATTTTATAATTTTCTTGAAAACGATAAAAGAATACTCTCAACTAATAGATAATGCTTTAAAAGATAAGCAATATGGTTCGTACCCTAAAGAATTGTACGATCCTATTTCTTATGTAATGTCCCTTGGAGGTAAGCGCTTGCGCCCTCTACTCGTACTCATGGGTAACGATTTGTTTGGTGGTGATACAGAAAAGGCTATACATCCAGCTATTGCTATCGAGCTATTCCATAATTTCACGTTGGTACATGATGACATTATGGACAAAGCCCCACTGCGAAGAAATCAAAGCACTGTGCATAAAAAGTGGAACGAAAATGTTGCGATACTAAGTGCTGATGCAATGATGGTGAAAGCATACCAAGAATTATGCAAAGCTGACTTCAACTTTCTTCCAACCCTTCTCGACATCTTTAGCGATACCGCGTTAAAAGTTTGCGAAGGACAACAATTGGACATGAACTATGAAACTCAAACAAAAGTTTCTATTTTGAATTACCTCAAGATGATTGAACTTAAAACAGCAGTTCTACTTGGTGGAAGTTTAAAGATTGGAGCGATCTTGGGTGGCGCTAGTCAAACCGATTCGCAAACGATGTATGATTTCGGTAAACATGTTGGTATTGCATTTCAGCTTCAAGACGATATTCTTGATGTTTTTGGAGACTCTGAAAAATTTGGAAAACAAAAAGGCGGTGACATTATATCGAACAAGAAAACCTATTTATTGCTCAAAGCTCTAGAAATGGTGGAAGGTAATAAGTATATGAAAGAAGAGCTACACCTTTGGATAAATGCACCTGTATTTGAATCATCCGAAAAAGTGGAAGCGGTGACTAATATTTACAATTTTCTTAATGTGAGAGAACTGGCTAATAAGGAAATGGAAAAGCAATACGCTATTGGCATGAGTTTACTTAATTCATTACATGTAGCTGATGACAAAAAGAAGAACATTATTAATTTTACCGATAGCTTAATGGTGAGAGAAGTATGATGCACTCAAAATCATCACCCTATTGCTTGAACAAATACGATTAACATAAATCCTTTGAACTACTTTTTGATATTACCACGTACGCTTTGGAAATTGTTTTTTATACTCAATTTCGGAATTGGCTTGCTTATACTTTATCCTGCATTTTATGTTCTATTATCAAGAAAAGTATGGTTTTCAAAAGCATTTCTTTTAATGCGTTTTTGGGCAAAATGGATATTCACTATTCCGGGACTCATCACAAAGACCAATTGGAAGACTCCAAAAAACGACTTGCCTCAACCTGTTGTTTATTGTGCCAATCATGCTTCCTATTTAGACATCGTCACAAGCTATTTAGTCATTCCAAACTACTTTGTGTTCATGGGGAAACAAGAGTTGAGCAAAGCTCCTTTATTTCGGGTTTTTTTTAAAGAGATGAATATCTTAGTGAATAGAGAAAACAATAAATCGTCACACAGAGCCTTTTTAAGAGCAGCTGAAGATATTGATAAAGGGGCAAGTGTATTCATCTTCCCCGAAGGTGGTATTTCTAGTTCTGGTAGATTAAGAGGTTTCAAAAATGGGGCATTTAAATTAGCGATTGAAAAACAAATTCCAATTGTACCCATTACTTATTTGAATAATTGGAAACTTTTACAAAATGGTGGTTTTTTTAAAGCGCATGGCAGACCTGGTATTTCAAGAATTGTTGTCCACCCTCCTATCAGCACCGTTGGACTCACTGCAGATGATGCTATTGAGCTAAAAACAAAAGTACATCACATAATTTTGAACGAACTAACACATTAGAATATGAAAATTGATAAAGAAACAGTAGATAAAATTTCACATTTAGCTCGTCTTGAATTTGACGACACAGCAAAGGCGGAAATAATAAACGACATGAACAATATGCTTTCGTTTGTAGAGAAATTAAACGAACTAGATACCGCTAATATTGAGCCACTCATTTACATGAGTGAAGAAGTTACCGTGTTACGTGAAGACGAAATTATTCACAAAATAACGCAGAGTGAAGCTTTGAAAAATGCCCCACAACACGACTCTGATTATTTCAAAGTTCCTAAAGTAATCAATAAGTAATTGAAAATTTTACCTACGCCTTAGCGCTTTTTTTCATGTAATCGCAAGCCAAATCGACCATATCGGCAGAACCAAGGAATAAGGGAGTGCGCTGATGGAGTTCGCGGATATCTAATTCGAGAATGCGTTTGCTTCCATCGGTGGCTTTACCGCCTGCCTGCTCCACAATAAAAGCTAAAGGATTGCACTCGTACAATAGGCGAAGCTTACCGTTTGGCGATTTGGAAGTGGTGGGGTAAATGTAGATGCCACCTGTAATAAGATTGCGGTGAATATCGGCCACACCGCTACCGATATAGCGGGAAGAGTAAGGACGGTTGGTAGAATCGTCTTCTTCCTGGCAATATTTAATGTATTTTTTTACTCCGTCAGGAAAGTGAACATAGTTACCTTCGTTGATAGAATAGGTTTTGGCTGTTTTGGGTGTTTGCATGTTGGGGTGAGATAAACAGAACTCGCCAATGGATGGGTCGAGTGTAAATCCGTTTACTCCTTTGCCTGTGGTGTAAACAAGCATACATGAAGAGCCGTAAATGATATATCCGGCAGCTACCTGCTCGGTGCCGCGTTGAAAAAAGTCTTCTTTGGTACCCGGCCCGTGAAGGGAGGTTCTGCGATAGATAGAGAAAATGGTTCCTACAGAAACGTTGACATCAATATTAGAAGAGCCGTCAAGAGGGTCGATAGCTACAACATATTTTGCATTTTTAGACATATCGTTTTCGACAAGAATAATGTCTTCGTTTTCTTCGGAAGCAATGGCGCAACACTCGCCACCTATACTTAAGGCTGCGATGAATTGCTCGTTGGCAAACACATCGAGTTTCTTAACGTTTTCGCCTTGAATATTAATTTCGCCTGCATCGCCCAATATGTCGGCCAGGCCGGCTTTGGTAACTTCGCGGTTTACTATTTTGGATGCAATACCGATATCTCTTAAAAGCCTGGATAATTCGCCTTTTGAGAAAGGGAAATCGGCTTGTTTTTCAATTATAAATTGTCCTAAAGTTTTTACTCTGCTCATTTTTGTTTTTCTATTTTTGAGGTGCAAATATCGTAAATATCTTTCATGTGGAGCAGATTAAATTGAAGAGTAAGAATTGAAAGAAATAAATACCTTTGCTTGATATTTTTGACTATGAAATTAGAGATAAGAAAAGGAGTAAGAGAGGACATTCCTGAGGCATTGCAGCTGGTTAAGGAGCTTGCTATTTATGAAAAAGCACCGAACGAAGTTACTGTGACGGTGGAAGAAATGGAGCGTGACGGATTTGGAAAGGAGGCTGTGTTTACGTTTTATGTGGCAGAAACAGAAAAGGGAATTGTGGGAATGGCGCTGTATTACATTAAATATTCGACCTGGAAAGGGAAGTGTGTGTTTCTGGAAGATATTATAGTGACGGAAGAGTATCGCAAATTGGGTATTGGTAAAAAGTTGTTTGATGAAGTGTTGAGAGATGCAAAACAATTAAATGTGCGCAGACTGGAATGGCAGGTACTGGAATGGAACGAACCGGCTATTAAGTTTTATGAAAAGATGAATGCTAAATTTGATAGTGAGTGGGTAAATTGCAAGATGACTGATAAGGAAATTAGAGATTATAAATTACAGGATAATACAAATGAAAATATTTAAGTTTGGAGGAGCATCGGTTAAAGATGCGGAAGGGGTAAAAAATGTAGCGGGTATTATTAATCGTTTTCCTAACGAAAACATTATTGTGGTGGTGTCGGCAATGGGAAAAGTTACCAATGCTCTGGAGAGACTGGTGAATGCATATTATTTTAAAAAGGAAGATGCGAACTTGGTTTTGGATGAAATAAAAAAATATAATCTGGATATAATTCATCAATTGTTCACGGATTCAAATCATGAGGTGTATGATGAAATCAATAATACTTTTGTAGAGCTTCATTGGGCAATAGAAGAAGAGCCTACCATAAATTTCAATTACGAGTACGATAAGATAGTGTGTATGGGAGAAATTATTTCAACCAAAATAGTAAATGCATACTTGGCAATGGCAGGCATACCTTCTGAATGGAGAGATGTTAGAGATTTTGTTCAGACAGATAATACTTACAGAGAAGGAAAAGTAAACTGGGAATTAACCCAGCGACTGGTGGATAAAAGTCTTATTCCATGCTTTGCTGGCAGGAAACATCGTATTGTGGTAACACAAGGATTTATAGGAGGCACATCTGAAAATTATACCACCACACTGGGAAGAGAAGGCAGCGATTACACTGCAGCCATTCTTGCTTTTACAACCAATGCAGAAAGTGTAACCATTTGGAAAGATGTTCCCGGTGTGTTGAATGCCGACCCGAAATATTTTGAGAACACACAAAAGCTGGAACATATCTCTTATCAGGATGCTATTGAGCTGGCGTATTATGGTGTGTCGGTAATACATCCGAAAACTATTAAGCCAATACAAAATAAATCAATTCCACTTTATGTAAAATCGTTTATTCATCCCGAAGATGCAGGAACGGTAATTAGTTCGGCTCAATCGCCACTGCCTGTGCCTTGCTTTATTATTAAATTTAATCAGGTGTTGATTTCCATTTCACCAAAAGATTTCTCGTTTATTGCAGAGGATAATTTCAGTGATATCTTTAATTTGTTTGCCAAGGAGCAGGTAAAAATTAATGTGATGCAGAATTCTGCAATAAGTTTTTCGGTAAGTGTGGATAATGACGAACGGAAAATTCCGGAACTAATTAAATTACTTCAGAAGGATTTTCGTGTGTTGTACAACGAGCAGCTGGAACTGATTACCATCCGTTATTACGACCAGACAACCATAGATAAACTGACAGAGAATAAAAATATTTTACTGGAGGTAAGAAGCCGACATACGGTGCAACTGGTGGTGAAGAAGAAATAATCAGACTAAGTTTAATTGCAAAATTTTTTCTGCTAACACCATCGCAATTTTCCTGTGGCTTTCTATTGTCCATCCGGCTATGTGGGGAGACAGAATTACTTTATCGCTTTTGGTTAAGTATTGAAATGCTTCCGGAAGCATTGTTAAGTCTAAGGTTTCGAAGGAAGTCATTTCGTATTCCAATACATCCAGACAAGCGCCAAGCACTTTCCCTGATTTCAAGTTCATCACCAAATCGTCTGTGTTCAGACATTTTCCTCTTGCTGTATTGATGATATAAATATTGTTTCGAAAGCTATTTATAAAAGTATCGTACACCATTCGTTCGGTTTCGGCTGTTAACGGCACATGCAAACTCACTATGTCTGCTTCGTCAAATATTCTTTCGAGGGAAGACTCCTGAATACATTCGTTTCCGAAATTGGTTTTGTATTTATCATACACCAAAAGTTTAACACCAAAACCTTTTAACCGTTCGGCAAAAGCACTGCCCATATTGCCATAACCAATTATACCAACGGTTTTACCCATTAGTTCCACTCCCCTGTTTTCTTCGCGAAGCCATTTACCTTCTCTCACTTCTTTATCTGCTCTCAGCACATTATTAAACAAGGCGAGCAACATGGCCAGTGCATGTTCGCCCACAGCATCGCGATTTCCCTCCGGTGCATGAATGCATTTAATGCCTTTGCTTTCGGCATAAGCCACGTCTATGTTTTCCATTCCGGCTCCGGCACGAGCAATGAACTTAAGGTTGGTAGCCTTGTCGAGAAAGGCTTTGGTAATTTTTATTTTGCTTCTGATTATTATTCCATCATACAGATGAATATTCTGAATAATCTCCTCTTTCGTCCAGTCATAATGAAGGTGACATACATGACCTGCTTTTTCGAGCGTTTGGTGTAATGAAGGATGATTAGAATCGATGAAAAGAATTTTCATTTATATTAATTCATTTTAAAGTTGACTTACTTCATTAAAAGTTATTAGTCATTTTTTATCTATGTAAATAAAACTAAAAAACCTCGTAGACTCCGAGGTTTTTTAGTTCTATTTCTACTTATCCATTATTTCAATCCTGCTAGTATCTTCTTAGCCTGTGCATTATTTGGGTCTATTTCTAGTACCTTTTGCATATACAATTTTGTATTCGCACTATCTTTCTTTTCAGCATAATAAGCAGCTAGATAATAGTACGCCTCTATTAGATTGTTCTTACTTTTATCAACCTCCTCAGGTTTAACTTTGGTAATAAAAGTTTCAAAAAAAGGCTTTGCTTGCCATTTTTCATTTTTAGGATCAAGTTGAGCATTTGATTTAGCTCTCCAAAGATAGCCTATGTACAATTCTGGTTGTTGTTTTACAACTTGAGAGAAAGAAGAGTCAGCATTAATAAAGTCTTTAGAATAGTAATAACATAGTCCGACACCATTGTAATCATTCGCGTTTGCCTTTCCTGTTTTTATTTTTTTATTATAATATTCAATTGCGTCTTTGTATTTTTTGGTTTTCTTGTAGGCATTTGCTATGTCTCCATTAAATTCAGTACGAGAACTGTCTTGCTCTATTATTCTTTTAAAATCAATAATAGCAAGCGAATCATTTCCCGTCTGAGCATTTAATTTAGCTCGATTTTCGTAGTCTTGAGGAATAATTTTTTCTGGGTTTACCTTCGCAAAAAACTTATTGCAACTTTTCAAACCATTCGCATAATCTTTTAATTGGTAATAATCATATGCGAGATAACGATACAAATATGCACTGTTTGAATCGCACTTCATTGCTTCATTTGCGGCATCTATTGATTCTTGATATTGCTTTGTCTGATTAAGTACCCCAGCAAATTTAGATCGTGCTCCACAATCATTATTTATTTGCAGATATCTTTTATACTCTGTTGAAGCATTTTTAAATTGATTTGCTCTTAAATAAATTTCAGCTAATTCTCTATGAGCCGGAGCAAACAATGAATCAATTGCAATTGCTTTTTTATAAAACTCAACCGCCAATTGATAATTTCTACTTCTATTATATAACTGTCCTTGACGCAATATGGCTTCTACTGACTTTGCATTCAGATTTGCCGCCTTTTCATAATTTTCAATCGCTTTGGTTCCATCATTTTGTTCAAGAAAAGCATCTCCAGTCAACAGATAAACTTCTAGGTTTTTAGAATCCAATTTTGCCGCTTGCGTCAATAAAGTGAAAGCATCAGCAAGATTTTTATTATCCGCATTGATATATGCTTCTGCTATTTTCATTAAAACAATTGGATCTTTGCCAGCCGCAAGTGTGGTTGCTTTAAAAAAGTTAGCTTTCGCATCTGCCTGTTTTCCTTGATACCACTGAACTTTTCCTAAACCAACATAACACAAAGGGTGTGTAGCGTTAACATCCGCACCTTTTTGATAGGTTGATTTGGCCAAGTCGATATTATCATTTTTAAAGTAATTCTCTCCAAAGTAGAAGTAATACTCTCCATTATTGGGTGCAACTTGTACCAATTTCTTAAAAGCTTCATCAGCACTCTGAAATTGCTCGTTAGTTGTTAATTTTATGATGTCCTTCAGCGAAGACTGAGCAAATAGGCTTGTTGTAAACATCGCCATCGCACCAAAAACTATATTTATTTTTTTCATATATTCTATTTCTCTTTTTAATTCGTGTTAATATGTACCAATCTTACTGGAGCTATTGCAGGAATCAAGCCAGCTTTTAAAATCATCAGTTGTCCCTTGTCTCCTGCTACAAATGAAACAAATCCCATACCAAGACCCGCTCGTGTCTGTCTGTTGATCATAAAAACATCTCGTGTAAATGGATAATCCTTTGTTTTAATATAGGCTTGAAACGGTTTATAACCTTCTGAAAGGCTATCCTTTTTAATCTCCAACACTTTCACCTTCTTCAAAAAATTATGGGTTATGGAATCATCCAAATCGCTTATCCAATTAACACTTAATATACCAATTGCATTTTTATTGTGACTTACATAATCGATAACTTCAGGGTTGGACTTCACAGCAAAAGCATTTTTAGAAAATGATTTCCCGAGTAATAAGGTGTCCTGCATATAACGAGCATTTGCAGAGCCATTGTTATCAAACACGATGGTAATTTTCCCTAATGTTGATTTTTTAACCACTTGACTCCAAACAGAATCTTTACCTAACAAAATTGATTTTACGTTTTCTACAGTAAGTGAACTATCTGTATTCTCAGGATGAACAACAATGGCGATAGCATCTTCAGCAATTTTTGTGGAAATTGGAAATAGGTTTGATACTTCAAAATTCTTACGTTCGATGGGAGTTAAATCTCGACACATCACAACAACCTTACATGAATCATTAATCAATCGTTGTAATGCATCTTTCTCGGACATATATTTAGCATGAACTTTGGCATTAGGGTAAAGTGATTGAAAAGTATAAATTTGAGTATCGAACAATTGTTGAAACGATTCATCAACCACAACATTTACTTCACCCGAAGTGGGCGTATCCGATGGTTCATTTGGCTGAGTAGCACAACCAGATAAAAGAACTAAAAAACAGAAAAAATAAATAAAATTACTTCGATTGAACATTCTTGTCTAGGTGTCGAATGGCCTCAATACGACTCTTTTTACTTTTATATCTTCGGTACGAAACATAGAATCGAAAAAGCCCAAATAATAGTAGAACGAGTCCAATAATACCTCTACCCCTTGGAATTAAATCAATCCACATGTCTGTGAACAAAAAAAGAATGGCGACTGTTAAATAAAAAGAAAACAACATGAAACTCAAATTGTATCGAATCATATTCCATGTATGTTTTAGTTTAATTTTGGAACTCATCCTTTTCTCTTTTAATTTTATAATATTGCAAAATTAATCTTATTAGGGCATATAATAAGAGAATTCCGCCAATTTCTTTTCTATAACCTGGGAAAGTATCAATAGCAACGTCTGTAACTAAAAACAGCAATCCTAATGATATATAAATCGCGACCATTACAAAGTTAGAATAGAAGCGCAATTTATTCACCAAAGATTACTGTTTAAAAAATTAAGAATCCCTATCGTAAGGTGAACTTAATTGGTAAGTTGAACTGAACTCGAACCTCACGTCCATTTTGCTTACCTGCTTTCCAAGAAGGCATAGATTTAATAACACGTATCGCTTCTTTGTCGCAACCTGGTCCGCCAGAAATCCCTCTAAGTAATTTTACATCGCTAATATTTCCATCTTTTTCGACCACAAAAGTTACATAACATGTCCCTGAAATACCAGCTTCTTTTTCAACTTGTGGATATTGAACATTTTTCTGAATGTATTTCATTAATTCCAATTCTCCTCCTGGGAATGTTGGCATTTGTTCCACAATCGTTAAGGGAGCTTCGATTACAGGTTCTACCACATTATTTCCATTGCCCGATTCAGGTATAACAATATCATTCTTATCACCATCACCTTCATGAGTCTCGGTACTAATTTGAGGTGTCTCTTCAGCCTGAACTGGAGGAGGTTCATCATCAACCTTTTCATCTTCCACAATAGGTGGTACGAATTTCACTGTTTCCATCACAGGTGGTGGTGGTGGTGGTGGTGGTGGTGGTTCATCCGGATTAACGGGAGGAGGAGCGGTTAAATCTTGCGAAGTAATATCCACTGCCACTATCTTTTCTTCTTGAATATTTTTTATCCATGCAACAATAGCTGGAACACTAATCGCGAACAAAAATGATGCTGCCGAAATTGCCAAAGCCCAAAACACAGTACGATTATAGCCTCTTCGGATAGCATACGCTCCATAGTCTTTGTGTTTGTTTTCAAACACTACATCGTTTCTGCTATCGGCAACAACGCTTGTCCATTGGTTAAATAAAGTCTCTTCTGCCATCTTATTTCTTCTTTACAGCGTTTAAAATATCCAATTCTGCCTGCCCCATATCGACAATAGCGTATTTACCAACATTGCATATATTAAGTTCGTCAATCGCATCTACAATATTCTTATAAACCGCCTTATCATCGGCTTTAATCAGAACAGTTAATGCATCCTTTTTACCTTTTTCGGCTAATGCTAGTCGCTTGTAGGTAGTATCGGCAATTTCCTTTTTTTTGTATCTTTCTTCCAAAGCATTCAATGCATCAATTGTTAACTTGTTTCTATCCAACAATACTTTGTGCAACCCTTCTTTAGAGAAATCCGTTTTTGTAAAAGTAGTTGCTGGTTTTCCATCCTTATTATTAGGTCCATAAAATTCGCCATAATAATAATAAATGCCATTCTCTTTTGCTTCAGCCCCTTCTCGGGTGAGAAGAAAAGTAACTGCATTATTAATTCTTGGAGGTTTTGCTGTTGGCGGCAACTTGGCAGGAAAATTAATTTCCATTGTTTTCGCCTTGTTGAATGTTGATGTAAGTACAAAGAAAGTAAGAAGCAGGAACGCCAAATCCACCATTGGTGTCATGTCTATTCGAGTCGATGCTTTCTTAGCGCGTTTCTTGTCATGTTTGCCATGACCACCGCCACCATCACCGGTATTTACTTCTGCCATTTTATTATTTTAATTATTAGTTCTTAGTTAATAGGAGAGTTGAAACTGGTCAACTATTTTTTATCTCCTTGTTCCAGATTTGTGATTAGATTAAATCTGTAAATATCTTTGTCGGTAAACACCTTTATTACTTCTTTAACAGCAATGTAGTTTGCTTCTCCGTCAGCTTTTATTGCAAAACGCATCGGTTCGTATTTGAAAGTACGACCTGCTTTTTCGGCTTTATCCTTTTGTGCTTTAGCTTGTCGGGCGGCTTCTATTCGACCAAACTGTATCCAATCGCCTAATTCATTGTGAAGAGAATCTAAAGGCACACCAGGAGACTTGACTCTTAATCGTTCAGGATCTTCCATATTGATGTATTGTTTAAGCTGAGCAATTGGCACACCAAAACTGGTCATCCCTGCAAAGCGTTTTTTTTCTTTCTCTGTGAAATCGACTTTGTATTGTTTTCCCATTTGTTCAAGTGTTTTGATTCGCACTTCTCCATTATTGATATTATAGAATGCTCTTCCTTTATTATCAACTGTAACCAGAATTACGTTATCCGGTAATAATTTTTCGGAAGTAGACGAAGGTGAATCAACCACAACAGGTTCGGAAACTCTAACAGAAGCTGTAAGCATAAAGAATGTTACCAAAAGGAACGCCAAATCAACCATTGGAGTCATATCCAGTGAAGGATTACTTTTAGGCATTTTTATTTTAGGCATATCTTTATTATGTTATTTAGTTTATAAACTATGATGTCTTTATCTTATTTAGCACTTACAGATTGTACAATACTGAATCCTGCTTCGTCCATACTATAAGTGATAGCATCAACACGTGTAGAGAAATAGTTGTACATAATGATTCCGATAACTGAAGAGATGATACCGATAGCAGTATTGATAAGCGCCTCAGAAATACCAGTTGCAAGTGCTGTAGTATCAGGAGCACCAGCATTTGCAAGTGCAGCAAACGAACGAATCATACCAAACACTGTTCCAATCAAACCAAATAATGTTGCGATGGTAGCACAGGTAGAAATGATAACCAAATTCTTTGATAGCATTGGTAATTCTAATGAAGTTGCTTCTTCTATTTCTTTAGTGATTGCAACTTCTTTTGCATCTTTGTCCATTGAACTATCAGCATTGATGTGTTTAAGTTTTTCAACTCCTGCACGCACCACGTTAGCAAGTGAACCTTGTTGTTTATCGCAAGCTGCAATTGCCTCATCCAATTGGTTGTGTTCAACCATTGATTGAATAGAGCGAACGAAAGTAGTGATGTTTCCTTTTCCTTTTGCTTTTCCAATTGTCATTAAACGCTCAATAGAAAAAGTAACTATAATAATTAAAATAGCAATAAGTATTGGTACTATCACACCTCCTGCGTGCATCATTCCTAACAAGTCCCCAGCTTTTGGATGGTGCTCGGCATCAAAGTGCGATTCAGCACCCAGAATAAATACATAAATAAAGATACCTAAAGCTAAAGATATTGCAATAGCTACAAATGCAGTCATAAAACTGAAACCGACTGATGTTTTTTTTTGATTACTCATTTTTTTTATTGTTTATTAATTATTATTTATTGTTTTTGATTTACTTATTTATTCTATTCTTTTTTTTAGGGCAACAAACGTACTAAATCTATTTTAATTGTGAAAATATAATATGTAACTTAATTATTTGATAACCCTTTTTGATTTCGACTGCAAAGAACAGAAAAAGTTTATTACAAAAATCGCAAATTTAGTAAGCGGTCACTTTTTCCTTGTGAGCGGTCACTTTTGGCATTTAAACGGTAAAATGAGTTAGGGGTTTTTCTGTTTTTTGTAGGTTATGATGATTGGGATAAGGGTAATTATTATTAAAAAAAGGACAATATATCCTATGTTTTTCTGTACCCAGTCATAAGTTCCGAGCTTAAAACCGATCCCTGCAAGCATAATAATCCAGCAAAGTGCCCCTACTACATTAAAGAGCATGAATTTCTTGAACTCCACTTTTATTACCCCTGCGAGTATGGGTGCAAAGGTTCGGATGATGGGGATAAACCGCCCTATTATCAAAGTCTTTCCGCCATTTTTATCGTAAAAACTTTTTGTGAGTTCGAGGTATTTTTTTTTGAATATCAATGAGTCTTTACGTTTGAATAAAGGAGGACCAATTTTATAACCAAACCAATAACCGAAAATATTGCCAATGATAGCGGCTAATGATAATGCTATTATCAGATAAAAGATATTTAAACCCAGTATTTCCTCATGAGTAGCACATATCATCCCGGAAATAAAAATTAATGAATCACCAGGAAGAAAGAAACCGACCAACAAACCCGTTTCGGCAAAAACCACGAAGAGCAGCAATGCCAAACCACCATAATGAATGATGGATTGTGGGTCAGTGAGTTGTTTCAAAAATTCGAACATGGCTAATCAAGTTTCATTTTATCTATGTTCATTTCGTGGTGATGGTAATTTAGTTCGCCTTCCCATTTTGATATAACGGCCGTAGCCACTGCATTGCCCACCACATTGGTGGCCGCACGACCCATATCTAATATTTGATCGATGCCAAGAAGCAATAATAATCCTTCGACAGGAATTTTAAAATAAGTAAGCATTCCTGCTATTACCACCAAAGAAGCGCGTGGAATACCTGCCATACCTTTACTTGTGATAAGCAAAATAAGAAGCATGATGATTTGGTCGCTGAGACTCATGTGAATGCCGTAAGCCTGTGCAATGAATACGGTGGCAAAGGTCATATACATCATGGAACCATCAAGATTGAATGAGTAGCCGAGTGGTAAAACAAAACTAACTATGCGGTTTCCACAACCAAATCGTTCTAGCGATTCGATGGTCTTGGGCATAGCTGCTTCGGAACTAGCAGTGCTGAATGCCAACAATACTGGTTCTTTGATATGGTTGAGCAACTGAAAGAACTTTATTTTAGTTACAAAACAAATGAGAAAAAGAACTATGAAAACGAAAAATAACAGTCCTAGATAGAAAGTAGAAATTAGATAAATATATCCCGACAAAACACCGATACCTTGTTTAGCAACCACTGCTGCCAAAGCGCCAAACACTCCTAATGGAGCAAATGCCATTACATAATTGGTAACCTTGAACATGATGTGTGACACCGCATCGAAAAACTCAACAACCACTTTTCCTTTTTTACCAATGGAAGATGCTCCAACACCAAAAAACATAGCGAAGATAACTATAGGCAATATTTCGTTTTTGGCCATAGCGTCAGCTATACTTGCTGGAATAATATGTTCGATAAATGTTTTGGCATCGAATCCTTTGCTGGCTTCAACTCCTGTTTCGGTGCCTGCTGTGGGCAAGGTGAGCGCCATTGATTTACCCGGTTCGAAAAGATTGACCAACAATAAACCTAATAGTAAAGACACAATGGCTAAGGCTGTGAAATACAAAAGTGTTTTGATGCCAATGCGACCCACCGATTTGAAATCGCCAACTTTGGCAATGCCTACTACTAGAACAGAAAACACAAGTGGTGCGATGATCATCTTTATCAATCGCATGAATATATCACTTAGGATATGAAAGTTAACGGCAGTATCTTTCCAGAAAAAGCCAACGGCAATTCCTAAGAACATTCCCAAAAATATTTGAACGATAAGACTCGGCTTTTTTATTTTCATTCTTTGTTTATTTATGCAAAGTAATGAAAAGTTTTTCATTGGTTGGCGTTTTCTGTTTCAATAATTAATTACCGAAAACACTTCATCGTTAGATTTGTAAACGATAACCAATACCTTTTATAGTCTTGATGAATTTGTCACCAAGCTTTTCGCGCAACTTGCGCACATGAACATCAATGGTGCGGTTAGAACGAGGAAGTTCGTATCCCCATATTTGTTTCGAAATTTCTTTGCGAGTGAATACTTTCAGTGGAGCCTTGTATAGCAAATCAAGCAATTCGAATTCTTTTCGGGGTAGGATGAGTTTTTCACCATCAAGATGAATAAGGTAATGTTCGCGGTCGATGATAAGGCCATTGAGGTTTTCTTGTTCAGGCAACGGATGCAGCACATGACGCTTGAGCAAGGCTTTGAGTCTCGATATAAGTACTCGATTTTTGATGGGTTTCACAATATAATCATCGGCACCGGCAGCATATGCAGCCAATTGCGAATAATCTTCGTTGCGTAGGGTACAGAACACAAAGAAACATGAACTCAAGTCTTGGTGTTGACGCAATTGATGACAAAGTTCAATTCCATCTACCTCTGGCAAGTTCACTTCCATCATCACCAAATGAGGCACTTGTTCGATGGCAATTTGGAGGGCTTGCTTGGCATTAGTAGCAACACTGATGTGGTAACCAACAGCTGACAATGCTTCGGCCATTGACGACAACAAGTCCTCATCGGTATCAACCAATAATATATGAAAGGGCGAAGAATCCATCTAATAATTGTGAACCGCTAAATAAACTTTATCGTACTACCTTTACATTACGATAAGATTAAATTTACTTTACCTGCAAGCGCATCGAATTTTACTTTCTTAATCACAATTCATTTATAAACCTTACTTTTGTGCTTGCAATGAAAGAGCAACTCAAAAAAATAGGTTCCATCGCCTTGTTGTTTCTTTTTCTATTCCCAATAATAGAAAAAGGATGGCACGATGCAGGTCACTTGGATGATACGCATTGCATTGCTACTGATAAACACTTCCACACGTTGGAGCACAGTTGTTCGGTTTGCGATTTTACATCTACTAATACATTATCGGGAGTAGCCACTAAGTTTCAGTTTTTGCTGAGCGTTCGAGGTGTTACTTATCACCGTTTTACTGAATCTTCTTTTTTTCATACCCCACAACATCAATTACCTTCGCGGGCACCACCAGTGGTTTAAGTCCCGAGCTTTCGGGAACTAAATAGCCATTTTATCGCTTACCGATAGTGGCCGATTATCTAAAGATGCCATACGGCATCTCCTTATTTATTAAACCGAAGAAAGATTGATGAAAAATAGTTTCGTAATACTTTATATTATAGTATGCACTTTATGTGCAAGTAGTGGCTGGAGTATGCCAGCAGGAAAAACCACCTTAACAGGCAAGGTGACCGACAAAGCCAGTGGCGAGGCCCTACCAGGAGTTACCCTATATGTTCCCGACTTAAAAACTGGTGCTGTTACCAATTTGGATGGTGTATATAAAATAGAAAATTTGCCCAATTCGAAAATCTTAATTCAAATTAGTTTTTTGGGTTATACGCCAATTTTAGAAACGGTAGACCTTGCCACCATCACGAACAAAGACTTTGCTTTGGAAGCCTCTGTAAAAGAGATGAGCGAAGTGGTGGTGACGGGAACTTCGAAAGCTACTGAGATAAAACGAAATCCGGTGCCTATGATGTCGGTGAACAAAGAGTTTCTTACACAAAATGCTTCCACCAACATCATTGAAACATTGAATAAAGTTCCAGGAGTAAGCAGCCTTTCGACTGGCCCTAATGTATCGAAACCTTATATACGTGGGCTTGGCAGCAACCGTGTACTTACTATGTATGATGGAGTGAGGCAAGAAGGCCAACAATGGGGCGAGGAGCATGGAGTGGAGATGGACCAGTTTTTAATCGACCATATTGAGGTGCTGAAAGGCCCTGCTAGCCTTATGTATGGCTCTGATGCATTGGCGGGTGTGGTGAACCTATTGCCTGCAAACCCAGTGCCCGAGGGCACCATCAAGGGAAATGTGCTTAGCAATTATCAGACGAACAACAAACAAATAGCTGGTTCGATAGCTTTGGATGGTAATAACAAAGGGTTTATTTGGGGATTTAGAGCATCGCGCAAGCAAGCGAGCAATTACCAAAACAAAGTGGATGGACCTGTGTACGGAACTAAATATCAAGAGAACGATTTGAATGCCTACATTGGCTTGCAACGTTCGTGGGGTTATACTCACCTCAACTTTAGTGTATACGACAACTTACAGGAAATACCAGATGGTAGTCGCGATTCGCTGACGCGAAAGTTTACGCAACAAATCAGTGAGCTGGATACCGTTCGGCCTATTGTTTCCAATCAACAACTTACCTCCTATTCTATTGCTGTGCTGCATCAGCATGTGCAACATTATCGTTTGTATTCGGCTAGCAATTTTATTTTCGGCAGAAGCAAACTCAACATGAACCTTGGGGTGCAGCAAAGTGTGCGCAGAGAATACAGTCACCCTACTGCTCCCGATTTGGCTGGTTTATCGCTTTTGCTCAATGTATATTCTTACGATTTCAAATTGCATTTGCCCGATGTGAATGGTCTCGAATCGACCATTGGAGTGAATGGAATGCTGCAACATAATGATGCTAGCAAGGGCAGCGAATTTGTGGTGCCCAACTATCGTTCGTTCGACCTAGGACCTTTTATTCATTTCAAAAAAACATTTGGCAAATTGGATGTGGCGGCTGGTATACGCTATGATGTAAGATGGTTTCAGAACGATTCGATGTATACTCATATCAACCCTTCTACCGGTTTCGAAGCTACCACCGCGTATACTGGCGACAGCACCTCCACCAAACAGTTTTCGTACTATAAACATATTTTTGCTGGACTAAGCGGCAGCATAGGTGCTACGTATAACTTGAACGATAAGTTGAGCATAAAGGCCAATGTGGCTCGTGGTTATCGTGCTCCTAATGTGTTCGAAATAGCTGCCAAAGGAGTGCACCCGGGCACTGGCATTCAACAGTTGGGTGACGACAATTTCAAGCCCGAATTCAGTTTGCAAGAAGACATCGGCCTTTTTCTCGAAAGCAAACATATTTCGGCAAGCATAGAAGTGTTCGAAAACCATATCAGCAATTATATATACAACGAAAAACTACAAACTTCGCAAGGCAGCGATTCGCTTTTCCATCAAGCCGGAAACACATATCCGGTGTTCAAGTTTCGCCAAACAAGTGCTGCTTTGGTAGGTGGGGAATTGAGTTTCGAGATACATCCTCACCCACTCGATTGGTTGCATTTCGAAAACTCCATCTCCATTATATATGCTACCAACCGAGGTGGCAATGGTGCACACATAACCGATAGTACCAAGTACCTGCCGTTTATTCCACCGCTGCATACCAATTCGGAACTACGAGCCAACTTGAAAACCAAATTCGCACGCGTTGCCAACGCTTACCTCAAAATAGGGGTACAATATTATGCTGCGCAAAACAGGGCTTATCTTGCCTCGGGCACCGAAACCAAAACCCCTGCTTACACCCTCGTGGAAGCAGGTATGGGCACCGATGTGCTCAACAAAAAAGGCAAAACGCTTATCAATGTGAGCATACTGGGCACCAACCTGGCCGATGTGGCTTACCAATCGAACATGAGTAGGTTGAAGTATTTCGATAATTACCCCAACAATGGAAGTGGACGAAGTGGCATCTATAATATAGGTAGAAACATTAGTTTCAAGTTGGTGATTCCGGTGGGGTTTTAGTTTAAAGTTAGAAAGTTTAAAGTTGGAAAGTTTAAAGTTAGAAAGTTTAAAGTTGGAGGGTGAGTATAAGATATAGCGTGTGGGTTTACAGTTTGGTTCTTTAATATTACTTTTTTGCCTTGAAATTTTACTTTTTGAGTGTTTTGAGTTACTATGGGTCTGTTATGCGTTACTCTAGCTCTGTTTAGGGTTACTATTGGTCTGTTTTGGGTTACTATTGGTCTGTTATGAGTTACTCTTACTCTGTTTTGAGTTACTCTTACTCTGTTATGGGTTACTATGGGTCTGTTATGAGTTACTCTTGCTCTGTTTAGGGTTACTATTGGTCTGTTTTGAGTTACTATTACTCTGTTTAGGGTTACTATTTGTTTTTTAGGGTTACTATTTTGATAAAAAAAGTAAAAAAGGGGTTTTTGAAAAGTAAAATGGGTGACAAAAAAAGTAAAAGTGAGTTTTGAAAAAGTAAAAAAGGGGTTTTTGAAAAGTAAAATGGGTGACAAAAAAAGTAAAAGTGAGTTTTGAAAAGGTAAAAATGGTTTTTTAGGATTTAGGATTTGTGAGCCTCAACGATTTTTAAACTCTGGTTTCTTTGCGATAAATAAGAAATCTTAAATCAATTGTGAATCCTTCATCAATTAAACCCATTGAGATTTCGCTTCGTGTTAAAAATCTTATTACCTTTATTGTCTCAACAAATGGCATTGTATTTATGAAATTCAAGATATTATTTCTCGCCTTGTGCATTTCGCTTGGCTTGCAAGCACAGCATCGACATCAAAAAACTAATTTACCTCATCCTAGTTTTCAAGCTTCTAACTTGCGCAGCGACACGGTGGATATCCTCAAGTATACCATCAACCTCAACATCACTAGTTTTGTAGATAGCAGCATCAGCGGAAATACGGAAATAAAATTTACACCCAAGCTAAATGGAGTGAGCAGTGTTGCTTTAGATTTGTTGAAACTTACAGTAGATTCGGTGAAGTGGGCCACATCGAATTTGATGTATACCTATGACGACACTTTGTTGTTGGTAAGCCTTGCACAACCCATGAATATAGGCGATACTAGTTCTATGGTGGTGTATTATCATGGTAAACCGCAAGGCGATGCATCGGGCTGGGGAGGTTTTTATTTTCAGAACGGATATGCTTATAATTTAGGAGTCGGTTTTGCAGCACAGCCGCATTGTTATGGTAGAGTTTGGTTTCCGTGTTTCGACAATTTTGTGGAACGTTCGGTTTACGAATTCAACATCACCACCAACAATGGCAAACTGGCGTATTGCAATGGTTATCTTGCCAACGACACGACCGACTTGAGCGGAAACCGAACTCGCAAATGGATTTTGGATAAAGAAATACCAACGTATTTGGCATCGGTGTCGGTGGCAGCTTATGCACAAATCAACCAAACCTTTAATAGCCTCACTGGACCAAAACCTATTGTAATAGCTGCATTGGCCGGAGATACTACTAATGTAAAAAACTCATTCATTAACCTTCCGTCAGCTTTGTCGACTTACGAAAACCGCTTCGGGCCTTATCGTTGGAACAGAGTGGGCTATTGCATGGTGCCGTTTTCGTCAGGAGCTATGGAGCATGCTACTAATATCTCGTATCCGCAAGCAGCAGCCAACGGCTCGTTGCTCAATCAAACGGTGATGGCACACGAGCTCTCGCATCATTGGTTTGGCGACTTGGTTACCTGCCGCACCCCGCAAGACATGTGGCTGAACGAAGGCTGGGCAAGGTATTGCGAGTTCATCTTCACCGAAGGACTGAGTGGATACACCAGTTATTTGAATGATGTAAGGCTGAATCACGAAAACTGTTTACAGTTTTTAGAACCCATTGAAGGCGGTTTTCAAACCCTATCGAACATGCCTCTGAGCATGACCTATGGAGTGATAGGTGCACCGGTAACTTCTACCTACGACCGTGGAGCCGACATTGCGCACACTTTAAGAGGATACATGGGTGATAGTTTGTTTTTCTATTCGTTGAAAGATTATTTGGCACAACATCAATACCAAGATGTGTCGAGTGCTGATATGAGAGATGCACTCACCAATGCAAGTGGAATAAACCTTACCGATTTTTTCAACGATTGGGTATTCAATCCGGGATGGCCTCATTTCTCTATCGATTCGACACATGCAGTAGCCAATGGAAGTAATTATTTGGTGACTGTTTATCTGAAACAAAAACTAACAGGAGCACCCAATTATTTCAATCAAGTGCCCTTGAACATTACCTTCAAAGCAGCTAACTGGGCCGAACAAATACGACAGGTATACATGTCGGGGCCTAATGCTTCGTTTCAGTTTACGTTGCCTTTCAACCCGGTGTTCACTGCTGTGAATATGGACGAAAAAATAAGTCATGCAGTGGCTCCTGCCTACCAAACCATAAAAACAACGGGAAGCAAAAGTTTTGCAAATGCAAAGATGACCATTGGTGTAACCAGTATTTCTGATTCGGCATTTGTGAGGGTAGAACATAATTTTGCTGCACCCGATGCGTTTCAACACTGCTGCATGCCTTACCGATTGTCGCCTAATCATTATTGGAAAGTGGATGGTATATTGCCCTCCAACTTTAAAGCCACCGCTACTATTTTTTACAATGGGCAAACTACTTCGTACAGTGGTTACAATTGGCTCGACAATAATTTGATTACTACTTACGAGGATAGTTTGGTGCTGATGTACCGCAGAAATGCAGCTTCTGATTGGAGTATATATCCTTATTATCACAAAAACATGCTTGGAAGCAATAATAATAAGTATGGCCAAATCATTATTGATACACTTCATTTGGGCGAATTTACTTTTGCCATGAAAGATTATTTATTGGGAGTACCTAACACGGATGCTTCGGCCAATGTGCAAGTGGTAAAACTATTTCCAAATCCAGCTAATGATTTGATAAGTGTTGAACTCTTGACCAAACCTACCAATCCTTGCACTTTGATGGTGACCGATGTGGTTGGAAAACTGGTGTATCAAGAAACGATAACCAATTCGAAAAACACTACTACCATTAATACATCTGCTTTTAAGAACGGAATGTATTTCCTTACTTTAAAATCGACTGACCGAATAGTATCAAAAAATAAATTTATTGTTTCACATTAATACCTTTAAAAAATGAAAAACAAATCAATACTTCTGTTTGCCCTTGTAGCCTCTTTCAACTTGATGGGACAGGATAAAACCAAAGAATGGAACTCCAACAACATCGCTGATATGGAAAAGAAAGCGGTGAAGCTCAATAGCAAATCGTTGCGTTCGTCCATTGTAAATAATTATGATTTGACTTACAACCGTTGCGAGTGGCAAATAGATCCGGCAGTGTATTATATCAGAGGAGCGGTCAGCTTTTTCTTTAAACCAACGGTTTTGGGGTTCAACCAAATTCAATTCGATTTGGCTTCTACACTCACAGTCGATTCGGTGAAGTATCATTCTTCCAATTTAACCTATACCCATCCAGCCGATTTATTGCAAATAGATTTTGCTTCCACCCTTCCAATGAATACGCTCGATTCGCTTACCATTTATTACCAAGGCGCTCCGTCAGGAAGTGGATTTGGTTCGTTTGTTCAAGACAATCACAATGGCACACCTGTCATTTGGACCTTGTCGGAACCATTTGGTGCAAAAGATTGGTGGCCTTGCAAAAATGATTTGATTGACAAATCTGATTCGATGGATGTAATTGTTACTGTTCCGCAAGGCAACCGAGTTGCAAGCAATGGAGTATTGCTTTCGGAAACACCGATGGGAAGTAATGTGCAATTTCATTGGAAAACAAAATACCCAATTGCGTCTTACTTGGTAGCAATAGGAGTTACTAATTACGTGTATTATTCCAACTATGTACCCTTAAGTTCAGGCGATTCGTTGGAAGTGTTGAATTATGTTTACCCGGAAGATTTGGTTTCTGCACAATCGCAAACTCCCGATATTATTAATGTGATAAAATTATACGATAGCTTAACCATCCTTTATCCATTTTCGAATGAGAAGTATGGACATTGCGAGTTTGGTTGGGGAGGCGGAATGGAGCACCAAACCATGTCGTTTGTGGTTGGCTTCGGGCATTCGCTTATAGCTCACGAATGTGCTCATCAATGGTTTGGCGACCATGTTACCTGTGGTAGCTGGCAAGATATTTGGCTGAATGAAAGTTTTGCAACATACATGGAAGGACTTTCGGAAGAATTCCTATTCCCAACTACTTGGATGACCTGGAAACAAAACGCAATTAACTATATCACAAGTGCTCCTGATGGTTCTGTTTTGTGTAGCGACACAAACGATGTGAATCGGATTTTTGATGGAAGATTGTCGTATAACAAAGGTGCTTATGTATTACACATGCTCCGTTGGAAACTTGGCGATTCGTTATTCTTTGTAGCTGTAAGAAACTACTTAAACGACCCACTTTTGGCGGGAGCTTATGCTAAAACTCCTGATTTGAAAGCCCATTTAGAATCGGTAAGTGGTCAAAACCTAACCTCCTTTTTCAACGAATGGTATTATAACCAAGGTTACCCTTCTTATCAATTGGTTTGGAACCAAAACGGAAGTTCGGTGACACTAACAGTAAACCAATCGCAGTCGGACCCATCGGTATCGTTTTTCGAATTGCCCATACCTGTTGAGTTTATTGGAGCTGGACACGATACAACCATTGTGTTTGACCATACATATTCAGGGCAGGTATTTACCACCACTCTCAATTTCCCAATCGATAATGTTATTTTCGACCCTGAATTGCATATCCTTTCCGCTAATAATATTGTGACAGGTATTCAAAACTATAGCCAAAATAATGGGGTAACGGTATATCCTAATCCAGTAAAAAGCAACCTAACTATTTCGATGCAATTGAGAAATCCAGAACTACTCAGTTTCGACATTTTTGACCTTGAAGGGAAAAAGGTGATGAGCAAAATGGAGTCGGTAAGTTCAGGAATGGATACCAAATACATTGGCATTGAGAATTTAGCAAAAGGCAGCTATCTATTGCAAATAAAGGGCAAGGACGTTAATTTTAATCAAAAAATAGTGAAGGAATAAGAGAAAAACAAGCATAAAAAACTGCTGTTATTTGTCCATTTACCGCTTACTCAGAAAAGTGACCGCTCACAGGCCAAAAGTGACCGCAAAACATGGAAAATGTACAATTCGCAATATTTTATTTGCACAGTGTTTTTATTCTTTCTAATATTGCCATTCGAAAATAATTAAAAACTATATACCATGAAAAGTAAATATTACAAATTTGTGATAATAAGTGCTCTTTTATTAGTAGCACAAATTTCAAAAGTGAACGCACAGGGTGGCCTAAAGTGTGGAACTGATGAAAAAATGAGGGAATTATATGCGAGTCACCCTGAAATGCTTCAACAGCAGATTGACTATAATAATTCGTTAACAGAACTTATTAAGAATATGAAGTTGGAAAAAACTGCTGAGGCAAAACACATTATCCCAGTTGTTTTTCACATCATCCATTGTAATGGACCAGAAAACCTTCCTGATGCAAATATTTACGATGCGATTAACGTAATTAATACTGACTGGAACAAAAGAAATCTTGATACTAGCATGGTAATTGGACACGGAACGGCAAACAATCCTTTCGATACCATCTTGGCCAAAATGAATTTCGAATTCCGCTTGGCTACTATCGACCCTAATGGAAACTGCACGAACGGTATCGACCGCATTTATTCTCACTTAACATATAGTGCAGATGACAATTCCAAACTTAATCAGTGGCCAAGAGATAAATATTTGAACATTTGGGTAATTCACGATTTCAAAACAGCTACTTCAGGTGTTCAACCTGCAGCGTATGCTTTGTTACCAGCTGGAGCCAGTGGATGGATGGCACAATATGATGGTGTAATTTCACTTTACGACTATATTGGTAGTATAGCACCAAGTAATGGTACAAATTCTAGAACCTTGACTCACGAAATTGGGCATTATTTTAACCTAGAACATCCATGGTCTACAGCTGGAGACATTACCGACCCAGCGCGTCCTTGTGGTGATGATGGTGTGGATGATACTCCTTATACCAAAGGACATTTAACTTGCGACAAAACGCCTCATTGCGAAAGAGACACTATCAAATACACCTACAATTTTAGTTCAATTACACCTAACTCAGGAACCACTGATACTGCAAATGCTCCTGTGAATACCTTTGCGACACTAGGACAGTTTAGTGCAAATGGAGTTTCTACTAGCCCTATCGATTCTTCTCGTTTTTCATATACTCAATGGCCTACAGGAGGAGTTAACGGAGATACTGCTTATGCAAATCAGACAGGAGCCATCGATATTTCTAAAAACTATGCATTTACTGTAACTCCTAAATGGGGACATTCAATGACTCCTACGTCTTTGACTTTTGATATCAAGCGGAATTTGACAGGAGCAAAAAGCTTTGTGGTACGTTCAAGCATCAATGGCTTCGCGTCAAACCTTCCTGTTTCTTATGCAACAACTGCAGATGTTAATATTAATATTCTTAATGGGAATGAAATTTTTTACAACAAGGATACCGACCTAACAAAAACAGGGTTTAAAGTAACTTTAAGTGGAACTGCTTATAAGGATTTACTTGTTCCTGTAACATTTAAATTCTACGCATGGAATGCTGAAGATTCAACAGGTTCATTCAGCCTTGATAATGTAAAATTAACTGATACTGTTGGATTAATTGAGGATTATCAAAACTTTATGGATTATTCATACTGTGATAACCATTTTACCAAGGGACAAAAAGCAAGAGTGAGAGCTGCAGCTGCAAGCCCCGTATCTTATAGATCGAACTTATGGATTAACTCGAACTTAACAGCTACTGGAACTCAAGATCCATATCCTACTGGCGTGGTTTGTGTTCCTTCACCAGATTTTTATTCGAATCGTATTCAAATCTGTGCAGGAAGTTCTGTAACGTTTACGGCCATCAATTCGAATGTTACTCAAGGAAGTGCAGTCACTCGTCTTTGGACTTTCCAAAACGGAACAGGAACTCCAACCACTTCTGCTTTAGCGAGCCCTACTGTTACGTATACTACTCCAGGTGACTATGATGTTACCTTGGCATTGTCGAGCACATCTGGAACCGGAACAACAACAAAGAGCTCGTATATTCACGTTTATCAGCCATGGGCACAGTACAATGGTAACTTAGTGGAGAATTTCGAAAGTCCTTCTTCTTCTTATTGGAATTGGGTATTGGATAACTACGATGGCAATCCACATGCATGGGGACTATACTCTGGTGCAGGATATAGCGGTAGCCATTCGATGGTTATGAATGGGTTTGACAATTATTCAGACGATATTGATGATTTTATTACTCCTGGATTTAACTTATACATGATGTCAGGTTCTACACTTTCTTTCAGATGCGCAGCAGCTTCAAGTGCTTTAGTTGCTTCTGACCTAAATGATGTATTAAAAGTGTATGCTTCTAAAGATTGTGGCCAAACTTGGACAACCATGGCTGGCTCTACTTACCAAGGTACAGCATTGTGTAACAATGGATATTATTTTAATTCATTTTTTCCAACTTCGCCAAGTCAATGGGCTTTGCACACTATTAATATCAGCTCAAGTTATAATGTACCAAACTTGAAGTTTAAGTTTGAATACAAAACTGGAAATGCTAGTAACAATATCTTCATTGATGATATTAATGTGAATGGAACTGTTGGAATTGCAGAAAACGCTCTTGCAGAAAACAATTTCTCACTTTATCCAAATCCTTCAAATGAAACAACAACTGTTTTCTATCATTTAAATTCAAAAGGCAATGTGAAAATAGAGGTGATGGATGTATTAGGCAAGAAAGTGATGGAAATTGCAAATACTAATCAAGGAGAAGGTGATTATTACTATAATGTATCAAAACTAGAACATAACCTGAACAATGGAATTTATTTCGTTAAATTTACGTTAGATGGTAATTCCACAACAAAGAAACTTATTTTCACGCAATAGTATTTAAGTTGATTAACAAAAAAGTCCTGCAAATTATGCAGGACTTTTTTTTGTATAAATTTACCAATAAATGTATTCTTTATTCTCTTTTTTACTACTTTTGAATTTATAAAACAGACACAAATGAACAACTTTTTTAAAATTTCGATATTTGTTCTTTTATTAAATATTGCCGCAAAAGCTAATGCTGCAAATGATGGGACAAATAATAATGTTGCTTCCGAAAACAATTCAATCACCAACACTGATTCCACCACAGGAGTGAAGAGTAATATTATTATTTTTAAAATAATAGCCACTCCAAGTCCTTCTAGTAGTCCTTCGAATGGAAGCTTAAAGAAAGCAGGGAAAGTGGCTAGAACATCTTATTCTCACACTTCAATTGAGAGTATTTTGATGAAGGGCAGAAGCATATAAGTCGAAGTTTATTCCCCGACCTATATGCCACTACTATAAAAGAATTGAATAATTAAGCGAGTAGCGCTCGTGAGATTACAATTTTCTGCACCTCAGTTGTACCTTCGTATATTTGAGTAATTTTTGCATCGCGCATCAAACGCTCCACATGATATTCCTTAACGAAACCATATCCGCCATGAACTTGTACCGCTTCTACAGTGGTATCCATTGCAACTTTTGAAGCAAAAACTTTTGCCATAGCACTAGCCATGTTATAATCAAGATGTTTATCTTTCAACCACGCGGCCTTCAAACATAATAATCTTGCTGCCTCTATCTGAGTAGCCATATCAGCTAACTTAAATTGAATAGCTTGATGTTGATTAATCGTTTTACCAAATGCTTTTCTTTCTTTTGAATAAGCAAGTGCCAATTCATACGCTCCAGAGGCTATACCTAGCGCCTGAGAGGCAATACCTATTCTTCCTCCAGTCAATGTTTGCATAGCGAATTTGAATCCAAAGCCATCTTCACCAATTCTATTTTCTTTTGGAACTTTCACATCGGTAAACATTAACGAATGTGTGTCAGAACCACGAATACCCAATTTATTTTCCTTTGGCCCAACCACAAAACCGGGAGCACCTTTCTCAACAATTAAGGCATTAATTCCTTTATGTCCTTTTTCTGGATGCGTTTGCGCGATTACTAAATAAACAGAAGCCGATCCGCCATTGGTTATCCAGTTTTTTGTTCCATTCAATAGGTAATGGTCGCCTTTATCAATAGCTGTGGTGCGTTGAGAAGTTGCATCAGAACCAGCCTCTGGTTCTGATAAGCAAAATGCCCCAATGATTTGCCCAGTTGCCAATCGAGGTAAATATTTTTGTTTTTGTTCTTCCGTTCCAAATGTTTCAAGACCCCAGCAAACCAATGAATTGTTAACCGACATCACCACTGAACAAGATGAATCCACTTTAGAAATTTCTTCCATGGCTAACACATAAGAAATGCAGTCCATTCCGCCTCCACCGTATTTAGGATCTACCATCATTCCAAGAAATCCTAGTTCTCCCATTTGTTTTATCTCTTCTGCTGGAAATTTTTGATGTTCGTCACGTTCAATAACTCCAGGTTTTAGCACATCATTAGCAAAGTCGCGAGCGGCCTTTTGAATCATTAAATGTTCTTCTGTAAGATTAAATAACATTGTATTTATTTTTTATGTTTAATATTGTTTTATTTTTGAGAGGCACAAAAGTATATTTATTATTCAAATTTTGCTACTAATATGACAAATATCAATACAAAAGAATACAAGGTAATAGGATTAATGTCGGGCACATCGTTGGATGGTTTGGATATAGCGTATTGCAGATTTGTAATTGATCAATCAACCTGGACTTACGATTTAATTCATGCCGAAACCATACCGTACTCAGAAGAGTGGAAAGAAAAATTAGTTCAACTTGAAAGCATTGATGCAATGAGCTTTCAACAGGCAAACATTGATTATGGGTTTTATCTCGGACAACGAGTATCCGATTTCATCGTAAAGAATAATATTAAAGCTGATTTTGTATCTTCTCATGGACATACGATTTTTCATCAACCAGAAAAAAAACTAACCGTTCAAATAGGTGCAGGAAGCGCCATTGCTTCAAAATGTAAACTCCCGGTAGTTTGTGATTTTCGTTCGCTTGATGTTGCGTTGAGTGGACAAGGAGCTCCATTGGTGCCAATTGGAGATAAATTGCTTTTTGGTGAATATGACATCTGTTTGAATCTTGGAGGCTTTGCCAACGTTTCTTACGAGTTCAACAACCAACGTATTGCTTATGATATATGCCCTGTGAATATTGTACTCAATGAAATCTGTTCGCGAATTGGAAAGCCCTACGATGAGAATGGAGAACTTGCTAGAGCAGGATTACAAAGTTATTATCTGTTGAACGAACTAAATCAACTAGCACATTACAAGCAGATCTTAAATACCCCGAAATCACTGGGTAAAGAATGGGTTCTTAAAAACGTTTATCCACTTATTGACTTATATGAACTTTCGGAAAGCGATGTGTTATGTACGTATTGCGAGCATGTTGCTATTCAAGTAGCAAAACAATTAAACAATTTACCGAACGGTAAAATTCTTGTAACTGGAGGAGGAACTTACAATACCTATTTGATGGAGCGAATGAAAGCGCTTTGTAAACATCAATTTATTATCCCAGAGAAAACAACCATTGAATTTAAGGAGGCGCTGATATTTGCTTTTTTAGGGGTACTCAGATTAAGAAATGAAGTAAACTGCCTTAAAAGTGTTACTGGCTCTTTAATGGACAACTGTGGGGGTAGTGTGTATGCTTTTTTGTAAATATTAGGAGAGAAATCGACAATTTGTCAAGAATTGTGGAGATGCGAATTGGAATATTGTACTTATTTTCTCTGTTTAATTTCTCTACTAATAATCTTCGTTGTAGTAATCATCATCTTCTTCTTCATCAAAATGATTGTTGAATTTAATATCATCTTCCATCGAGAAATCATCTTCTTCATCATCCATTTTGTGCTTCCATCCTTTCTTCTCTTTTGGCTTCAAAGGCTTGAGTTTTGTGGGCTTTCGTAACTCATCTGAATCTTGATTTTTGGAACTACTTTTCTTAGCAGAATCCTTTTTTGACTTGTCTAACTTTTTCATTCGAAATGAAATTTTTGTGCGTACTAAATTGTGTTGTTAAATTTATTTAAAAAAATATCTACTACAAATTTCTGAAAAATTATTTCTCAAAACAAAATATTTTTAAAATAATTTTCGAAATTTTCAACATACCTTTGTGGCTTCATAAATTTTCACACCGGTAATCACCACAATTATGCTAATCAAGGAATTATTTCAACGCACATTTTTAGGTAATACACTCGAGTCGTATTGTTGGTTCGTTGGTATTATTCTGCTCGGGGTTTTGTTCAAGCGCTTGCTATCAAAGCTTCTGGCGTTATGTGTGTTTAAGTTTCTTCAAAAATATTCGAAAGGAATAGGCTACGAACGTCTATTACTTCTACTGAAGAAACCATTGGGACTACTCATCTTATTGACCACTTTTTATCTGGCCTTCGACCGAATACACTTTCCGGAAGAATGGAATTTGGTAACTATCGAACAGTTTGGTCTTCGTTTAATACTCATGAGATTGTTTCAAATCATGATTGTGATTAACATTACTTGGATTGTGCTTAGGGTAATCGATTTCTTAGCGTTGGTGCTTTCGCACAAAGCAGCGAGTACCGAAACAAAAACGGATGACCAAATTGTTCCTTTTATAAAAGACGCAGCAAAGGTGGTGGTGAGCATTTTCTCGTTATTCTTTATCCTTGGCGCTATTTTCCAATTAAATGTAGCTTCGCTAATAGCAGGTTTAGGTATTGGTGGTTTGGCAGTAGCGTTAGCAGCTAAAGAATCGTTAGAAAATTTGTTGGGTTCGTTTACCATTTTTTTGGACAAGCCTTTTGTGATAGGCGATTTGATAAAGGTTGGAAACATTGAAGGAACGGTTGAGAAAATTGGGTTCAGAAGTACACGCATTAGAACGGCTGAAAAAAGCTATGTAACCGTACCAAACAAAAAAATGGTAGACAGTGAACTCGATAACTTGTCGATGCGTATGCAACGGCTGGTTAAATTCAATTTGGGACTTGCCTATGGGACAAGCGCTAAAAAAGTAACCAACATTATTAATGATATTCAAATAACTTTAGATTCGAACCCAATCATCATTGGTGACGAAACGTTGATAAAGCTCCATAATTTTAGTGAAACAGGCATTGTTATCTTGGTTATGTATACGGTAGATAGCTCAGAATATAAAGTATACTTAAGCGTACGTCAGGAAATGAACCTAAAGGTAATGGAGATAATAGAAAAACACGGCAGCGGTTTTGCTCATACTTCTTTGGATATGTTTTTGACTAATAAATTAGACAACAAAGCAGCTAACTAAGAAAGAAAGCAAACGTTTATATTAAGTAAACGTGCTCTATATTAATTTGGGCGAAATAGCAACACAAGCCGATTGCGTTTATGCTCATGTTAGGAGTTTTTGAATAACGAAAACTCTTTTCTGATAAAAGACGACTTCTATCTATTAATCGAATGGCTCTTTTGGATAAAAGATTAAACCTTCCTGACATTCGAAAATTATTTTCGACTAGTCGATAATTGCTTCCGAACATTCAAACAACGCATCCGAATAAACGGAAGACCCTCCCGAATACTCGAATGACTCTTCCTGATACTCGAAAAGTATTTTCGACTAGTCGATGACCTCTCCCGAATATTCGGACAACTCATCCGAATAAGCGAAAGACCCTTCGGAATACTCGGACAACTCTTCCCGATATTCGAAAAATATTTTCGAATAGTCGATGACACCTTCCGAACATTCGGACAACTCATCCGAATAAGCGAAAGACCCTTCGGAATACTCGAACGACTCTTCCTGATATTCGAAAAATATTTTCGAATAGTCGATGACCTCTTCCGAACATTCGGACGACTTATCCGAATAAGCGAAAGACCTTTCCGAATAGTCGAAAATATTTTTCGACTATTCGGATGATGTTTTCTGATAAGCGAAAGGATTTTTATGCAGCGGTATGGGTTTAATATCGAAATTGAGAATTATTGGAATCCATTCCTTGGAATGCAAGTGTAAACTAATGATGAAAAACGAGTTTCTAAAAAATATTTTTTCAATATTTCACAATATTTTATCACTTCTTACGTATAAGAGGGTAATAAAGACAACATCCCCATGTTTTAGTTTTTGTTACAAATGGTTTTAGGTGAAGAAGCATACTGCTTATTATTTCTCTGCTTGACACTGTAGTTGCAAGGCCTCCAAAAAGATTTTTATGGAAAATTCGAAGTAGGTGCATCTAATAGTTAACAAGAGTAATTAATTCTAAAATTTAAAAGTCATGAAAAATCAAAATCAAACAATCGAAAACTTCAACGATTTGGTTTTCGAAAATCGTAACAAGGCTTATGGAGCTTATGTTATGCGTCAATCGTATCATCAAAATGTAAGTAAATCTTTACTAGTATCCATGTTGTTTTTTAGCCTGCTAGTGCTAGTAGGAGTGTTGTTGAGTGGAAATCAAATGCCAAAAATAAAGCTCGATAACATTCAAAAACTTGATTCGTTAGTGTCCACAGCAGTAGATGTAACCCCACCAGAAAAGCCAAAATTAATGGAACCAACAAAATTGAAAGAACTGGTAAAACCGAAAACAGATGTTCTGATTGTGGAAGTGAAAGATAAAAAAGAAGACGCTTCCATTAAAACAAATGAGAATGCGAAAATAGACCCTAAAGGTGAGTTAAATGGGAAAGACAGTATTCCAGTGAAAGAAGACTTCACGGTAAAGACTAACAATAAGGGTATCGACTTAAATGATAAAAACGAAGACCCTAAGTTGGTGGCTGATGTGATGCCTGAATTCAGAGGAGATCTATTCAGATACTTAAGCGAAAATATGCGGTATCCTCGCATGGCCGTTGAAGCCCTTACTCAAGGCACCGTTTACTTAACATTTGTGGTTGAAAAAAATGGTGACATAGGAGATATAAAAGTACTAAAGGCGGTGTCGGAAGGTTGCACCGAAGAAGCTATAAGGGTGGTGAAGTCGATGCCTAAATGGAATCCCGGTAAAAACCATGGACAACCAGTGAGGGTACAATACAATTTACCCGTGAAATTTAGACTTCGGTAACTAAAGAGAAAGGTAGTGAATGATAGAGTCGTGCACCTATACTCTATCATCCACTACTTTTATGACTATAAACAATGATGTGTTTATAAGTAAAGTACTATCAAAAACATTTGCCTTGGGCTTACAAGTAATTTAGCTTCGTTATTTAGAATCAAAAATTAGAAAAAGTAATTTAAATATAAAAACATGTTAAACTCAATTTTATTGCAAATAGTAAGTAATGGAGCCACTGTGGCCAATCAAGTAGTAGATACGGCTAAACACCTAGCTACAGCATTGCCAACACCTCCTGTAGCTCCAAAACAAGATTCTTTGACTTTGCTCGATTTGATTATGAAAGGAGGATACATTATGTATCCAATGGGAATATTGTCGGTATTAACCATTTATTTTTTCTTCGAACGATTTATCACCATTCGCAAAGCAGGTAAACTCGAAAAGAATTTCATGAACAACATAAAAGATTATGTTCATAACGGAAACATGGATGCTGCCAAGGCTCTTTGCAAAAACTCTATGGCACCTGCTGCACGTATGGTAGAGAAAGGAATCACTAGAATTGGGAAACCAATAAAAGAAATAGAAGAAGCGATGGAGAGTGTTGGGAAATTGGAGATTAACCGACTTGAGAAAAACTTATCAGTGCTAAGCTTAATTGGAAGAATAGGCCCAATCTTTGGTTTCATTGGAACCATAGCAGGTGTTATAAAAATATTTTACGATATATCATTAACCGATAATATCAGTATTGGAGTTATATCAACGGGGTTATACCAAAAGATGATTACCTCAGCATCCGGTTTAGTTGTTGGGCTTTTAGCATTTATTGGATATTTTATTTTAAATGCAATGCTCGACAAAACAATTAATAAAATGGAAACTGCATCAGTCGAATTTATAGACTTGTTGCACGAACCTGGCAAATAAATTTTCACTCAATTAAAGGTAAATTTTATTTCCAATAAATTAATTACACATCCATGAAACTAAAAAGAAGACATAGAGAAGGGGCCGAAGTAAGTACAGAATCGTTGAACGATATCATGTTCTTTCTGTTGCTTTTCTTCTTAATTATTTCCACACTTGCTAATCCTTCGGTGTTGAAACTAACCTTACCAAGTTCTAAAACAGCCGAACAGCTAGCAAAACAACAGGTAACAATAGAGGTAGATGCCAATCATCAATACATGGTGAATAAAACTCCAATTGCATTTACCGACTTAGAAAACGCATTAAAATTAGAATTAGCTCGAACACAATCTCCAACGGTGATTTTAAAATTGGATAACACCCTGTCGATACAAGACTTGGCAGATGTTATGCAAATTGGATATAGTTTAGGAGTAAAAATGGTATTGGCCACTAAAGCAACCAATAAGTAAAAATGAACGCGTCAACAGAAAATAAAAACAAATACATTGCTTTAGGACTAACCATCCTTTTTCATACGCTATTGTTTTTATTATTTATTTTAATGGTTTTCGTTACACCAATTCCGCCTTTCGAAATCAAACCAGTTCCTGAAATAGAAATTGGGTTGGGCATGGAAGGACTAGGAACTAAGGATGCAGGAGGAAGTGGTCAACGCGATAAAGATATTGCAACAACAGAAACAAAAGAAAAAGCGCCTACTAGTGAAAACACAGCTACCAATATTGTTACTGATGAAACGGAAACTGCAGTAGTGGTGAAAAAGAATAAAAAAAATAAAAAGACAACGAAAACAGAAACACCTGTTCAGACCGAAGAAAAACCTAGTTCAGATTTATTAAACGCTCTTGCAGCCCTCAAAAACAAAAAGAAACATAATGGAAAGGGAGAAGGGAATGGAAACACAGGTGGTTCAGAAAATGGCACTAGCACAGGAGTTGGAGACGGAAGCGATACTGGACATGGTAACGGAACACCGGGTTACAATGGCAAAGGTGGTTATGATTTAAAAGGCAGGAAATTATTAGTTAAGCCTGCACGAATGACCGATAATGAAGAGGAAGGAATTGTGGTAGTTGAAATAATAGTGAACGAAGAAGGCAAAGTAATAAAGGCCACACCTGGACAAAGAGGTTCAACAACAACAAGTTCGAAACTATATTCTAAAGCTCGACAAGCTGCATACGAAGCAAAATTCAATCCTAGTGTTGATGATGTAAAAGAACAAAGAGGAACCTATACCTTTGTCTTCACTTTAGAATAATTTCTTACTTTCACTCGCGCAAAAAACACTTTACCCGAGTTCCAGATGAACTACCAACAAACGCTTGACTATATGTATAGCCGCCTACCGATGTTTCAACGCATTGGAAGTGCTGCTTACAAAGCTAATCTCGATAATACCGTAGCACTTTGTAAACTATTAGGAAATCCTGAACGTGAATTCAAAACGATACACGTTGCAGGAACCAATGGTAAAGGTTCTACTTCACATTTAATTGCGTCCATCTTGCAATGCTCGGGTTATAAGGTAGGCTTGTATACCTCTCCTCATTTGAAAGATTTCAGAGAGCGGATAAAAATAAATGGTGAAAAAATTCCTGAACAAGTAGTCACTCAATTTATAGAAGACCACATCGTCCCTGCTGTGAACAATCAACTAGAGCTTTCTTTCTTCGAAATGACGGTTGGGTTGGCCTTTGATTATTTTGCTAAAGAAAATGTTGATGTTGCAGTTATCGAAGTTGGATTAGGAGGTCGTCTCGATTCAACAAATGTTATTATTCCGGAACTCTCTATCATCACTAACATAAGTTTCGACCATAAAGCTCTTTTAGGGAACTCTATTGAAGCAATTGCTAAAGAAAAAGCAGGAATAATGAAACCATCCATACCTGTAATTATTGGAGAAAAACAGGATGACAGCAAACATGTTTTTATTGAGAAAAGCGCTGCAATAAATGCTCCATTAATTTTTGCTAGTGATGTTTATAAAGCAACGAACATCCGTCATTTAAAAACGGAGAAACTAGTGTTGACAATGGACATCATGAGAAAAGGAAATCTCTTCTTGAGCAATATCGAAAGCGAACTTCTTGGGTTATATCAACAAAAAAACATACCTGCTGTTATTTGTGCAATTGATGAGTTACGGAAAAAAGATTTTTACATTCCAGAATCGTGTTTGCGGAATGGAATTAAAAACGTAATAAATAAAACTGGATTACTTGGCCGTTGGCAAATACTAAACGAACATCCACTGACAATAGCCGACACTGGACATAATGAAGCTGGCATTAAAGAAGTACTTGCTCAAATTGCCTCTACTAAGTACAAACAACTACATTTTGTTTTAGGAATGGTGAACGACAAAGATATTTCAACCATACTCAGTTTACTACCTAAGGAAGCAATTTATTATTTCGCTAAAGCATCAATCCCAAGAGCTTTGGATGCTGAAGAGTTGGCAAGTCAAGCAGCAATTCATCAACTAAAAGGAAATGTTTATTCAACAATATTGGAAGCATTTGAGTCAGCAAAAACAAATGCCGACAAAGACGATTTGGTGTTTATTGGTGGAAGTACGTTCACTGTGGCGGAGGTTATTTAAACGTGCATTCATTTTCAAGATTGAAATTCAACCTCGAAGTTTAAAATGCCAAATTCAAGGAGAATCGTATACTGAATGGAGTCACCCTTGGATTATCTAAATAAGAAAGTCGCCACACAGCGTCCAGTCTAAATATCTTAAATATATTCTCAACACCCGCATTCGTTTCTAAATACGGACCTCTGCTTAAATCATAAAGATGGTCAGGAAAATTAAGCAAACTTCTGTTTTGATCATTTACACTTCCTATTAACGCATTCGCGCCAACGACTTCTCTCCATTTCAGCTTTCGTAGCAAAGGAACTTTATTGAAGAAAAAGCCATTGAAGTGATGTTCTCCTTTAATAAAGGCGTATTGGTCACTAACAAATTCATAATAATTCATTGCATTAAACGCGTATGGGTCATACGTATAAGTTTCATTTCCTCCATGTAATGCCAATAAAGGGTATGGAAGCGCATTCCAAGTTTTTCCGTACTCTATGATGTAATTAAAATAACCCAATGCTCTGGTACGAATAAAATGATCCCAATTAATTACTAATTTATGATAATCATAATTACCTCCAAAAAGATTTTTAACACCCAAGGTATACTGCGCACTAACTATTGGCCATTTTGTTCCTAGACTGACACGAGTAAAAACTCCGTCCACAAATTTTTCATGGTAGGCGAAACGAGTAAACAATCTTATTTCGGTGGTTGTAATATTGTTGAGATAGGCAATTTGATCAGATGTCTTTTGATACTCATAATGAAAGTTCGCCAATGGAGTCATCTTTCGATTGTAAACACTAATAGAAGTGTTGAATCCCGTAAACCACTCTCTGTCGATATATGCATTGGTTTGCTTTACGTTTGTTAGATTATTCAAAGGAGAAATGGCGAGTACTGATGAAAGTATATTATCAGTAGTGTATCCATTCTGACTTTGACCCAAAATTTCATTATCATTTTTATAGTACATCCCAACCATTAATCTTGGTTTTTTTGTGACAAAAGCTCTTATTCCTAAACCATATTTAAACTTCTCGTCTTTTGTGCCAAATGCGGTGTATCCACTCAATTCGTACCATTTACTAAATTTATTACTTGTACGTCCTCCAAAACGGAAGCGATTGCCTTCAATGGCATTGTAACTGTACATGTTGTAATACGGCCCGATTTCGAAATTCCCAGTAACCTTATACCCTGTAGCAAACATTTGAATTATGTCTATCCAAGTTCGATAAGCTGGCAATGTCTGCAACGTATCGATCATGTGATAAATTTGTTTCTCATCCTTACTTAATGAATCTAAACGATGTTCTCTCCAATATGCATCAGTTTTATCAAAAGCGTCATCGGCAACTTTTAAATTTTCGGTAAGCGAATATGATTTACTATCTCGCGGCTTGTTAATCTTAAAACTGCTATAGGAAGCCGTTTTCCTACCATACACCCCCATCATCGATTTCTTTTTCTGATCAACTGGGAAAGGGTTAAAGTCAATAACTAGTCTCTCTTTTTTCATCATCCAAGTACTATCCACATAAGTATATTCTTGAATTACGTTAGTAGTATTGATGAAATTTATATTTGCGTCTTCTGCCAAACTCATCTCTATACGTTTAATCCCAAAAGTGGTGTCGGCAGTCCAAAGGTTACCTGAAAAGGTAAGGTCTCCTTTTCGTTTTGGTTTGAATTGTAATTGATAGCATTTATGACCATCAATACTCATACTATCTATCAAGTAATATTTATAAAACAGAAGTGCATTATCAGCGATAGGAGAAATAAAGTTTTTACCGAACACCAAAATATTGTTTTCATAAATATTCACATTCTGGTACATATCGCCCATGAACTGAGAAACAGAGGCATTTTGAACTCCTGCAACCTTACTAGCTTTAACCACTTCATTTTTTGTTTGAGGACTTTTTCGATAATATACATCCGAAAGCGCTTCGGTCATGAATACTGGTAAATAAGGCTTTTCTTTTGTATTACTACTGTCGATACCATTAAAAACAAATGCAAAAGGTTTGAGTATTTTCTTGGTCGCACTATTAATATTGTTTAAATCGAACTCTACTTTATTATAAACTTCGTATTCATACGCATCGAGTTTTCTTCTGTCGTTTTTATCCTTGTTTGCAATTATCTTCCTTAATATTCGCCACGCTGGATTCTCACCAGCTTTCACAACAATTGTTTTCAGTTCAACTCCTTGTGCAAGTGGAACATTTAATTGTTGAGTTATTCCTCGTTTTATACCTTTCGTAACTTTGTTATAACCTATGTAGGAAAAAATCATTGAATCTACTTTCAATGGAGTAGATATGCTATAATTCCCTTCAACATCAGTAGTTACTCCAACATTTGTTCCTTTGAATATTATATTTACAAACGGCAATGGTTCACGAGTTATCGCGTCCACCACTTTACCCGAAACTTTAGTGATTTGAGAAAATGTTTGAGTTGTGAGCGAGAGAAACAACACCAACGAGAGTATTCCTTTAGTTAAAGAAGGCAATACATGCCATAATGTAAATGCTCTATTTGTTTTAGAATTCAATGTGTATTATTTTTGTAGTGCTTCCCAATATTCAACTGCTCTGCGTGTATGAGGTATCACAATGGTTCCTCCAACAATGTTAGCAACCGCAAATATCTCAAACATTTCGACAGTTGAGATGCCTTGTTCTTTGCATTTCTCAAGATGGTATTTAACACAATCGTCACACCGAAGCACCATTGAAGCGACTAAGCCTAGCATCTCTTTGGTCTTTGTAGGCAAGGCTCCATCAGCATATGTATTGGTGTCAAGATTGAATAGTCGTTTTAAGACTGTATTATCAGCCGTAAGAATTTTATCATTCATACGAGTTCGATACTCGTTAAATTCTTTGACAATATCATTCATTGATTACCTATTTATTTTTTACAAATGTAAGTTTTAAATTTAATTTGATAGGACATAAAAATAATGCAAAGGATTAATATTTTATCTATCACTTCGCACCACAATTTAAACAATACTTTCATTAAATTGCTCAATACTCATTGCATCGTCTAGCTTATATTCACCAATACGAGTTCGACAAAGAGCAGTGAGATGCGCTCCACTATTGAGAGCCAATCCAAAGTCGCGAGCGAGTGAACGAATATAGGTCCCTTTGCTGCATACAACTTTAAATTCTACAAAAGGCATTTCAATTTTTGTTATGGTAAACTCTTTAATGGTGATTTGTTTCGGCTTAATTTCTGCCGTTTGCCCAGCACGTGCTATATCGTAAGCTCTTTTGCCATTTATTTTGATAGCAGAAAACAAAGGTGGAGTTTGATTGATACAACCAATAAACTGTTCGGTTGTTTTTATTATCAATTCATCAGTAATGTGATCAACTGGGAAATTTTGGTCAATAGGCTTTTCGAGATCGAAACAAGGAGTGGTGGCACCAATATAAAAGGTGCCTGTATATTCCTTTTCTTGTGCTTGGTAAGTTTCTATGTTTTTGGTTTGTTTGCCCGTACATACAATTAGTAAGCCTGTGGCAAGAGGATCGAGGGTACCCGCATGTCCTATCTTCAGTTTGTTAGTTGAACGTTGTGTATTATTTGCTTGAGAAGGGTCGGGAATTCGAATTTGCGATTTTGAATTTCGAATCAAATACTTCATCTTATTGACCACTTGAAACGATGTCCAAGTTAGCGGTTTATTGATGAGAATGA
>CAIWDF010000025.1 GCA_903911435.1 uncultured Bacteroidota bacterium
AATCTTGTTGATTACTTTGTTTCCTAATACATCGTATACTTCCAATTCTAGATTGCTTTGGTTGATGTTCAACGAAATGGTGAATTCATTGTTCGCTGGGTTTGGATATAAACTGAACGTTGTTTGCATTTCTTCATCCATACTTAGTGGACTAGCGCATACTCCGTAAGCTAAACTTGCAAACCCTCCGTTTCCACATGTTGTTTGTGAATATGCTCTCATGGTTCCTGAAGTTACATTTGCTGCTGCTAATGCTACTATGGAAGTAGTTCCTTGTCCTGAAACGATGCTCATATTACTTGGCAACATCCATAGATAACTTGTTGCTCCTGCCACTGCTGGTATGGTATACGTTGATGAGGTTAAGCCACATACTACAGTTGAACCTGAAATAGCTGCTGGTGCTGATGGCACTTTGCTTACGGCCAAGTTACGAGTTGCGCTATTCATACAGCCATTGTTGGCCACTACGCTTACATTTCCAATCATTCCATTGGTATACGAAGCAACTATGCTAGAAGTTCCTGCTCCTGCTGTTATGGTAGCTCCAACTGGTAAGGTCCAGTTATAGCTGGTTGCTCCTGTTACTGCTGCTACCGAATAAACTGCTGACGATTGTCCACAAGCTACGTTTGGTCCTGAGATTACACCAGGTGTTGCTGTTGCTGCTGATAAGCCTAAGACTTTTGATGGGCCAGTCCCACAAGAATTATTACCTTGAACAGAAATGCTTCCTGTGGTAAATCCATTGTTTAATACAGTAATGCTATTAGCAGTTGCTGACAATTGCGATAAACCTACGGGCAAAGTCCATAAATAATTAGTGGCTCCTACAATTCCTGTGGCAGTATAAGTAATGGTAGATACACCACATATACTTGTTAATCCTGATATTGCTGTTGAAGCTGCTGGTGCTTTTGCATAAACGGTGATTGTGGTTCCTGGTATGCTTCCGCAAGCATTCACGGCTGCTACTGTAATGTTTCCTGAAACAAATGTTGTTGCAATATTCACAGTGATGCTGTTGGTTCCGCTTCCACTTGCTATGCTTACTCCTGTAGGTAAAGTCCAAGTATATGACGCGGCTCCAAACACTGGTGCTATGGAATAAGTTGCTGCGCTCATTGAACATATCGACACTGGACCGGAAATAGACCCTGGTACGGCAGGTTTTTTGGTAATCGCTAAAACAGATGTTCCTAAGCTATTTCCACAACTGTTGTGCGCACGTACTGTTACATTACCTATTAATGTTCCTGCTGGCACTGTTACATGTATCGTGTTGGTACCTGTTCCTGAAGTGATGGTCATAGGACTTGGTACAGTCCAAATGTAGTTGGTAGCTTCTGTTACGGCTGCAACTGAATAAATGGCTGAGTTCATTCCACAAACTACAGAAGGGCCAGAAATTGTTCCTGGTGTAGCTGGTATAGCTCCTACTGTTACAACCGATGTAAAGGTTGAACCAACACATCCTAAAGGCGAAGTAGGTGTTACCACATACGTTACATCTCCATGTACATTGCTAGTATTCGCCAATAAATCGGCTATCAATGTACCACAATTACTGCTGCAACTTGTATTTCCTGCTACTGTTCCTGAAGTTACACTTGATGTCCAACTAAAGTCGGTGCCTACAATGTTTGAATTCAATGATAAGTTAGCGGCTGAACCGTCACACATTACAATGTTACTTGCTGAACCGATTGGCAATGGGTTAACGGCAGTGGTAACTGAAGCGCTTGCTGTACATCCGTTTGCAGCATCGGTAACTGTTACACTATATGTTGCACCGATTGTTACTAATGGATTAGATGCAGTTGCAAAAAATCCTCCATTTTGCAACCAAACTTGACTAGTTGTTCCAGTAACAGGTACTGATAGAACTGTATTGCTACCGTTACAGAATGCTAAACCATTACTTGCGCTTATGGTTGCATCTGGGGCGGTATTATCAAGGGTAGTTGTAACAGAAGCGGTTGATGTACATCCATTCGATAATTTTGTAACGGTTACATCATAAGTTGCACCAACAGTAACCAATGGATTGGATGCAGTTGCAAAGAAAGTTCCATTTTGATTCCATACTTGGCTTGTTCCTCCTGGTGTAGATACTGATAATGTAGTGGATGGATTTGTACATGTTAATGCCAATCCATCAGAAACTGTTATTGTAGCATCTGGGGTGGATATATCTTGAGTGATAGCATATACGGAAGAAGATGCCGTACAACCATTAGATGTTGTAGTTCCTGTAACTGTAAATGTGCCAGGAGTGGTTGTTGCATGGGTTGAACCCGTTGATAAATCACTCCAAACATAAGAATCAGCTCCAGATGCAGTAAGTGTTATGCTTGTTGTAGAACAAGTTAATTCTGTTGCTGAAGATGATATTGAAACGGTAGGTGCTGTATTATCTAGCGTTGTGGTTACTGAAGAAGTAGCTGTACAACCTGTTGATGTATTTGATACAGTTACATCATAAGTTGCACCAACTGTTACCGATGGATTAGAGGCTGTTGCAAAGAAAGAACCATTTTGATTCCATACTTGACTTGTTCCTCCTGGTGTTGGTACTGATAATACTGTAGATGGATTAGCACAAGTTAATGCTAAACCATTGCTAACTGAAATTGTTGCATCTGGCAATGCGTTAACTGTGATAGATGAAGCTGAACTTGTATTTGAACATCCATTTCCATCTGTGTAAGTATAAGTATAAGTGGTGCTTGGTCCTGAATAAGGATTCGCTTTACTAAAAATTCCACCAAGTGGTGCTCCTGATAAAGCAATTGATGTGCCTGCACAACCAGAAACATCAGAAGAAGTTACAGTTGGTAAAGAATTTACAACAACATTAGTAGTTGAAGAAGTTGAAGAACATCCGTTTGGTCCAGTTACTGTAACCGAATAAATTCCACTTGTGTTAGCTGATATAGAAGGTGTGGTAGCACCATTAGACCATAAATAGCTAGAACCTGTGTTAGATGTTAAGGTTACTGAGTTTCCTGAACAGAAAGTTGTTGGGCCACCAGCAGAGATTGCGACTGCTGAACCTGTAAGTTTAATGTCATCTATACGAACCGAAGCAGTACCCGATTTTGTCCATCGAAGTTTCATCCCATTTATTGATGCTCCTGCTGGCAATACTATTGATGGACTTAAATACCATCCTGCTGAAGCATTAACAGCTTCGTTGAATGTAAATGGTACATTCACATATGCAGTCCCATTCCAATATTCAATTGCTAAGCTTGGCAATAAAGATGCGCTTTCTTTTCTATATCCAAACTGAAGAGTCAAGGTGCTATATGTAGAAGCATTAAACCCTGCTATTTCAAAACCGTAAACTCCACTAGTCGTTGTAAAGAAAACATTTCCTCCTCCTGAAGCACCTGCGTATCCAGAACTTGGAGAGGTAATTCGAATGTCAGCTGGATTGGCTGCTCCTCCACTTGAGTAAGTAAAGGCACCTGAATTTTGCCACCCATTAGCTGTATTAAAGGCTGCCATAGTGTTTGTGCCCGAAGGTGTTCCTATGTTTTCTGAAATTAATGTACCTGATGCTGACCCATATGTACTCACTGTAACTGTTGTTCCTAATGAGGTGGTCACACAACCAGCTCCATCATCCACTGTAACCGAATAAGCACCTGCGGTAGCAGCATTTATCGATTGAGAGGTTGCTCCATTTGACCATAAATAACTTGCTCCTGCAGTAGCCGTAAGTGATACTGTATTGCCCGAACATATAGTTGTAGTACCTCCTGTTGTTATAGTTGCAATTGGACAAGTATAAGTAAATGTCTGTTGTGCACCATATGTAGTACCTCCATTATTAGTTGCATATGCACGATAGTAATATGGAGTATTTCCTGTTAATCCATTAACAACTACAGAAAAATTTTGTCCGCTCAAATTGCTACCTGCTAAAGGTATTCCTGTTCCTGGTGTAAAGTTATTTGAAGTGCTGTATTCGATTCCATAAACTGAAACACTACTACATCCGTTCGATGTAATGGTTCCTGGCAAAGTAGCTGTATTACCTACTACAGGAGTAAAAGTACCTGAAGTAACAGATGGAGCAGTATTAATACCTGAACCACTTGCAGTAACATTAATTGCACTTGCCCCTCCTCCACTTACTGGAATACTTCCGTTGTATGAAATAACAGATGTTGGTGTTAATTTTACATTTATGGTACTACTTATTGAAGTCCCATAACTGCTAATAGTTGCTGTAGACGCATATCCACTTCCTGCATCAAAAGAGAAA
>CAIWDF010000026.1 GCA_903911435.1 uncultured Bacteroidota bacterium
CAAAATGGTGAGCTATGGCAGCAAAATGGTGAGCTATGGCTACAAAATGGTGAGCTATGGCTACAAAGTGGTGAGCTATGGCTACAAAATGGTGAGCTAAGGCAGCAAAATGGTGAGCTATGGCTACAAAATGGTGAGCTATGGCTACAAAATGGTGAGCTGTGGCTACATACTAAAAATTAAACTCAAGAAAAGAAATAAGTAGATAATTGAATTAGAATAAAACCCGAACACTTGTTATTTTACAATTACCAATTTATCGGATTTGATTAGACTTTGGTTTAGGATTAGTTTGTAGAAGTAAATACCAGAGTTTAAATTTTCTTCGTTGATAGTTAATGTTGTATTGCCTTGTAGTAGTTTGTATTCTCTTATTTCCTTTCCTAGGATGTCGTAAAGTTTTAATACCGCTGTTTCGTTATTTTTAAGTGAATAGTTGAATTGCATTTGGCCATTGTTGGGATTGGGGGAAAGATTGAAAGACATTTCATTTTTCAATTCATCTATACCAACATTGCATGAGCAACGATGCACATCGACATCATCTATGAAGAAATAACCTAAACGAAGAGTCCATGGACGAGTTGTTTGAAAGGCTAATGTGTCTGTAGATGCATCTGGAAAAAAATTACCTATTATTATGTATCGTTCTCCACCCTGTGCTGTGTATGTTCCAGATATTTCAGTCCAATTGGCAGTGTCAGTTATTACATAAGTAAAATTTATTTGAGGTATAAAATTGGGATAAATACTCAAATAAACATTGGTTGGAATTGAAGTGTGAGTTGTAGAAAAGTACATTCCAATATTATTGGAACCTAAACCTGTTGAATCAGAAGGATTAACATAAAAACTAACACAGTACATTTCATTTGCTATTAAAGCACTGTCTAATTCAACTTGAATATATTCTCTTCGTCCGTTTGAATAAGGATATATAGTAATTATGTTAGAATAACCATTACCAATATGAGCATTTTGAAAACCAAAAGTATTAAAGGGTACTCGTGTTCCATTAAAAACGGAACAAGTATTAAATAAATCAGGGCTTCCGGATGTTGGACTGTCCCATGGCGGTGCAAAACCTTGTTGTAATCCTGCCACTCCATTCGCACAATTGGTATCAATTTCGAAACTTGGATTTGGTACAAGATTACATTGTGCTAAACAAAGAAATTGCGAACAATGAAGGAAGGAAAATAAAAGGAGAAGGATTTTTTTCATGTTAAGAAAATGATGAACAAAATAAATGAAATAAAATGGGATATGAGGAGGTAAGTTTCAAAAGTTTTTCACAAAAGGAGTAAAAGGCGTTAATGGAATGAGATATTATTATATTTGCAGACAGAAATAGAAGGTAAATGATAGGCATGAGGAAAATAGGTTTTGGAATTTTATTTTTAGTATTGGTGTGTTGGGGTGAAGCCTCGTATGCACAGCTGAACCCTATAAAACAATATACGGAAGACCCTGTAAAATTTCTGGAAGAAATAAAAACGACCCTAGAGGCCACGAATATGGACAAAAGGGATATTCGGGATTATATGGAAAAGTTTACGCTGCTGTGGAAATCGCCAAAATATACGGATAACCTGAAGAAAGCAACCTACAGCACGTGCAACTTGATGATAAAAAAGAAGCTGAGGATAATGCCTGAATATAAAAGCTATTTGAACTCGGTGATGAACTTTGCGAACTCGAACCAAAGCGAGGATAATTTCTTGACTTGGCAAAGCTGCATCAACAAAATACTGAACGGAAAGGTGCTTAAGTTTTATTCGGATTACTTAGAGATGAGTGAAAATTTGTTTGAGTCGAACACGTTTTACAAATCGGCTGTTATCTCGTATGCCTCGAATAGCAACAAGTATATATTCGAATACGATAGTGTGCCGATTGTGATTTTTAATAGTTTGAATCTTCGTATTTTTAATAATCAGAACGATAGCGGTGTGGTGTACAATACGCGTGGGGTGTATTATCCTTACAAAGGAGTGTTTGTGGGCAATGGTGGTACGGTGAATTGGAAACGTGTGGGATTGGCAGAAAACATGGTGTGGGCTGACCTAAAGAAATATACGGTGACGCTTAAAACGAGTGGTTTTACGGCCGACTCGGTGATGTTTAACAACAAAAATTATTTTGCGAAACCGTTGCAAGGTCAGCTAACGGAAAAGGTGGTGTCGGAAAAAGGAAATAATATTTCGTACCCTCGGTTTGAGTCGTATAGCAAACGAATGCAGATACCGAATATAGCCAAAGGAGTGGATTATGATGGGGGATTTACACAACGAGGAGCTAAGTTTTTGGGCTCGGGTAGTAAGGAAGAGGATGCTCGGTTGGTGTTTTATAGAGAAGGGAAGCGCTTCTTGATTATTGGTGCTAAATTGATAGAGATAACCGAGGAAAAGTTGTTTGCTGATGGGGTGAACATTAAGTTTTATTTCGATAAGGATTCGATTACCCATCCGAGTTTGAACTTTCGATTTATGACTAAAACACGACTGCTGTCGCTAAATAGAACGAATGCGGGTATATCGAAATCGCCATTTATCAATTCGTTTCATAAGATAGATATGTATTTTGAGGAATTGAGTTGGAAGATTGACGACCCGAAAATAGACCTGAGGATGTTGGTAGGAAACTCATCGGAAGATGCGTTGTTTGAGTCGAACTCGTATTTCAGGGCCAACCGCTATGATGATTTGCAGGGAATAGATTTGGTGAATCCATTGATACAAGTGAAAGATTTTGTAAAAAAGAATAAGGATGTGCGCGATTTCTTGGGAGATGATTATGCTTGGTATTTGAAAGTGGCTAATTATGATTTGCGTCCCAACCTTGTGCGACTGTCGGTATATGGTTTTTTGACATACGATGCTGAGGCCGACAAAGTGCATGTGAACGATAAGCTTTTCGACTATATAGCCGATAGAGCAGGACGAATAGATTTTGATGTGATTCAGTTTCCTTCGGTGGTTCGGGGTTCGGAGAACGCAAGCATCAACCTTTTGAATTACGATATGACGATATATGGAGTTGGTAAAATATCGATGAGTGATTCGCAAAACGTGGTGGTGTTTCCGGCCGAACAACGGATTATACTTAAGAAGAATAGAGATTTTACGTTTGCCGGTGTGGTGCATGCAGGTCGTTTCGATTTCTTTGGAAAAGAGTTTTCGTTTGATTACGATAAGTTTACTATCAATTTGAAAAACGTGGATTCGCTGCGAATGATGGTAAAGTCGCGTGAGAAAGATCCGTATGGAGAATATCCGTTATTAAAAGTAAAAACGGTGATTGAAAGCATAAATGGTAATTTGGAAATTGACCACCCTGCAAACAAGTCGGGACGAAAACCTTTTGCTCAATACCCTATCTTTAATAGTTTCAAAGACTCCTATGCCTATTACAATAAAAAGCAAGTGCAGGGAGGAAAATATCCGAAGGACAAGTTTTATTTTCACTTAGAGCCTTTCCAAATTGATAGTTTGGACAATTTTTCGAATGAAGGATTGAAGTTTCAAGGCACGATGGTAACGGCTAGTATATTCCCTACCTTTAAAGAAACGTTGACGCTTCAACAGGATTATTCGTTGGGATTTGTGACACAAACACCTCCTGGAGGCTATGCAATGTATGGTGGCAAAGGAACGTATAATAGCTCCATCAAATTAAGTAATCAAGGTTTGCGAGGTGATGGAACACTTGATTATATTACTTCCACCTCGAAATCGAATGACTTTATCTTTTATCCCGACTCCACGAATGCCATTGCGCAAACCTATGATGTGAAGGAACAAAAGGCCAAACCTGAATTTCCGCAGGTGCATGGTGAGGATGCCAAAATACATTGGATGCCACTGCGAGATGTGATGTATGCTTACAATAATAAGGAGAAGAAATTTAAACAATACAATGGACAAGCGGAGTTTGCAGGAAGGTTATCCCTCACTCCTACTCAGCTTTACGGAACAGGGTTTTCGGACTTTGTGAATGCTAAGCTTGATGCAAAATGGATGAAGTTTAAGTTTCATTCATTCGATTCGGATACGGCTAACTTTAGTTTAAAAACAGCTGAATTTGCAGCGCTCGCGTTCTCCACTAATAATGTGAATTCGCATGTAGATTTTGATAAACGACTGGGAGAGTTCAAATCGAATGGAAAAGGTTCGATAGTTAAGTTTCCTGTGAATCAGTACATCTGTTTTATGGATAAGTTCAAATGGTATATGGATGCAAGTGTGATTGAGTTGGGTGCTGATAAAGCCAAAGTAAACCCAAATGCAGGAGCTGATTTGGACTTAGAAGGACCTGAATTTATATCGGTTCATCCTAAACAAGATTCGTTGCGCTTTCAGTCGCCACGAGCTAAATATGATTTGCGTAAATATAGGATTACAGCGCTTGACGTGAAATACATCCCTGTGGCGGATGCACGTATCTACCCGGATAGTGGAAATGTAATCATCGACAAGGATGCGGTGATGCGTACACTGAATAATTCGAAGATTATTGCCAACTCGGTAACTAAATACCACTCGCTCTACAATTGTGTGGTGAATGTAAATGCACGAAGAAACTATGTTGGTTCGGGCTATTATGACTATATTGATGAGCTGAAAGCAAAGAATACTTTCTTCTTCAAAAATATAAATGTGGACACTACTTATCAAACATTTGCAGAAACAGAAATAAACGATACTTCGAAATTTACATTGAGTCCGAACTTCGAATTCAAAGGAAAGGTAAAACTTCAAGCATCGAAGCAATTCTTGGTATTCGATGGGGCTACTCGCCTAACCTACGATTGTACAGCAATACCTAAAACGTGGATAAAGTTTGAGTCGGAAATTAATCCGAACAGTATTTATATTCCAGTACCTGCCGAACCGAAAAGCGCAGCAGGACGACCGATTGCCGCTTCGATGATGGTGACCACCGACTCTACGCATTTCTATTCGGCCTTTATGTCACCTAAGCGGACGACCAATGATGTGTTTGTATTACCTGCCGAAGGATTCCTATACTTTGATAAACTGTCGCGCGAGTACCGAATATCGAATAAAGAAAAGTTGGTGGAGCGTTCGTTAACTGGAAATTACCTTAGCTTGAATACCAGCAATTGTACAGTTTACGGTGAAGGTAAAATAAATCTTGGTGGTGATTTTGGGCAAGTGAAAATGGAAACCTATGGAAATGCAACTCATGTTTTGATACCTGATACTACTGCATTTGATATGATATTATCGCTCGACTTTTTCTTTAATGATAATTCATTGGACAAAATGTCTGATGATATTACGGGTTTTCCAGACTTAAAAGGAACGGACTTTGGTCGTCCTGTGTTCGAGAAAGGAATGAGAGAAATGCTGGGTAAAGAAACAGCTGATAAGCTCATCACCCAATGGAATTTGAGTGGATCATTGAAAAAGGTTCCAGAAGAATTGCGAAAAACAATGGTGATAAACGATATCAAGATGAAGTGGAACAAAGAAACTCGTTCTTATACATCTATAGGCAAGATTGGTATTGGAAACATGAATAAGGTACAAATCAATAAATTTGTGGATGGTCGAATTGAATTGGAAAAGAAACGTGGGGGGGACATCCTCACGGTGTATATCGAATTGGATGCTACTCACTGGTATTACTTTAATTATACAAGAGGAACCATGTTAGCGGTATCGTCTAATGAGGCATTCAATGCACCTATCAAGGAAATGAAAGCAGACAAGCGCGAGAAAGCCGGTGATAAGGATAAAAAAGAACCTAACTACTATTATAATGTTTGTCCACCAACAAAGAAAATACAGTTTGTTCGTAAAATGCAAAAGTCTGAATAATGCTTACAAGCAATAACATATTATTCCTGTTATTCGCATACTTGTTTGGTTCAATACCATCGGCAGTTTGGATTGGGAAATACTTTTATAAAATAGATGTACGCGAATACGGAAGTGGGAATGCTGGTTCTACCAATGTTTTTAGAGTGCTAGGTAAAAGAGCGGGTATACCGGTTTTGATAATTGATATTTTAAAAGGTTTTGCTGCTGTGTCTATTGCCTATTGTAGCGAATATCAAAAAGGGAGTAACCAATTCATCAATCTACAACTTGTGTTTGGAATGGCTTCGTTGGTAGGGCATATCTTTCCTGTGTTCGCTTCATTTAGGGGAGGCAAAGGAATTGCAACATTGTTGGGCATTATACTAGCGGTGCATCCATTGGCAGCAGTAATTTCAATCGGTATTTTTGTAATTGTTTTATTAATCTCAAAATATGTTTCGCTGTCGTCAATGATAGCGGCAGTGGCTTTTCCAATCATTGTG
>CAIWDF010000027.1 GCA_903911435.1 uncultured Bacteroidota bacterium
CATTTTGATTTACGTTCACCGATATTTTTTCAACTTTCAACGAGCATATATGAATAATATAAAATATATTTTGGGAGTTTTTACCACAAAGGCGATAGGGAGTTTTTCGATTTGACTAGGCAATATTGACAAATTTCAGATGCATCGTTTGCAAACAAGTTAATAATTTAGGAAAAAGAGATTAACTGCCATTATTCTACTAAACGGAAACTAATCTGTCGTTACCCTTTCCTTTTTATGCTTCCCCGTGGTTTCGTTCTTTTCACTTTTTGGTGTGCGAATGATGGCTACAAGTTACTTTTCGCCAATCCCTAATGTGTGATTTGCCCTTTTATGTTACTTTTCGCTAATCCCTAATTGTGGTTGGCAGTTTTACGTTACTTTTCTTCAATCCCTAATGTGTAGTTAGCAGTTTTATGTTACTTTTCGCCAATCCCTAATGTGTGGTTGGCAGTTTTATGTCACTTTTTACCAATTCCATAAATGAGAAAGAAGGTTATAAAGAGCACAGTATATTAAGTACAAAGTACTATGATAATTATCTTTATTAAGTATAGATTTGAGAGTAAAACTCTGCGAGCCCCACCTGTCCCGACTCTTAGGGATTGCCTAACTATGAACCTTAGTTCCTCTCTGCCTTGGCAGTGAAAAATTTCTGCTAGCCACTAATAACCAAAATAAATTACCTTTGCCTCTCAATAAAAAAACACAGGAACATGCTGTTACTTTCTCCTCAAAAATTTACTGATTATGAACTAATAGATGTGGGTGGCTTCGAAAAGTTGGAACGTTTTGGGCAATACATCACCATCAGACCCGAGCCTCAAGCTGTTTGGGATAAAACCCTCAGCCATGCTGAATGGGAAAAGCGCGCACACGTAAAATTCATATCAAAATCAAGCTCTTCGGGCGAATGGAAAAAGCTAAAGGCAATGCCCGAACGATGGACAATTTCATATCAAGTAAGAAGCACAAAGATGGATGAAACACAACCAATAAGTTTCAAACTATCGTTGACTTCATTTAAACACGTTGGTATATTTCCCGAACAATCGAGCAATTGGGATTATATTTTCGAGTCGGTGAAAATGATGAAAACACCTACACCTCGTGTGCTCAATCTATTTGCCTACACTGGTGGTGCTTCGTTGGCAGCAAAAGCTGCTGGTGCCGATGTAACCCATGTAGATTCGATAAAACAAGTGGTGAGCTGGAGCAAAGAGAACATGGAACTGAGTAATTTATCGAACATAAGATGGGTGGTGGAAGATGCACTGAAGTTTGTGAAACGCGAAGAAAAAAGAGGAAATAAATACAATGGAATTATCCTCGACCCACCTGCTTTTGGTCATGGACCGAATGGCGAAAAGTGGAAGCTAGAAGATAATATCAACGAGATGATAAAAGGTGTGTTGAACCTATTAGATGATAGTGAACATTTCCTGATTTTGAATGCTTATTCCTTGGGTTTTTCATCACTTATTATCGAGAATTTATTGAAAGATAAAGCCAAACAAAACTTGTCGACAGGCGAACTTTTCTTACAATCGACCGAAGGGCCAAAGCTTCCATTGGGAGTGTTTGGAAGATGGAGAAATTTCTAGAAAACTAGAGGTTGTTTTTTTACATTAATTTTCAATAAAAATCTTTTATGTTGAGGTGATAATCAGGAGCAAGGGTTTTCACTCTTTTCCATGCATTATTGGCATGTATTGTGTCGTGTGCTAGGTAATAATTGCCACCCAAATTATACCAAGCATCCACATTTAGCGGATTGAGTTGAGTAGATTTCAAATATGCTTTTATTGCTTCCGTAGTATTGCCTTTATCAGCCCATCCGTTTCCTTGTTTCAACAAATAATTGCTGATAAACGCTGTTGCCTTTATTGCTTCTTGGTCGGTGGTATCAAGCTGATAAGCCTTCAGCCAACAATCGGCCGCCTGAGCATACTCGCCCAAACCAAATCGTGCCGAACCTAAGTTCATGTAACAAAATGCATCCGAAGGATAAATACGAACCGCTTGTTGCCCATAATAAGCCGATTTCGAAAACAATTTATTTTTCACCTCTCCATCTTGTTCAGCATTCGCTTGGTTTAAATAGGTTTCGGCTGCATACATATTTGTTCGCAAACTATTGGGTGAAGTAACCACATCAGCCAAATAAAGGCTGTCGTTGTTTTTCCATTCGGCATTTCTACTTATTGTTTTTATTGAATACAGCACCAGTAAAGTGGTTAACGCCAAGTTGGCTGGCCATAAAAACTTTTTGGTAGCATGTAGATAGAAATAAGCAAGCACCAAACAAAAAGCTAATGAAGGTTGAAACAAAAGGCGTTCGGCCATAGGCGCACCAATGTTTACTACTAGATTTAACACCAAGAACAAAGTGAAACAAAAAAAGAAAATGCAAAACGAAACCAACGATTTGTTTCGAAAACCTTTGATAGCAATTACCAATAGCACTATGATGATAAACAACGATAATACAAACCAAACCGACTGAATAGCGATGTATGGTATTTGGTTGTACGAATAATCAGAGGTAAGCGGATGAGGAAATAATAATAGCAAAATGTATTTTAATATGATGTACACCTTTGTAGCAAAGGCTTCTGAGGTAGTAGCAAACAAATAAGGAGTGTTGAGAATAAGATTAGATGTGGTGAAATGAAAACCAATGACCAAATATCGAATGACCATATACAATGCGAACACAACAAGCAAAGGCAAACTAAAGGACAATGATTGACGAATTGGCTGATGATAAAAATAATAAAGGAAAAGTGGTAGCACCGCGATAAACACCACCGAACTCTCTTTGGTGAGCAAAGCCAAGAAGAAACACAACAAGCCTATACTCAAGTGAACAAAAGATTTTTTTTGTTGATGTTTTATAAAAGCGATTGCTGAAACCACGATAAAAATAAAGGCAATTAACTCATCTCTGCTTTTTACATTCGCTATTACTTCGGTATGTATAGGGTGAGCAATAAACAGAAGACAAGTAAAAAACGCTAAGTAGGGATGTTGTTCTTTCAATAGATACGTTCGTAAAAACCGAAACAATAAATAAATCAAAAGAAAAAAGAAAAGCAAGTTGATTGCATGGCTTATGATGGGTTTAGCGCCAAATAATTGATACTCTATAGCAAATACAACTAAAGCCATTGGCCGGTAACGTCCTCCCGACAATTCATTGCCTTTTAATCCTCCTAATCCTTTAAAATAGTCGTTGCATAAAATATCAGGAATACCTTTTATGCCTTTTTGAACAAATGTATTATTGGTTAATACAATGGCATCGTCCACCGCATATTGATTTAACAGGGTATTGATGTTTAATAAAAAAGCAATAACCAAAAGGAAGATGAGTTGATGACCTGGACTAAGAACTAGTTTTATTTTTGCCATTGATTATAAAATCACTTCTCGGTATATTGTGGGCAATTAAAAATCATTTTCGTCTAACACATGATTAGGATTAAGCACCTTCACCCTATCCCATGCATCTTTTGCAGCTGAAACATTTTTCATCCGAAGATAGGTGCCCCCTAAACTATACCACGATTCAACATTGTTGGGGCTTAGCTCAACTGATTTTTTAAAGCAAAACACGGCTTCCTCCAATTTGTTTTGTTCGAATAAACCATTTCCTTGTTTGTAGAAAAACTTACTTAGCGATTCAATCGATTCATTGGATGAAGTAGAAGAATTTTCAAGTTGATTGTCTTTTAGAAACAAATCAACTGATGGATAACACAATAACAAACCACAATAACCATTCACCAAATACTTTGTCGCGTCAATATTCTTTGGTTGTAACTCTAGTGAATGATTGGCAAACTCAATCGCTTTCTTGAAGTCCTCTTTTCTTTTTTCCAAATTTGATTCTGCACCTGCGCTTTTCAAATTGCTTTCTACCCAAAACAAGTTCAACCGTAAACTATTTGGCGAAGTTTGTATATCATGAGAATAAAGCGTTTCGTTGTTTTTCCATTCCGAGTTCCTGCAAAATGTTTTAAAAGAAAACAAGGAAAGCACCAGCAGCAATATTAAATCAGGTGCTAGTTTCAATCTCTTTCTTGCTTCGAGATAAAAGTAAGCAAGCACAATGCAAAAAGCCAATGAAGCTTGAAACAATAGTCGCTCCGAAAAAGGTGTCCCAATATCTACCACTAAATTACTAGCAAGTGATATGCTTACAAAAAAATAAAGAATACTAAATGAGATGAGAGATTTTCTTTTAAACGGAAATATCGCAAAGGCAATCAATCCAACTAATAATAAAAGCGAAGCAATAAAGGAAGCTGAGATCAGTTGCACATAAGGTATTTGATTATAACCATAATCGCTAGATAACTGAAAAGGGAAAATCAGCACGAATAAATACTTACAAAGAATTACAATTTTTGATGCGAAAGCTTGTGTTGCGGAAGCATTCATAAACGGTGAGTTAAGAATATCCAATGCCGCTGTCTGTTGATTGCCTTGTATAATTAAATGCCTAATGATAAAATAAACCACAAATGCACATATCAATGGAATGGCATACCATAGGGCTTTTTTTAAGTTTTTATTGAAAAAGAAATAAATGAAAAGAGGTAACCCTATGATAAATGTTGTAGCGCTTTCGCGCGAAAGTAACGCAACAAAAAAAGCACTGATTGCTAAAGCCAGAAACTTCCATGTTTTTTTATTCTCATACTTTGCAAAATAGTATAGCGATAAAAGCACCATCAAAAAACAAATCAATTCGTCCCTGCTTTTCACATTCGCTATCACTTCGCTATGTATAGGATGCACAGTAAAAATGAGGCAGACAATAAAAGCTAAATCGGGATGTTGATTTTTGAAAATATGTTCGTGTAATAATTTATAAAGCACAAAGATTAAAATTACAAAAAGCAAAACATTGATGGAATGGCTTACCAAAGGATTGCTACCACAAAACTGATGTTCTATAGCATAAGTAATTTGTGCCACCGGGCGGTATCTCTTTTCCGACAAGGCAGGTCCGCTGCCACTATAACCACTGAAAAGATGATTTGTGAGGATATCGGGTATGCCAGCAATTCCCTTTTCAATATATTTGTTTTGGGTCATTACAATTACATCATCCACCGCATAGTCATTCCACAATGTGTTTAAGTTAAGCCCAAACACAAGCACTATCAAACATACTATTTGATGTTTTGTTTTTTGAGGGATGAAGTGGATGGTCATATCAATTGCAAAAATAGCAGAGTATTCAAAAACTAATTATGACTAAAGTCTTCTTTTGCAATCCGAAAATTAGGATCAAGTGTTTTCACTTTCTCCCAAGCTTTTTTCGAATTCACACTGTCATTTTTCGTGTAATAACTTCCTCCTAGGCCATACCATGCTTGAATATTATTTGAATTGAGTTCGGTGGCTTTCAAGTAATTTTTAATCGCGTCATCCGTATTGTTTTTATCAATAAACGCATTCCCGTTTTTATAAAAAACAGTACTCAAATCCAATAACCATTGTTTGGTTTCTTTATTGTTTGGTTCCAATTCACTTGCTTTTAACCAAAGTTCAGAAGCCTTTACATAATTCTGCTGATTAAAATAAGCAAACCCCAACCGTTGATAGATGTAAGCAAATTTGTGATGAATTGCCAGTGATTTCTCACCATAAACAACTGCTTTGTTTAGGTATTCCTTTCTCAACTCATCATTCGGTTCGTTGTTTGATTTTAGGATATATTGTTCGCACGCATATAAATTTAAACGAGAACAATCGGGCGAATTAGTAACATCTTCAAGTATCAATGATTCATTGCTTCTCCAATCCATATTTCTTTTTATAGTTTTTATCGAAAACAAAACAATCAATAAACCAAAAATTCCGTACGAAAGGATTCTTGATTTTTTTGGTGGCTCCACAATAAATGCTGCGATAGCAATGCAAAAAGCAAGCGAAGGCTCAAAGAGCATACGTTCTGCCAATGGGGCTCCTAGGTCGATTATAAAATTAGTTCCTACTGACAAGGTGATAAAAAAATACAGAATACAAAATGACAATAATGACCTCGATTTGAAAGAAATGAATGAGTAAACAACTAAACTGGTGCATATCAAAAATGAAAAAATGAACGGAATGGAAACTAAGCCGATATATGGTATTTGATTGTATCCGTAATCAGATGATAATGGATACGGCAAAAACAAGAGAGCCAAGTATTTCCAGAGAATGAAAACTTTTGTTGCAAATGCTTCTGATGGTATGGCATAGATATAAGGTGAATTAGCAACATCGTCTATAGGATACGAATTGAAACCAACCATATTGTGTCGTAAACCGAGATAAATGAACAATACTACTGCAAAAAATATCGTTTGAATAAGCGATTGCTTAATGGTTTGTCGGTAAAAGAAATAAAATATAAGAGGGATAATGGCTATAAATGTAACAGCTGTTTCTTTTGTTAATAGTGCAAGAAAAAAGCAAATATGGCTCAATACAAGCCACCATTTATGTTTTGATAACGTATGATTAAGCAAGGAAATGACGGAACTAATAAGAAAAATAAAGGTCAAGAGCTCATCTCTACTTTTCACATTGGCAATTACCTCGGTGTGAATTGGGTGCACAACGAATAAAAGACAAGCAACAAAAGCTAAAAGTTCATGCTTACTTCGCAGAAGGTAAAATTTCAAAAGCCGATAAAGCAAGATGACTAGAAGAACAAATAAGATGAGGTTGATGAAATGACTAATCAACGGATTAGCAGCAAATACTTGATGCTCGATGGCGAATACAATAAGAGAAAATGGTCGGTATCGTGGATTTGATAAAACATTCTCTTGGGTGGAATAACCATATACATAATCCGTACTAAATAATTCGGGAATTCCACTAATTCCTTTTTCAACCAACCGATTTTGCGTCATCACAACACAATCGTCTAACACATATCCATTAAATAACGTATTAATGTTTAACCCTACCGCAAATAAGATTAAAAGAAGAAGTTGATGTTTAGGTACAAACTTGTAGGAAGCCGATTTCATGAATAATTCCTATTAATGTTTAAAGTTAAACTCAATTGTACTTGGCAAATAAAACGAACTAAATAAATGCAAAGATTGAATAAAAACCTGAAAACAAAAAGGAAAACAAAAAATAAAGTCGATTCATGGGAAAAGTAGTTCATCCCAGCATTTCTTCTAAAACCTTTTAATCGTTTTTAAAGTCGTCTATTCTGAGAATGTGGTTTGGTGATAGTTTCATAACATTATGCCATGCTTCATTTCCATGTAAGCTATCGTTAAGTAGAAAACAATCCCCTCCCAAATTATACCAAGCTTCCGTATTCGCTGGGTTCAGTTCAGTCGATTTACGATAACAAACAATAGCATCTATTATTTTGTTTTTCTCCGAAAATCCGTTTCCAAGTCTATACAGTTCATTACTAAAAATTTCAGCTGATTTTGACGCATCTTCTTTTTTTGCTAATACTTCACAGCCTTTTAACCAAAGCTCTGAAGCCTTCTCATAATTATTTAAATTATAGTAAACGTACCCTAAGTTGGTGTAAACATCCACTACATCGGGGCAAATTTTAAGCATTTGTTCTCCGTACAAAGCACCTTCTTTTAAGTATTCGTTTTTCTTCTCTTGATTGTTTTCCTGATTTGATTTGGATAAAAAAATATTCATTGCAAACTGATTTATTCTTACACTATTGGGGGCAGTTTTCACATCTGTTAATACAAGTGTCTCGTAATTCTTCCAATCCATATTTCTGTAAATTGCTTTCAGAGTAAACAATAAAAGTACTGAAATTAATACCGAATTTGAGGCAATACGATAACGCTTAAGATTTATACAATAAAATGAGCCAACGATAATGCAAAATGCTAATGATGGCTGAAATAATAAACGTTCGGAGAGAGGTGTGCCTATATCAATAACAAAATTACTTACCAGAGAAATGGTGATAAAGAAATAGAGTATGCTGAATGAGAAAATTGATTTCTTTTTGAATTGAACGATTATAAGGCCTATTAAACTAAAGACAATCAAAATGGAAAAAATAAATTTAAAGGAAAGAAAATCAATATACGGGATTTGATTATATCCATATTCGAATGACAAAGAATAGGGGAAAATAAGTAACCACATGTACTTCACGAGAAGGAAAATCTTAGTAGCAAATGCCTGGTATGGACTTGCGTTCAAAAACGGAGAGTTGGTTATATCATTAATGAAATGGGAATTGTTATCGACTATCGAAAAACGAATCAATAAATAAACAACTAGAACGGCAATCATTGGTATGATGTATTGAATTGCCCTTTTTAAACTTTGATTATAAAAGTAGTAAAGAATAACGGGTACTACTCCTATCAAGGTAATTGAACTTTCTCGAGTGAGTAATGCTAAGAAAAAACATACCAAACCAATCATCATTTGTGACAAATTTCGATAATTGAAATGCCGAATAAAGAATATCAAAGCAACTAGCACCAATATAAATGTAATCAGTTCATCACGACTCTTGACATTCGCTATAACCTCTGTGTGTATTGGATGTACAACGAATACTAAGCAAGCGACAAAAGCCAAAAGTTTGTGTTGTTCGCGAAATACATAACGATAAAGCAAACCAAAAAGAAGCGCAACAACAATGGTATAAAGAAGCACATTGATTAGGTGACTAATGATTGGATTCGCACCAAAAAACTGATACTCGATTGCAAATGAGATAAGCGCTATCGGACGATAACGACCACCCGAAAATTCAAGATTTTCAAGCTTCTCATATCCCTTGAAATAGCTTTGACTTAGCAGTTCTGGTATACCTTGTAACCCTTTTTTGACAAACTTATTCTCGGTTAATACAATTACATCATCGAGAACATATTCATGAAAAAGCGTGTTCGCATTGATAGCAAAAGCAAGAAATACAAGAATTAATAACTGATGTTTGAATTTGAGTTGAAACCGTTCAGTATTCATTCGAGGTAAGTAGTTTGAAAACTATGTCAGTTTATAGTAAAATGAATATACACTTTACAAATTATTCCTTTTTGAAACCATGAACAATTTTCCTCAAGCCGTCCAAATCGCGAAGGCGAATTTCCCTCTTCTTACGTGCAATTAATTTTTCATCTTCAAAATCATTCAACTGTCGCGAAACCTGTTCCGGAGTGGTACCTGCTGTATCTGCAATTTCTTGTCTACTCAATTCGATATTCAATGTTTTTGTAACAGGATTGATTCCGAATACTTCATGGAGATAAATAAAAGCTTCTGCTACTTTTTCTCGAATGTTCATTTGCGATTGATATTTTACACGCAATTCTGTTCTTCTCAACTCCAAGGCATAGAAAAGGATTAAGTGATACGCAAAATTTGGGCTATTGTAGCAAGTCTCTTGAAATACGCTTGTTTCCACGAAACATATACTAGTATCCATCAAAGCAATTGCATTGAAATAGTATTTATCGTTCCCAACAGCTTTATGTCCCAAAATATTTCCATCGGAAAGAAGTCGTACTACCTGTTCCTTTTGTTTTAAATTTGGTGTAACTACCTTTGCACCTCCTTTCTGTATGAAATGGATGCCAAACATGGGATTACCTTTCCTGAAAATAAACTCCCCTTTTTTATGAAAATTCTGTTCTTTAGTACTTGAAACTTTAGCTAATGCATCACCAGTACAATATTTTTTAACGAAACAATTTACACTTGTGCAGTTAATACATTCTATTTCTTCAATCATGAATCTTTTTTCTATTTGTATTTTGGTAAAATGTTGAATTACTAATTATATTGAACCTCATTCTTTAGGTATTTTATGGATTAGGTTAATAGGATAATGGATTATGTGTTCGTCCATGGCATACTAAAACACATGTACCATGTTGAAGACCAGTATCGGTAAAGCTAATAACTCCGCCAACAGGCAACACATAAGTTGTGTTGAAATTAATAAGATTGCTGTTATTTGCAGCCGTGCCTTGTGTACCACTTATTCCGTGTGGGTCGTGACAAGTGTTACATGATGCTCCTATGCCCAAATGTCTGTTGTGTTCAGTAAAAGATGCGTCTCCTGTAATTGAAGCAGGATTGTGACAACTATAACACAAATCAAAATCTGTTGCACTGTAACTTGTTCCATCCGTAGTTTTGTAATTTAACTTTAATATATGAGGATAAATTGATCCATGAGGTCCATTAGGTGCTCCAGCTCCGCTACTAGAATGACAAGAAGTGCAATAAATTTTACTTGTTACCGTAAGTGGTGATATCAAACTTGGGCCATTGGTATTCACACCTTGACCAACCACAGGGTGAAAAGATGGATTTGTTAGAGCAAATTCCAATGATACATCGTTCTGAGCAATAACCCTAGGTGTGGGTGCCCCCACAACTGCAGAACTAGAGTGGCAACGATAACAAATTTCATACTCATTAGTTGCTGAACTCACAGCCACTCCACTTTGATTTACTCCTCTAACACCTAAAAGAGGACCACTTACTGCAGGTGCAGTAGCCGCTTGAGCTTTGGCCATGTGAGGATTATGACAGTCTGAACATTCCACGTGTGTTGTGGCAGGGATAGCAGCTTCAGTTGGGTCGTGAACTGCTGTGTAACCATAAACGTTGTGTCGATATGTTTTTGCAAAATCAGCCTGAATATTTTTCGAAGCAGCATTTCCATTATGACAATCCAAACAATTGCTTTCTTCCGTTTGATATTTTAGTAGTCTAGTTGCCGAACCAGCATTGTGCGAGTTATGACAATTTTCACATGCATTTTGAGCAACCGTAGTCCAAGTAGAATAAGGCCAAGGGTTTGGTGCAACTGCATTCCAAACATGTGTTGAGGTATTGTGGCTGCTGGTTGTCCAATTAGTTACATTATGACAAGCGACACAAAGGCTTGAGTTTTGGGAGGTGATTCTAAGGAAATCCGTGTAGTTGTTAACATGCGGATCGTGGCACGATGTACATTCTAGCTGATTATTTACCATTTTTATTTGGGATGGTACCGTTCCTGGATTCCTTAACTGCGGATTTAAGGTTGCTAAGGCAACATCGTATGCAAACGATATTGGATGATCGTTTGAAAGATTAGTAGTAAGATTACTCGGTCCTACGGGCATATTCACAGTACTCGCAAAGCTAATTAGCGTTCCTCTGCTTAATACTTCTCCTAAGGCGATGGTTCCATCGTGACAAGATAAACACATCATTGAAGAACCATTTGGCTGACCTGGCAGTGCTTTAAGCGTTGAGCTTCCGTAAAGGGTATAACTTGCTCCTGGGTCATTTCTATTCCACAATGGTTTTAAAGGGTTAGTATTATGCGCTGTATGGCAAAATATACAAACCTCTGTTTCTGATGTAGCCTTAACCGTGCCAGGTCCATACATTGATAGATTGTGTTTTGTTGTCACTATTGACTGTGAACTGGCCATTCCGGTAATACCGAAAATTAAGACTAATTTAAATAGTAGTTTCATTTTGCACCTCCTGTTATTAATTGAAATACTTGTATTCTGGAATTGTAACTATCTGCTACAATTATTTTATCATTTTCATCAATGTATAATCCTGAAGGCATCCAAAACTGACCTTCACCTTGACCTTGCGAACCAAACCGATATAAAAAGTTTCCATATATATCAAAAACTTGTATTACTTGCGATAGTGCATCTGCTAGATAGATATGACCATACGAATCGGTGGCTATCCCCTTTGGGCTCGCCAAATAGCCTGTAGCGTCACCGTTTGAACCAAAAACTGAAATGACTTCTCCTTCTTTGTTGAATACTTGAACTCTAAAATTCATTGCATCTACCACGTATGCTTTACCTGTTTTATCAATCCAAATATGAGTTGGGAAATTAAACTCTCCTTTCTCTCTTCCTCTTTTTCCTATGTATCTCAGCACTTTTCCTTTTTCGTTCAATACCACAATGCGGTGTTCTCCTGTTTCAATAGCCCAAATTTCTTTGGTTACTGACGAATATGCAATACCTGTGAGTTTTGAAAGTTTTAAGGAGTCATTCAGTATTTTGCATTCTTTCTTGTCTGGGTTCACAACAAACAGTTTATTTGAATACGAATCGGTAAATAGAATTTCGTTTTCGCGAAACTTACATATACCAACAAGGGAAGAAAATAACTCACTCTTCTTTTCAAGGAAACGAGGTACTGAACTAAGATTATTAACCACCTGAAAAACGTTGTGGCTTTCTTGATCTAATATCCAATAAGTGTTTGGAGCTGTCTCAATCATCGATACTGGTCGTACCAAATCCTGTTTCTTTTTACCTATAATGAAATCCTTGATTTGTTCTTTAACTTCTTTCTTTTGATTTTTGCTTTCGGGAGAAGGCCATTGACTCAGCCATTTTACTTCAGCTTTTTCAATCTTGGATATAGATTCATCTGGCACTAATTGCTGTGAAGAACAGGGAGTGCTTATCAACAAAACAACAACCAGCGATACATAAAACAAGTTAAAACGATATCTTGAAAAAGCGAACATGCATTTGCAATTTTAAAAAACAAAGTTAATGATTAAATCCAATTTCTAAATAGGATATAAATCATAATTGATTAAATTATTTTATCAATAATTTGTTCAAAGAAATGTGACAAATGGCAAAATAGAAAAGCGTTATACCTACAGTAATGCTGTAAGTATAACGAATTGTGCTTTTCTATTTTCTTTTTCTAATTATTTGCCTAATTAAATTCTCTTTTACTAACTATATTGATTTGTAATTTTTAACGGCATCTACAAAAGCTTTGGCATTTTCTACTGGTATATTAGGTAAGATACCGTGCCCTAAATTGGCTATGTATCTGTCTTTACCAAATGCATCAATCATTTCTTTAACTTCTTTCTGAATTTGCGAAACCGGAAGTAATAATTTACATGGATCGAAATTGCCTTGTAGTGTTTTTTTGTTTTGTGTAAGTTCTCGTGCTAATTTTGGAGTAATGCACCAATCTATTCCAATTGCCGAAGCAGAAGATTTACTTAGCTCTTGCAAAGCATACCAACTTCCTTTCGGGAAAAGTATAACAGGTACTCTAGCGCTTAAGCTATCGGAAATTTTATTAAGATATGGTAATGAGAACTCATTAAAATCATTTTGTCCTAATAGACCACTCCAGCTATCGAACACTTGAATAGCATCAGCTCCTGCATTCACTTGTTCGTGAAGATAAGCGATGGTAACGTCCGTAATTTTATTTAAAAGTTGATGTGCCAATTTGGGTTGTGAAAAACAAAACTGTTTAGCAACATCAAAGTTTTTGCTTCCTTTACCTTCAACCAAATAACAAAGTATGGTGAAAGGAGCTCCCGCAAACCCGATTAATGGTACACGGTTATTCAATTCTTTTTTGATAAGCTTGATTGCCTGTGAAACATAGTCTAACGAAGCTACTGCATCATCGCCCATGATTAGGTTATCAACATCCTTTTGAGTGGTAATTGTTCGTGGTAAAATAGGTCCTCTGTGTTCAATTAATTGCACCTCAACGCCCATGGCCTGAGGAATTACTAATATGTCGGAAAATAAAATGGCAGCATCAACACCTACAATATCTACTGGTTGAATGGTGATTTCGCAAGCTAATTCGGGGGTTTGAACACGAGTAAAGAAATCGTACTTGTTTCTTAGTTCGATGTACTCGGGTAAATACCTGCCTGCTTGTCGCATCATCCACACAGGTGGTCGATCAACCGTTTCGCCTTTTAATGCTTTGATAAAAAGATGTTCTTTGGTCATAAATTTGGTTTTGTTTTTTGTTGGTAAAGATTTTGGTTTATTTAATAAATGAATTTTTCGAAACTACTACTTTTTTGAATGTAAGGAGGAGTATATTTGAAATTATTCGGTCATGAAACTTTTCAATTCCAAGGCGATTTTGTCTCCTCCGTTAGCCAACAATTTTTCGGCAGCTAATTTTCCTGCGGTTTCATAATCGTTGATGTCGAATTCCATTTCAATTTCAACTTTTCTTACTCCATCTAATGAAAGGATGTTGCCTTTGAAATGTATCTTATCATTCGCTATGGTTGCTAAGGCTGCAATAGGAATAGAGCATCCACCTTTTAGGTTTCGCAAAAACGAACGTTCGATACCAACACAAATGGCGGTTTGGTGATGATTTAGTGTTTTGCAAATGGTGTCTGTTTCGGGGTCGTCTTCGCGGCATACCACAGCCAAGGCTCCTTGTGCAGGTGCAGGTAACATCCAGTCTAATACCAACCTATTCGGTACATCTAAACCAATACGGTCGATGCCTGCCGATGCAAAAAGAGCTGCATTCCAGGTGGTGGTAGTTTTTAATTTCTCCAATCGTGTGTTGATGTTTCCTCGTATCGAATCGATATTATGTTTTGGATATCTATTCAGCCATTGTGCTTTTCTGCGCAAGCTACTAGTAGCAATGGTTATACCTGCATCGTCAGTAACATTAAACGATGGGTCTTGATACACCAAAGCATCTTTTACATTGGCACGCATGGGTATAGCGGCAATTTTCAAATTCTTTGGCAATTGAGTTGGAACATCTTTTAACGAATGTACGGCAATGTCGATTTTGTTTGTCAACAAAGCGATGTCAAGCGTTTTGGTGAATATACCTTGCACACCCATTTCGTACAATGGCGAAGTGAGGTTGATGTCGCCTTCGCTTTTTACTAAGGTTAACTCGGTTTTTATTCCTTGTTCGTTCAACAAGTTTTCGATAAACTTAGCTTGCCATAAAGCTAAGCTACTGTCGCGGGAGCCTATTCTAATTAGCCGATGCATAGCGCATAAATTTATCAACTACCATTTCGGGATTCATAATCATGGTAGAGTTTTGTTTTAAATCGAGTACGAATGCTGCTACTGTTTTCTTTACCATGTCGTTTTTCTTAGTTTCGTCAAGGCGTGCTAAGTGTGGGCACGAATTGCTGGCTTCTATCAACATGTTTTTTAGTGTTACTATTTGGTGTCTTTGCTCGTAAAACGTGTTCCAATCGATAAATGATGCAATGTGAGTATTGATGATGCCACTCGCAATAGGCAAATAGGTTTTTCTGTTCTCCAACGATTTATCTAAGATAGCTGAAATAGAATCGATGTCGAGGATTTCTACTTCGGTATTGTATTTACATACCGGATGAACGGTTTGCGGGATGGATAAATCGAGAATGAGTTTTGTTTTCGAATCTTTTAAGTTTTCGGGTGTAACGATGTATTTATCAGAAGTGGTACTTAATATAATCACTTCGAAATCTTTGATATTGTCGTTCACATCTTCGAAAGGCAATAAGCTGAATCCATTTGTGGTAGCAATGTCTAATGCGGTAGCAAAAGTGCGATTAGAAATGGTTAAGTCGAAATGAGGTAAGTAATGCTTAATGTTTTTAGCAATGTTGTTTCCAAATTTGCCTGTACCTACTAATAAGCATTTAGTTGGTTTTTCAACTGTTTTTTCTTTCAATATTTCGATGGCAGCGTAAGAAGCCGACACGGTGCCTTTACTTAAATCTGTTTTGGTTTTTATCTCTTTAGATGCTTGTATACAAACATTTGCCATGCGTTCGAATACAGGGCCAAGCAAACCGTTTTCTTTCGAAAACTTACATGCGTTTTTAAATTGTCCTAATATTTCATAGTCGCCAAGTATTTGCGAATCGAGGCCTGAAGCTACATGAAAGATGTGCGATAATGCTTCTTCTGAGGTTTTTACAAATTTGTATTCGTCCAAAAGTTCTTTTGATTGATTACAAACTTTGGTAATGATGTATTCAGCATGTGCTACCTCGCCTGCGCCATATATTTCGGTGCGGTTGCAAGTGCTCAATACCACAAAATCGTTGAAATTGTGGGTACGTGCTAAATCATAACATTCTTTTTGTTTTTCTGCGGAAATTGAAAATGCACTTCTAGTAGCTATGTTTGCATTTTTAAAAGTGATACCGATTACAAAGGAGTTTTTCATAATTTTTTTTGTTAATAACCTGTTAATAGTTTTTTTGCTCTACAAAAGTCAGCACTTTAGGTCAGTGGCATTATGACAAGAATCAGTATTCAAGTTGATTTTGATGCGAAAAAAAACTGCCAAAAAGCAGGTCTGTTTGGGTAATAAGGGGATATATGCTCCGAAAGGCTTGTTATATAAGGGTTCTACCAAAAGAGTTCGATTGTCATGCTAATGTCATGGGAATTTGCGGGGTGATTATCTTTTGGTTTTTTGTTGGAAAGTTCGAAGTTTAATTTACCGCGAAGGCAGAAAGACGCAAAGAAGAAATTCTATCCCAAAGCTTCGGGACTATAATTCTCCAAGTCTAAGATTCTAAAATTCCCTAATCCTATATTCCATTTTTTCGATGTCTTTTACCGTTTTGCAGTTCTTTATCATTGTTAAGTAGCGAGCGAGAGACACAAACAACAGAATGTGGCACAAACTCAAGAGAATGTGGCACAAACTCAAGAGAATGTGACACAAACTCAAGAGAATGTGACACAAACTCAAGAGAGTGTGACACAAACTCAAGAGAGTGTGACACAAACTCAAGTGAATGTGACACAAACTCAAGAGAGTGTGACACAAACTCAAGAGAGTGTGACACAAACTCAAGAGAGTGTGACACAAACTCAAGAGAGTGTGACACAAACTCAAGAGAGTGTGACACAAACTCA
>CAIWDF010000028.1 GCA_903911435.1 uncultured Bacteroidota bacterium
AAAGAAAAAGATTGGAAGGGTGTGTAAGTACTTTATACCAACTCTAATTATTTGGAAAACGAAATTGATATGAATAGAATTGTATCCAAAAAACAAACCTTGAAGTGTAACACTTCAAGGTTTATTTTTAGTTCAAACAAAGAAATCTATCAATAATGATAGGATGAAAAGAATTAGCGAATGAGCATGATGCTGCCACGCTCGGTATATTCTTTTCCGTAGTCGTCTAAGAGATTAACAATGTAAAAGTAGGTACCTTCGGCTACTTTGACACCTCCTGGTGTGCGTCCATCCCATCCTCCATTCAAGGTTTCCCATTCGTATATTTTTAATCCCCAACGGTCGTAAATACTGCCACTCAAAGAGGCAACGCCTTTTGTGTTAACAGTAAAAATATCGTTAACACCATCATCATTCGGACTAAATACGTTTGGAGTAATAACCGAATACGCATCGTTTACGATGACTCTCATAGAAACGGTGTCGACACAAAGTCCGTTGCTTGCAACTAAATAAACGGTGTAGGTACCTGATGTAGTGAAAACAAAACTTGTGTCGCCAGTATTGGATTGAGGGCAACCGTTGCAGAATGTCCAAGTATAGTTAGTAGCATTGATACTCGTGTTTGTAAATCCAACCACTAGTGGCACGCTACCAACAGCAGGGTCGGGAGTGGTAGTAAACGATGCTACCACTTGAGAGGAGTTTGTAACAGAAACCGAATCGGTGGCAATACATCCTGTTGTTCCATCTACCAATGTTAAGGTGTAAGTGCCAGGACTATTGACAACAGGTGTTAATGAATTACCTCCTGTAACTATTGAACTTAAAGGAGCCCAACTATAGGTGGCCGGTGATGAACCACTGCCAGTAAGTGTGGCAAGTCCTGTACAATTAATATTTGCGGAGGCTCCAGCGCTTGCAACCGGAGGAAGCATGACATTCAATACTTCTGACGATGAATTGGTACAAGCACCATTGGTGGTATAAATTATTGTATAAGCACTCACAATAGTGGCGGCCAAATTAATACTTCCTGTATTTGCATCAATGGTCATTCCGGTGGGTACAACACTAAATGTTCCACCTGATACACCTGTGATGGTTGGAAGCGGATTAGTTCCTCCTTGACAATAATTTGCTTGAGCATAGCTGAAGCTTGCATTGTCGAGTGCATTGATGGTAACAGTATTGGTGGTAATGGCTGCTGCACATCCTCCACCCGCAGGAATAGAATCGGTAACCATGTATGAACCAACTGTACTGGCAGCCAAATCGATTTGACCTGTTGCAGCATTAATGACTAAACCAGAAGGTGTGGCTGAAAATATGCCAGCAACACCTGGAATAATTGGAGTTGGATTTGGGAATGCGTTGATACAAAACACACCACCACTTGCATACATAAAGGAAGCATCAGGAGGAGCAGTGATGGTGAATGGAACTGTGGAGGAGAACGGACAATTGCCTGCGGTAGTGTAAGTAATGTTATAACTGCCAACATTACTCGCGCTTAAATAGACCTCTCCTGTACTTGCATTAATTGATAGGTTTGCAGGACTTACACTAAAGGTTCCTCCTGCTAAACCTGTGATGGTAGGGATTGGGTTGGTTCCTGTTTTACAGAACGAAGTTCCTGTGTAAGCAAAGCTTGCATCATCATGAGGGGTAATGGTAATAGTACCGGTATCAATGGCAGAAGAGCAACCACCAGAAGCAGCAATGGTGTTAGTAACAACATAGGTTCCAGGGGAAGATGTTGTTAGATCAACTTCTCCGCTCACCGAATTAATAACTAAACCCACTGGGGAAAAAGTAAAGACACCTCCACTGCCAGTTCCAATATAACTAGGTGTAGGATTAGGACTTCCGTTTTGACAATACAATCCAGATGTGTAGTTAAAATTGGCATTGAATGAATTGGTAATGGTTATTGATGCAGTTGCTGAGTCGGAACATGGTCCAGCTGTGTGATTGGTGATTAAATATGTGCCTACTGAACTCGAAGCAAGATTTATTGTTCCTGTTGACGAGTTGATTGAAAGTCCTGTTGGAGTAAATGTAAATACTCCAGCTGTTGGTCCATTTATAGTTGGTGTTGGGTTGGTACCTGAAATACAGAAGGTAGAACTTGGATAAGCAAAAGAAGCATCATTGAACTGATTGATGTTCATCACAAGGTTGTCAGTAGCTAGATTACAAGCACCTATTGGGTCGTTTGTAGTTATGGTAAGTGTAACACTTCCTGATGCAGCATCGGCCGCAGAAGGAGTATAACTTGTGTTTGCTATACTTGAATTACCAAATGTACCACTACCACTAGTCGTCCAAGTTAACGATGAGGCTGAACCTCCTATATTCCCTGAAAGATTTATTGATGTTCCAGAACAAACAGTAGTATCTACCCCTGCAAATGCACTTGCAGGGGTGCTAATGGAAAGTACCATGAAATCGTTTACTTGGGAACAAGGACCAATGGGATCGTTTGTAGTCAATGTTAATGTTACACTACCAGAAGCAATATCAGCGGGAGAAGGAGTATAATTAGCATTTAACAAGGCACTGTTATTAAACGTTCCTGTTCCGCTCGTACTCCAAGTTGAGGAATTGGCGCTTCCACCTATGGAACCTGTTAATGTGTAGGGCAAGCCGGCACAGATGGAGGCATCGCTACCTGCATTGACTGTAGCAACAGGAGAAATCAAAATTTGCATCGCATCTGTAGCCGAAGGACATGAACCTGCAGGATCATCAGTAGTAATTGTTAAAGTAACACTACCATTTGCGATATCGGCAACTGAAGGAGTGTAGGTAGCAGTTGGTACGGAATTATTATTGAACGTTCCTGTACCTGAAGTAACCCAATTGGAAACCGTTGCACTTCCTCCTATAGCGCCAGAAAGGGTAAATGAAGAGCCAGCACATATCGCTCCATCAGCACCTGCAGTCACTAGAGCTTGTGCTCCAATCGTTATCGTACTAGTTGCTGACGAGGTACTACATCCGCCTGATGCAGGTATTGTATTGGTTACAGTATAAATTCCTGGTGAACTACTTGTTAAATCTACCTCCCCAGTTCCAATACTCACGAATGAAATCCCCACAGGTGTAGCACTAAATGTGCCAGCACTAGAGCCTAATGGGAAAGTGGGGAAAGCATTTACAATTGAATTTTGACAATAGGTAGCAGGAGTGTAATTAAATGTTGCCGAAGGAGCTGAACTCAATGTTATTGTTTGTGTACTAGTGTTCGGACAAGGTCCTGTTGTTGCGTAGGTAATCACATAAGTTCCCGTTGCACTCGAACTAAGATTAACAACACCTGTACTTGAATTCATAGATAATCCAGAAGGAGTAGAAAAGAAAGTTCCGCCAGTTACACCTGTAATGAATGGGACAGGATTAATACCAGAAATACAAAAAGTGGATGCAGGATAAGTAAAGGAAGCATCTTGTGGTTGTGAAATGGTTAACAACATTGTATCGGCAATAGGCATACAAATTCCTGGAGGATCATTTGTTGTAATGATCAAATTAACACTTCCTGCAGCATTGTCGCTTGCTGATGGTGTATAAATTGCATTCGGAGTGGTGGTACTACTAAAGCTCCCTGACCCTGTGGTTGTCCAAGCTATTGCAGTTGCTCCGCCACTATATGACCCAGAAAGAGAATACGTAGCATTTCCACAAATGGTAGCATCACTGCCAGCATTAGCTGTGGCATTAGGAGTAATACTTAATAACATTACATCGGTGGCTGAGGTACAAGGCCCTGTAGGGTCGTTAGAAATTAATGTTAATGTTACGCCACCAGCAGCAATATCGGCAACAGAAGGAGAATAAATAGCATTTAAAAGTGAAGGATTATTAAATGTTCCTGTTCCGCTACTAGTCCATGTTCCGGATGTAGCTGAACCGGCAACAGAACCAGAAAGAGTATACGTATTTCCTGCACAAATCACATCATCAATATTAGCATTTGCAATTGCAGTAGGGGTAATAGTTAACACCATAGCATCTGCCTCTTCATTGCAACTGCCTAATGGATTATTAGTAGTATACGTTAATGTTACATTTCCTGCTGAAATATCGGCAAGAGAAGGTGTGTATGTCGCATTGTTGATGGATGTATTATCGAAGCTACCTGTGCCGCTACTTGACCATGAGGCTGAAGTAGCTCCTCCTCCGAACGAACCAGAAAGAGTATAATTGGTGCCAGAACAAATGACTGCATCTGTGTTAGCATTTACAATTGCTGCAGGATTAATTGTCAATACCAATGCATCATTTCCTGGACATTGACCTGAAGGTTCAGTGGCATTCAAGGTAATTGTAACCAAACCGGATGCTATATCACTTGCGGAAGGAGTATACGTTGCGTTTGGAATTGTTGGATTATTGAAACTTCCAGTACCATTAGTTGTCCAAAGCAATGAAGTAGCTCCTCCTGAAACGACACCAAATAATGTGTAGGCAGTTCCTGAACAGATTGAAGCATCAGTTCCAGCTGTTGCAACCGCTGCTGATTGAATGATAACTGTACTTGTTGAAATGGATTGATTACATCCATTTCCAGCCGCTATTGTATTGGTAATGGTATAAGTTCCAGGACTACTAGCGGTTAAATCGATCTCACCTGTGATAGCACTCACAAAAACCAAACCTGCTGGAGATGAAGTAAACACACCTGCTGTACCACCATTGGTAAATGTTGGTAAAGGATTGGAAGTAGCAAATTGGCAATAAGCAGAAGGGGTAAAATTGAATGTTGATGCAGGTGAATTAGTAATGGTAATCTGCATCGAATCGGAATGAGGACATGGACCTACTGTAGTATAATATACTTGGTAAGTACCAAGGTTACTTCCCGATAAGTTGATGGTACCTGAACTTGCGTTTAAAGATAATCCATTAGGTGCATACGAGAACATTCCACCTGAAAGCCCTGTTATTGTTGGACTAACATCGGCACCATTGTGACAAAATGTGGAAGCCGAATACGCAAAACTAGCATTGTCGTTGGGAGCAAAGGTAATGGTCATGTTGTCTGTTACTACCGAACAAATACCAACGGGGTTATCAGTACTCATGGTTAATGTTACAGAACCAGCAGCAATATCACTAGCCGAAGGAGTATAAGTAGCTGTAGCCGAATTCGGGTTGTTAAAAGTACCACTTCCTGCTGTTGTCCAATTCAGTGAACTCGCGCTACCTCCTATTGAACCCGACAATGTATAACTATCCCCTTGACAAATGGACGCATCTTGGCCAGCGTTCGCAATAGCGGCTGGGCTTATGGTGAGTACCATTGCATCATTCACTGCAGGACAAGGTCCAGAAGGATTATTAGTGGTAATGGTAAGTAAAACATTTCCTGCTGTTATATCTGTTAAAGAAGGAGTATAAATGGCATTTGCATCGGATGGATTATTAAAAGTACCGCTACCACTAGTCGACCAAGTGATGGATGCTGCTGGTAATCCGAATGAACCTGCTAATGTGTAGGTACTACCTGCACAAATAGTGGCATCACTATTAGCAGAAACTGTAGCTGCAGAATTAATGGTTAAGACCATAAAATCAGAAACTAAATCACAGGGGCCAACTGGATTATCTGTGGTGATGGTAAGTGTTACCGAACCAGCGGCAATATCAGCAAGTGAAGGAGTATAAGTTGCATTCAACAAGGATGTATTATTAAATGTACCAGTACCACTCGTTGTCCATTGTGCTGATGTTGCTCCTCCTCCTATTGTTCCTGACAAGGTGAAATTACCTGATGAACAGATGCTAGCACTACCTCCAGCGCTTGCTGTAGTTGTTGGATTAACAATTACTGAAACGTTTTGATTCGAACCTAAGCAATTGCCAAATACCGTTGATGTAGGTGTCACGGTATAAGTTAATGTTTGAGGAACGGTAGTCGTATTTACAATCACATCGGAAATTGTGCTGGTTGATTGTGATGTAGTGGACTCTCCTGTAGTGTTAGCATTATCATTTGCCAACCAAGTAAATGTGGCGTTCATATTACTTGTTAACGAGATATTTATTGAACTTCCACTACAAATAGTTGTTGAGGAAGGGCTCGTTACCATAGGTTGTGGGTTTACTGTTACCACTACTGATTGTGTACTACCAATACAGCTACCTGATGTTGAAACTGGTGTTACGGTATAGGTTAATGTTTGTGGAGTATTTACAGTATTCACTAAGGTATTATTGATAACACCTGATGTTTGAAGAGTGGTGCTCTCACCTGTTGTGTTCGCATTGTTTGAAGTAATCCAAGTATAAGTCGAAGGAATTGATGAAGTGAGTGATATGTTCAAAGGGCTTCCGCTACAAATATTTGCCGTGGAAGTATTCGTCATCGTTGGTATAGCCTGAATGACGATTGTATCTTCGGCATTTACTGCAGGACATCCGTTTGCTGCTGCTACAGTATTAGTTACTGTGTATGTTCCCACTGCACTCGCAGACAAATCAACTTGTCCAGTGGAAGTGCTTAGAAAAATCAAACCTGAGCCAGATGAAAAAGTTCCTGCAAGTCCACCACTGAAGAATGTTGGCGATGGGTTGGGGAGATTCTGACAATAAGGGGTGGCAGTATAATTAAACCCTGCGATTGGTAATGCGGTTATGGTGATTTGTGCAGTGGCCGATTGTGCTGCACACGCTCCGACTGCGGCAAACGAATTGGTAACCGTATAGGTTCCTGGTGTGCTTGAAGCAAGATTGATTACGCCTGTATTCGAATTGATACTTAATCCAGGTGCAGATGTAAAATGCCCTGCAGTACCTCCTCCGCTAAACACTGGCGCAGGATTGGTTCCATTCTGACAGAAAGGACTACCGTTATAAGTAAACGTTGGAATAAACAACTGAGTAACATTGATGGTAACAGTGGTTGGGGTTCCTACACAAGTACTTGCAGTTGGAGTTACCGTATATGTAGCTGTTCCGGTTGAAGGGCCAGTTTCAGTTAATGTTTGAGCGATGTTAGACCCACTAGCAGCCGAACCTCCTGAAACTCCTGATTGAGATACTGACCATGAATAAGTGGTACTAGGAGAAGTACTTGACAGGGCAATAGAAGTAACTCCTCCTGAACAAATGGTTTGTACAGCAGGGGTTGCAATGGCATCGGGTAAAGGATTAACCGTAACAGTGATTACCTGAACAACTCCTGGACAAGCCGCAATTGTTCCTGTAGGGGTCACGGTGTATGTTACTGTTTGTGGTAACAATGTTGGATTAAATAATGTATTGGTGATAGTACTTGAAGTTTGTAAAGTAGTTATTTCACCAGTCACGTTTGGATTGTCGCTACCTATCCATGTGTAAGTCGCTCCTGCATTGCTTGTCAAAGGGATATTCAAGGTTGCTCCTGTACAGATTGAAACTGCAGAAGCATTCGTCATTACGGGAGACGGATTGATGACAACATTGGTGGTAGCTGTTAAAAAACAAGGAGAACCATTAGGATGAATGGCTACCGTGTAAGTTCCTGCCATTGCTACTGTCGAATTAGGGATAGTCGGGTTTTGAAGTGTGGAAGTAAATCCATTCGGCCCTGTCCATGAATAAGTAGAAACATTCGAACTACTTGCAAAAAGATTGATGGTATTGCCTTCGCACATTGGTGTATTGTTCGAAGCAGTTGGCTGAGGACAAACTCCTGCAACGATATCGGTAATGGTGGAACCTGGGATAGGACAACCAAACGCATCGAATATTCCGGGATTACTTCCTGTATTGAAAGTGTTGGAAGATATTTGCCCAGTGGCAAACACATTGAATTTATTGTTGATATGGGTATCGCAAAGTAAAACCACACAATCGGTGGTGGCGGTGGCTCTAAACTTCACTTGCGTACTATCAATACCTGAAGGAGAATTGATGACCACACCTCCATTTACAGCATTGGCCCCTGTACCTATTCTAACTCTAACAGCTCTAGTGGCGGCTAAATATTCGCCTTGATCATCATTCAACACATCCGTTTTCACACCCATGTTTGGACCTGCTGTTACCCTTATGGAACCAGGAACATAGACCGCTGCCGATGGAAGTGTATCAATCATATAGGTATTCACCGAAGGATCGGAACCAATGTTTTTAATGGTTGCGGTGTATTCCACCGTATCTCCAGGAACAACAGTACCTCCATTTAAATCAACAAATGATAAGGAGCCTCGTAAATCGGGCTCATACACATCCACCGCAAAGGTTACTACTTGGGTCAGATAGGTTTCGCCACCTGTCTTTTGCCTAATGGTAGCTGTACTCGCGCCATTTCCAATAAATGTTTTGGTGATATTATTTGGCACAAATTGAGAAGCATCGTGCCCCAAGGTATTGTTATAACTCGGGTTTCTATAAGGGGTGAGTACTCCATTGAAAGCAATGGAACTATTGAAAACATCGTTGATAGGATGCAAGGCATCGAACACAGGGCGAAACACGCCAGCTCCTCTGAACAAAAGGGAGTCGCCTTTGTAACTCGATGGACAAGCACTTGTTCCTGTGGCCGCAAATCCACGGTCGCCATCGTAAGTAAGAAGTCCTAAGCCAAGGGTTACTGGTCCGGTTGGTGGTGTGTAGAAACCTGAAATGGTTAAATCGGTGGTGATACCATTCGATACGTTAGTCAATCCATTGAATACACTTAGGTTTCTGTAATTTTCCAAATCGTTTTTGTAAACAATTACAATGGCCCAACCTCCCCAACGGTTTTTCACTGTGGTCGAAGCATCGTAAAGCAATGGCATATCGGCCACAGTAAATCGGCCTTTGATACCTGCAGCTGAAACAATACTTGTAATGTCTTTGAAATTGTGATACGAAAGGTATCCGGTGGTATTATTGAAAGCATTGTCGGCAGTTAATGTTTGGTAGGCTCCGTTATTTACTTTCAATTTCACATTCGCACGGTTGGTCCAATGTGTTCCGTTGGTTTGTCCATTAGTTGAAGGCCCTCCAGCTCCCCAATACAAACCTGCGAAAGTGATTTGACTACATGAAGCAAGATTCATACTATCGCTGCTCGACATGTAAGTGGATGCGTTTCCATCTATATCCACATAGTTTTGCACAAAGTCGTTGTCGGCTGCTGTTCCCAACGGAGGCATTTCGGCATGAGAGTTTACACAGTTTAAGCTCGCACACGAACTAGTACCTGTACCGCATCCTGCAGCTGTGTTGGCCAATATAACGATGCCTCCCTTTTGGGTGACTGTGTATCGTGTGGTAAACGGGGTGATCAACTGTGCCATCGACAACAATCCAATAACCATAAACGATAATGTAGTGAGTAATTTTTTCATCTATATGCTTTGTTTGGGTTAGTTGATAGTAAGTTGGGTTGTATGTATTTCTTTGCCGGTGGTCAGTCGAAGGGTGTATTCGCCTTCTGCATATTCAGCCACGTAAATGGAATAATATTCGGGTGAACGTTTCAATTCTATTTCATATTCGGTTATCGATTGATGCACCGAATTAAATATCTTCAATTTGCCTTTGCAGCCTTCGTTGCCCGCAAACGAAACTCTAATTTCTTGTTTCGAATCGGTTGTTATCACTTCGGCACTTAGTTTTTTATCATTATTTACAAGCCATTTGCCTTCACCCAATTCTTCGGCTGTTGGGTTGTTGGAGCTCACTTTTACTTGAGCATTTGTAATCACTGAGCTGCCAATGACTAAGCCAATTATTAGAACCCATTTGGCAGGTTGTTTTGTTACGTTTTTCATTTCTAAACTATTAATACTATTAATGAGGACAAAAATACTAAACAATTATTTGATTTTTACTGCCTTTCGCATTATCTTTTCAATCGCTTTTCAACAAGACTCTTTTAATTGCGAAAAGGTTGCAATGGCGATAGGAAATAGCCAATAGCAAATAGGCATTAGGGCGTTTGCCACAAAGACACTAAGGCGCAAAGGAACACTAAGTAGTTTTTTGTTGTTAGTTACTTGTTATTAGAAGGCATTTGGAAAAATGTAGTTTGAGGAGAAGTGAAAACCCCGACATGTGGGGTGAAATTGTTGACATGTGAGGCGAAATTGTGAACAAGTGATGCGCGAGAGGGTACAAGCGGTGAGAAATTGCTGACATGTGGGGTGAAATTCGTGACATGTAGGGCGAAATTATGAACAAGCGGTGCGCGAGAGGGTACAAGCGATGCGAAATTGGTGACATGTGGGGTGAAATTTTGAACAAGCGGTGAGAAATTGCCATGCGATGATGCGCGAGCGGGTCGCGATGATAAGAAAGGAGGTATGAATGATGGCGAATAACCTCACCCCCAGTCCCTCTCCCAAGTAAAGGGATGACGGAGATGGACATGAATAAGAAAGCAGGTGAAAAACACCTGTAAAGGTATTGTTTCGGAAAACATTAAAGCGAAATAAAAGAGATACCGTCAACGAAAAAAAACGCTGTTTTGAGGAGGAATTGCTTTTTTGCTTTCGGCAATTGCTTTTCTCAGTTTTTCAATTCCTTTTTTGATTTTTTCAATTGCTTTTCTCATTTTTTCAATTCCTTTTTTCGTTTTTTCAATTCCTTTTTTGATTTCGGGAATTCCTTTTTTAGTTTTTTCAATTGCTTTTTTCATTTTTTCAATTGCTTTTTTGTCTTCGGCAATTCCTTTTTTCGTTTTTTCAATTCCTTTTCTATTTCGGGCATTTACTGCTGCAATTTTTTGTTTTAGTTCAGCTTTGGATGTAAAGAAAATAATCCTTACTGAATTTAGCATAGCGTCTGACTAAGCTTAAAAAAGGGAATTTTGGGTATACATATATATAAGTATAGATGGGAGATTTAAAATTTGGTGTATATTTGGGGTTGGATAGGAAGGAATTTTTGTAGGGGGATGGGATTTAGTAAATGATAAAGAGAAACAAGTTCGTCTGCAGGAATGATATTCAAAGAATCGAACTTTTTATTAATAACAACGAATAAATGAAAAAAGTAATTTTCTTATTTGCATTTAGTATCTTGTTTGGGGAGGCTTGTAAAAAGAAAGACACGGAGATGGATCCAAATACTTTTGGATACTCGGATGATGCACCTCACGCTTATATAAAAGGAGTAGTTTATGATTCTACAACATTGCTACCTATTACGAGTGCCTGTATATATAAGAATCAAGGATTGAGCTATAGTCCTAATTTAACGTTTACTATTTCTGATACCTCACTATTAGATGGAAACTACTTTACAATTTTTTGGTGGGGAGGGAAATATTACCCACCAAAACCTAGCGACAGCACTGACATTTATATAAGGGCTGTAACTTCAAATAAAACTGGTTATGCACATTTCAAAGCCGCTAGTTTGATTAATAAAGATACCATTACTTATAATATTTATATTGTTCCAATAGCATATATGAAAGTTCATATCAAAAATACGGGGACTATTTCAGGATGCAATGTATTTTTGAGTGGAGTAATGGAACATTATCCTGCTTCTATGGCTGTCTATTTTTCAAGCACTTTAAGTCGTCCCTTGGATACAACGTTTATTTGTAAGGCATATCCCAAAGAGTATGTTTATGCTTATTTAGAAACACCAATAATTATAGTCGACTCAATGAAAATCAATTCTAACGATACTGCCTTAGTAAATTTTCTTTATTAATAATACAATATCCCTATAGAAGTAATCATATATCGATAGTACCCGAATAATAGATGGTGTCCTCCCACCTCAACTAATACTTAAACACAATGTGAATGAAAACACCAACTTGAACAATAATTGTTTTCAAAAAAAATAAATACTACCGCTAAAACAGAATTGAGAACTTGTAAACAAATTTAATTAGTTTTGCTCATGTCGCTAAAGTTAAAACATCGGCACTTTTTTCATTTGATGAAGATTACAAAAAACATTATTCTTTGCTTACTGATTTCATGTTTCAGTAAGCCATTGTCTGCTCAAATCGCTACGCCAAAAGCGGATGAAAAAGCCATGGTGATATCCGGTAAGGCTAGGTTTACTATCCTTAGTCCACAACTTATTCGAATGGAATGGTCGGAAAATGGAAGGTTTGAAGACAAGGCTTCGTTGATATTTATCAATCGGAAAACTGAAGTACCTCATTATACTCATGAAATAAATGGAGAATGGCTAACCATTGTTACCGATAAACTTCGGTTGAATTATAAAATCAATTCTGGAAAATTTGATAAAGAAAATGTAAATATTCGTTTCGATTTGAATGGTAAGGAAGTGAAATGGTTTCCTTCCCTCATCGACTCCTTGAATTTGAAAGGCACTACACGCACATTAGATGGGACGAATGGTGAGCAGGATGTGAAACTGGAAGATGGTTTGTTGTCGCGCAGTGGCTGGTTTCTATGGGATGATAGCCAAAGCAATTTGTTTGACTCAACCAATTGGGTGCAACCTCGAACAAACGGAGAACATCAAGACTGGTACTTTTTTGGATACGGACATGATTACAAAAAAGAATTGAAAGACTATACCACTGTTGCTGGTAAGATACCAATGCCTCCTCGTTATGCCTTTGGTTATTGGTGGTCGCGCTATTGGTCGTATTCGGATGAAGAATTACGAAACCTGATTACAAGCATGTATTCGTATCAAATGCCAATTGATGTTTTAATAATAGATATGGACTGGCATTTTACTGACGGCCTCAGTTTGATGAATCCTAAGAAAGATGAATTCGACCAACCAATAGGGTGGACCGGTTATACCTGGAACAAGAATTTATTTCCTCGTCCTCAACAGTTTTTGGATTGGACTTCTACTCAACACCTGAAAACAGCACTCAACCTCCATCCTGCTTCAGGCATTGCGCCAAATGAAAGTATGTATGGCGAATTTGCAAAATCAATTTCGTTCGACACATCGTCTCACCGAAATATTCCATTTAAGATAGAAGATAAAAAGTGGGCTGAAATGTATTTTTCGAAAGTTATTCATCCATTAGAAAAACAAGGAGTGGATTTCTGGTGGCTCGATTGGCAACAGTGGTTGGAGAATAAAAACATCAAAAACTTATCCAATACTTTTTGGTTGAATCATGCTTTTTTTACCGACATGGAAAAAGAAGGAGACAAGCGCCCTATGCTATTTCACCGTTGGGGAGGCATGGGTAATCATCGTTATCAACTAGGGTTTTCGGGTGATGCACATAGTACTTGGCAATCGCTCGATTATCAATCGTACTTTACAGCAACAGCAAGCAATGTGGGCTATGGCTATTGGAGTCATGATATAGGAGGACATGTGGGCGATGATAACGACCCTGAACTTTATTTACGTTGGATTCAGTTTGGAGTGTTTAGTCCTATCCTCCGAACTCATTGCACCAAATCAAAAGATATAGAGCGAAGAATGTACATGTATCCGAAACATTTCGGGATGATGTTAGATGCTTTGCAAATGCGGTATGCACTCAACCCTTATATTTACAATGCTTCACGAACGGCTTTCGAAACGGGAGTTTCCATTTGTCGTCCGATGTATTATGATTATCCAGAAGAAAAAGATGCGTACACTTACAACCATCAATATCTATTTGGTGATGATATGATGGTTGCGCCAATTGGTAGTAAATCGGAAAATGAACTTAGTATAAAAAAACTTTGGCTTCCGCCCGGAGATTGGTATGAACTCTATACAGGTACTATGCTTAAAGGGAATACAACCTATACTCGAAATTATAGTTTGAATGAAGTTCCTGTGTTTGTAAAGGCAGGAAGCATCATTCCGATGTTCCAGAAAGAAATAAAAAATCTGCAACAACTATGCGACACTCTTGTCTTGTGTTTTATTCCGGGAGGAAACAGCTCCCTTCAATTGTACGATGATGATGGAATAAGTTCGGAGTATAAAACAAATGCAACCTCAAGCACCGCCATTTCGAAACAAGTGAATGCAACCGGTGAAACTATTATTAACATTGGTGCTGTAAAAGGAAGCTATAAAGGAATGAAAACAAGTATTTATTATACGCTAGAATTCCCTTCTGCAAATCCTCCGCAAAAAGTAATGGTAAATAATCGTGAATATAATTTCACCATGCTGCCTCAAACAGGAGCTTGGACATATGATGCAGATAAATTGTGTGTTCGTATTCTCTTGCCATCCGTAAGCAGAAGTTCAAGTACAGAAGTGAAATTAATCGCGAATCAAAATTCAAGAAATACAGAAGAACATCTCAATGGAAAAATTGGATTAATGAATCGTTCGGTTTTTGTAATCGAAAAATTAAAACTTGCCTTGAACGATGCTGATGCTTTTGCAAACCTGAACAACAGCATCACCCAATTAGGTGCATTAAAAACAAACATTCGTTATCAACCCGAAAACACTGCAGCACTTCTACTCGACTTTGACAAGAATTATGAATCATTAATACATGATATTAAAAATTATTCGAAGTTGAATGAAAATGTACGAAATGAAGCACTTCAGTTTTTTGAGAATGACATAATACCTTTGCCTTTGCCCAAAATTACAGCAGATAAAACAAGTTCAGATGTTGCCATGAAAGTGTCAATGAGCAGCGGTGTTGAAGGTGCGAAAATAGTTTATACAACCGACAATTCTATTCCAAACATTCATTCGACCCCATACACAGGTGAGTTTTTTATTAATAAAACCTGCCAGCTAAAGGCAAGAAGTTATAAAAATGCAAACATGCAAAGTGAAATCGCGTCACTCAACTTTCAACGAAAGTTCGCAAGTGATTTTACCTACAAATATCCTTGTGGCAAGCAATATAACGGAGGAAATGCAATGGCATTGGTGGATGGAGTAACTGGTTCAGAAAAAGATTTTTCTCAAAAATGGATAGGGTTTCAGGGAGTAGCTATGATTGCCACCGTTGAATTAAAAAATGTTGAGAATATTAAATCCATAACAACAACGTTCCTTGAAGCCAATGTTTCCTGGATATTTGCCCCAACAAGAGTAAAATATGAAGTGTCCGCAGATGGCACTAATTTCAAGGAAGTTTATTCTTTGGATATGCAAGAACGGACCACAGAGTTCAAACGGGGTGACAGGATTCTGCCTGTTGGAGCACATGTGAATGAAAGCAATGTAAAGTACGTTCGAATTACAGCCGAAAATATTGGCATTTGTCCACCATGGCATAGTGGTGCAGGTAATAAAGCGTGGCTGTTTGTAGATGAGTTAGTGATTGAGTAAAGGAGTTGTTTTCTACAATATAAATTCTCCTCCCAAAACAGAATTGAGAACTTGTAAACAAATTTAATTAGTTTTGCGCTTGTCGCTTTATTTAAATCAATTGAAAAAGAAAAATAACTATAGTTTACCGGTTTTACTTTATCATCGTGTGGTTACTAACGAGTCGGCACGAGGTAAACATAAAATATTTGTATGGCAAAAGGACCTAGAGAAACAACTCCTTTACCTAAAAGAGAATGGATACCAAACCATCACTTTTTTCGATTTGCACGCGAATCCCAATCAAGATTTAACCAAAAAAGTGATTCTTACTTTTGACGATGGATATGAAGATAATTATCGTTTGTTATTTCCAATGCTAAAGAAACACCATTTCACAGCTGTTATTTATTTGGTTACACAAATCAATCATAATGCTTGGGGAGTTCGTGAAGGCGAGCCTCGTGTGGAGATGATGACGGATGAACAGAAACGTGAAATGAGTGATTATGGAATTGAAATGGGAGGCCATACACAGTTGCATGTTGATTTGTCGAGATGCAGTGCAGAGGAGAAATGGAAAGAGATAAAAGGATGTAAAGATGATGTAGAAAAACTAACCAATAAAAAAGCGATTAGTTTTGCATATCCTTTTGGAGGAATAGATGAAGAGGTAAAACGAATAACCAAAGAAGCAGGATACGAATATGCAGTATCGACCAATACAGGTCCTAAAGAATTTGGCACCGATAAATTTCAGATACGAAGAATTGAAGTAACTCCTAAAACATCATTGAGTAGTTTTAAGAGTAAAGTAAGTGGCTACTACTTTTATCCTTCGTTCATAAAGTCTTTTTTTACAGGGAAACAAACAAAATAAAATGATGATGGAAAAGGAACTCGCTCCAGGAACTCGAATTGACCACGAGAATTATGGTGAAGGAATAATAAGTGCAGTAAGCCTTGCAGGATACGAAGTGTTTTTTGCACGTGGAGGAAAAATAGAACTTTCGCGTTCGAACAAAAACTTTGAAGTGATTGATTTAGTTGAATCGACTGATGATTCACCAAAAGTAAGTTTGTCGGATTTGGAAAAGGTGTTCAATAGTATTCTCGAACAAACTGGAACGGTGATTGAAAACATAGATTTTGCTGAAAAATGGAATGGAGGCACGTTGATAATCAAACCTGCGGACGAAAAGCTTAAGCCTCATGAAATTCCATTAGAAAGTTTTTTTCATAAAATAGTAATGGTCCGCGACCGACTCCGAGTGCTTGAACAAAACATCAACAGCCATGCTAAGTTGACAGATGAGGATAAAGTAAATCTTCAACAATACATCACTCGCATCTACGGTAGTCTTACTAGTTTCAATATTATTTTCAAAAACAAAGACGACCACTTTGTGGGCACAGGTAAATAAACATTAACAGGAATAAACAAAGTAGACAATGAAGGTAGCAGGATTTTCTTTTATTAAAAATGCAGTAAAGTTTGATTACCCCGTTTTGGAAGCCATTCTCTCCATCCTTCCTGTTTGCGATGAGTTTGTGATAGCAGTTGGTAAGTCGGATGACGATACTTTGAACTATATCAAATCAATCAACTCACCGAAAATAAAAATAATTGAAACCGTTTGGGATGATAGTTTACGTGAAGGCGGACGCGTATTAGCTGATGAAACCAACAAGGCATACAAAGCAATCTCACCTGATGTAGACTGGTGTTTTTATATTCAAGGTGATGAAGTAATCCACGAAAAATACTTAGCGAACATTAAGAACGCAATGATAAAATACAAAGACGATATGAAAGTGGATGGTTTGTTATTCGACCATTTAAATTTTTATGGATCGTACGATTACGTAGCCGATGCAAGGAATTGGAATAAAAAGGAAATTCGTGTTATCCGAAACAAAAAGAATTTCTATTCGTATAAAGATGCGATGAGTTTCAGAAAAGACAATGATATAAAACTTGATGTTGTTTATGTTGATGCCTGCATTTATCACTACGGTTGGGTTCGTCCACCTGCTGCCATGCAGCAAAAACTTTTAGAGTTTCACAAACTTTGGCATGATGATAAATGGGTGAATGAAAATGTTCCGAAAGTAGACGAGTTTGATTATTCGAAAATAGATTCTGTTTCGAAGTTTAAAGAAACTCATCCTAAAGTGATGGAACAACGCTTAAAGAGGCTCAATTGGACTTTTAGTTTCGACCCAACGAAAGGAATAAAACAATCGTTGCGAAGAAGAATTTTGAATTTCATCTATCAAAAAACGGGTTGGCATATTGGAGAATTTAAAAATTACAACTTAATAAAAAGATAAAAACCACATTTATGTTACTAAATGATTTTTTCAAAATTACTTCTATTGAGAATGCAGAGAAGCACATTGCTTCCATTGAATTGAATCCGAAACATCCAATATTTAATGGTCACTTCCCTGGAAATCCTGTGGTGCCAGGGGTTTGTTTGACACAAATGGTAAAAGAGGTAGTGGAGCACATTACTCAAAAAAAACTTTGGATGGTAACAGGGGACAATTTGAAGTTCACAGCAATTCTTAATCCCGGAATTCAGCCTAACGTAATACTTACGGTAGGTATAAAGAATAAAGAAAACGGTGATTTACAAGCTGACGCTACTGTGACGGCAGAAGGAACAAGTTTCTTTTCTTTTAAAGGAAGTTTTAAGGAACTAAAATAATATTTACTCTTCGGTTTTTTTCTTGCCCCAACTTAGTTGCATTCGAAGCAATAGGAAGAGAACTTCCATATCCTTCAATTTTTATAGGAGTGGTCATCACTAACCCTTTTACCGATAACTTAAAGTAATCGGCAACGGCTTGTGCACGTCTCTTCGAGAGTGTTTTATTGTAGCTTTCATTCCCCGTATTATCAGAGTTCCCCTCAATAACTATTTGCGATGGGCGAAGAAGTTTTATTTGTTCAATTGCTTTGTTCAATTCCCTTTTTGCATTTGGAGCTAAGGTATAATCATTCACCTGAAACAAAACAGTGTTATTAAGAGTAATTTGCTCTCCCGAGCCAATGGCAGCAACAGCATCAATATCGGCACCAGGCCAATCACCTTTACAATCAGACTTCAAGTCAGTGAGGCGAACATAATGAAATACTTCTCCTTCTTTTATCGAATCACCTAAATCTACGGTAGTCGTTCCTCCTGATATTTTACCCACCATCAACCATTTCGTACCATCTTTAGATATTTCAAGTTGCGTAGCTTCTACATATTTTCCAGTTTCAAAAACAAATAAATCTGGACCAGGAATATTAACCAATGCATTATCCGTGAAAAGAAGAGTGAGTGCTCCACCACAACCAAGCGAAACAAAATCACCAGCAAAACCTTTGTAATCGGGTGGTCCAAGTGCTAGAGTTGAATCACAAGCTGATTCTACAGCATGTGGTTTTCCCCTTTTAAACTCTACCACTTCATCAGCAAATGAAATATCTCCCATTGGCAAGGTGAGTTTTCCCCCGTGCCCATCATTGTATTCTTTACTTCTATTTTGAGCGCTTGAAGGAATGACCAAGATAAATAGGATAAGAATAAAACTAAAAAGCAAATAAGATTTTACCACAGTTGTAATGTTTAAAAATGGCTACAGATAGATGTTTGATAGCTTACTTTCTTTGAAGAGTAGCTATTTTTTAACTTCTGTTTCCACCTGAAGTTTCGTTTAGCAAATATAGCTTTAATTTTCATTCGCCTTACATAATTTTTGGTATTGGTCAACAATTTTCAAGCCATTATCAAAGTATCGAAAGGGAAATGTGCAATAAAAAGCGAATATTAAATTTTACTCATATCGAAAGCAAAATAATTATTACCTTTATCCATCAATTTATGAAGAATGTCAGTTGTTGATTCTAAAGAAACAGTAAAGGAAATTTTTATTAATTATCTGAAAGTTCATCAGCATCGAAAAACACCAGAACGTTTTTCGGTATTGGATGAAATTTATTCTGTTGATGGACATTTTGACGTGGAGTCTTTGTATATTCAGATGAGAAAGAAAAGATATCGTGTGAGCCGAGCAACGATTTACAATACCATTGAATTATTGATTGATTGCAATTTGGTAACTAAACATCAGTTTGGTAAAAACCTCGCACAATTTGAAAAATCTCACGAATTTAGACAACATGATCATTTAATTTGCGAAGATTGTCAAAAAGTTTTTGAATTTTGCGACCCACGAATTCATCAAATTGAAAAAACAGCAAGTGCATTTTTAGGATTTGAAGTGACGAATCATTCACTCAACATCTACGGTAAGTGCAATCGACTTGCAAACGAAGGAGCATGTGAACATAAAAATAAAATTAAATAATTATGATATTTCAATACAAATCAAACACGCAAGACAATGTGTACGTTTTTCATCTTTTTGGTGAATTGATTGACCGTGAACAACCCAAACCGATGCTTGAAGAGATTGAGCGAGTGATTGCTGGTGGGAATAATCTCATACTTCTTGACATGAAAAGTTTAAAATATATTAATAGTAGTGGACTCAATGTATTGATACACGTACTAACCAAATCAAGAAAAGCAGGTGGTGATGTGGCTATATCAAATGTCAATGATAAAAACAAGGAACTACTTGTCATCACAAAACTTGATAGTATTTTTAATGTTTGTAAAACAATAGAAGAAGGAATCATTCTTCTTACACAATAAATGGATAATTTGTTATCCAACAAATTAAATAACCAATAAAATTAATGAAAGTAGATGTATTGCTAGGTCTTCAATGGGGAGATGAAGGGAAAGGAAAAATTGTAGATGTACTAACTCCTAAGTACGACATTATTGGTCGTTTTCAAGGAGGGCCAAATGCTGGACACACTCTAGAGTTTAATGGAATAAAACACGTTTTGCATACCATACCGTCAGGTATATTTCACAAAACAGCTGTAAACATTGTGGGGAATGGAGTTGTAATCGACCCTATCATTTTCAAAAAGGAAATTGATGCTCTTGTAAAACTTGGAGTTGATGTGAAGTCGAAATTAGTATTATCAAAACGAGCACACTTGATATTACCTACTCATCGCTTATTGGATGCTGCATCCGAAGCTTCGAAAGGGAAAGAAAAAATAGGCTCTACCCTTAAGGGAATAGGCCCCACTTACATGGACAAAACTGGCAGAAATGGTTTACGTGTGGGCGATATCGATAGCCCTAACTTTAAAGCAAAGTATGACGCCTTAGTTGAAAAACACAAACAACTTTTGACATTCTACAACTATGAATATAACATTGCCGAGTTTGAACCCGCTTGGTTTGAAGGAATAGAAGTATTAAAAAGTTTGGAACGAATAGAAAGCGAACATTATATCAACGATGCACTAAAAAACAATAAAGCAATTCTTGCCGAAGGTGCTCAAGGTTCATTACTTGATATTGATTTTGGTTCTTATCCATTTGTCACTTCTTCCAATACCATCTGTGCTGGTGCTTGCACAGGATTAGGAATTGCACCAAACAAAATTGGTAATGTTATCGGAATTTTCAAAGCATATTGCACACGTGTTGGTAGTGGCCCTTTTCCCACTGAATTGGAAGACGAAGTAGGAGAACAAATCAGAAAAACAGGAAACGAATTTGGCTCAACCACTGGTCGCCCAAGAAGAACAGGGTGGTTAGATTTACCTGCCCTTAGATATGCCGTGATGATTAATGGGGTAACCGAATTGATGATGATGAAAGCAGATATCCTTAGTGGATTTGCAACCATCAAAGTATGTACTCATTATAATTATCAAGGCAAGCAAATTGATTATTTACCTTATGATTATTCTCCCGAATTACTTTCGCCTGTTTACAAGGAATTGAAAGGGTGGAACAAAGATTTAACGGCATTGAATAATCCAGAACAGATGCCACAAGAATTAAATGATTACATCTCTTTCATTGAAAAAGAAACAGGTGTACCTATTTCCATCGTCTCTGTTGGACCAGATCGAACTCAAACATTAATTCGTAAAAAAGAATTGGTATAAACATTGCCACAAGGCAAAAAACTATATCAATACGGATGAAAAAAGCAAAAAATAAAATGGAGAGATGCACAAACGCATACTCATTTTTGTTTTTTGCTTTTTGCATTCTCCTCCTCTATCCATGCACTTCTTTCTCACAGAAACAAGTAGAAATTGTTCATGCTGGCTCTCTGAAGTTTGATAAAAACCTCGGCAATGGGGCGAAACGTTTGATTGGAGATGTTGAATTCAAACAAGAGAACACACATATGTTTTGTGATAGTGCTTATTTTTATGAAAACAATTCACTCGATGCATTCGGGCATGTGCATATCAACCAAAACGACAGTATTAATATGTTCGGAGAGTTGCTGAATTATGATGGCAATTCTAAGAAAGCAGTCATTTCAAAAAGTGTGGTGGTGGATAAAGGTGATATGCACCTTACTACCGAAGTATTGAATTACGATATGGGAACAAGCGTTGGATCTTACAGCACTCCAGCAAGAATTATCAATAAAGAGAATGTATTGACAAGCGATCAAGGTTATTACTTTGCGAAGAAAAACGAATTGACTTTTAAAAAGAATGTTGTGCTCACCAACCCTCAGTTTGTGATGAACAGCGATACCATGCGTTATAACACCACTTCAAAAATCACTTATTTCCTGGGACCTTCGACCATCAAAAGCAAGGAGAATTTAATTTATTGCGAAGATGGATGGTACGATACTCAAAAAGACTTATCACGATTTTCAAGAAATGCTTACATCCTTACTAAGGAACAAAAAATGTATGGCGACAGCTTATACTACAATCGAAAAAAAGGAATAGGTCGTGCGGTAAAAAATGTGAACGTAATCGACACTGTTCATAAGATTGACATCAACGGTGACTATGCCATTCACGATGAATTTTCGAATACTTCCATAGTTACTGGCCATGCTATATTAACTCAACGTTTTGATAAGGACACCTTATATGTACATGCGGATACACTTAAGGCGATTGGTGCAAAAGACAGTGCAAGAAGCAATGCTATAAAACAAACCAATCTGAAAGGAAAGAAAGAAGTTAGCGCACCAAAATCTGACAAGCAAATTGCAGTAGATACTTCTAAAAACAACCAAACGTTGTTTGCTTACCATAGAGTAAAGTTCTTTAAAAAAGATTTACAAGGCAAGTGTGATTCGTTGGCTTATAAACTTGCCGATTCAACCATGCGATTGTTTGGCACTCCTACCCTATGGTCGGAAGAAAATCAATTGACTGCTGATAGTATGAATTTCATTATCGGGAAAAAGTCAATAAAATCAATGTATCTAAAAGGAAATAGTTTTATTGTTTCAAAAGAAGATAGCTTACGATTCAATCAAATTAGGGGAAAGGAGATGAAAGGATATTTTAAAAACGATACACTTTATCTAGTACATGTTGAAGGAAACGGGCAAACCATCTATTATGTAAAAGATAAAGATGTGATAAAAGCGGTGAATAGAGCCGACTGCAGCGATTTAAATGTGTATTTGAAAAACAATAAAATTAAGAATCTCGTATTCATTACCAAACCCGATGCTACGCTTTATCCGCTGGAACAGATAGATGTGAAAGAATTAAAGTTAAAAGATTTTACTTGGAGAGAACAAGATAGACCATTGAAAGTGATGGATATTTTTAATTGGTAATTTCGGTCAAAGTATTTATCAGAGCTTACCTTCCCACAGAAAACAGTTTTTGAATTCTGATTTCAAATTCGTTTCGGATTTGAATATTCCATAAACCGATGAACCACTTCCACTCATTGATGCATACACTGCACCGAGTTTGTATAATTTATCCTTAATCGTTTTGATTGAATGAAATTGCGGAAATATCGATTTCTCGAAATCATTATTAATTCTATCCTTCCATTTCGTTATTGGCAAATTGACAATGTCGTTTTCTAATGAATGAGTAGGCATCGTAGGCACCACTCCACTATAGGCTTTTGCTGTATTAATATGAATGGGAGGATAAACTAATGCAACGAAATAGTGAGATAAATCCAAATTGATGGTTTCGTATTCATCACCTTTGGCTTGTGCATAAGCAGGGCGATTGGTAATAAAAAAGGAACAATCGCTGCCAAGTTGACGGGCATAATGATGCATTTCTCCCCACGACAAACCAAGCTCAAATGTATCATTGAGTAATCGAATAAAAAAGGCTGCATCGGCCGAACCTCCACCAAGCCCTGCTCCTATTGGGATTTGTTTATGTAGATGAACTTTTACATTGGGTAGCTTATAATCATTGGCGATTAAATGATAGGCAAACCAACAAAGGTTGTATTTTATTTCTCCGGGTATCGCTATTCCCGAAGTTGTAAATTGTATTCGTTCTGTTGTTTTACTTGTGTTTTCAATTACTTCAAGCGCATCGCGAAGCCCAATTGGATAAAACACCGACTGCAAATCATGATAACCATCTGGTCGTTTACGAATGATGTTGAGTCCTAAATTTATTTTTGCGTTTGGAAATGTGAGCATGAGGCAAAGGTAAAAAAGAATTCATGTCGAGAATCTTAAATTCCACCTTACCTTTGTTTCCTTAATTTTCAACATATGCATACGAATTCGAAATTTATAGGAACAGGTGTAGCACTTGTAACGCCTTTCAAGAAAGATAAATCGATTGACAAAAAATCGATTGTACGAATTGTTAATCACATCATCGAAGGTGGTGCTGAGTACATTGTAGTGCTTGGAACAACAGGCGAATCGGTGACGCTTACGAAAGAAGAAAAACAACTGGTGGTTTCGCTGGTTGTTCAAACGGTGAATAAACGTGTGCCTATAGTGATGGGATTGGGTGGAAACAATACGCAAGAAATTATCAATTCGATGAATCATCCTTCCGATTTCAAAAGGATTGACGCACTATTATCGGTTTCTCCGTATTACAACAAACCAAACCAAGAGGGGATTTACCAACATTACAAGGCCTTGGCAAAGGTATCGCGGTTGCCCATCATTTTGTACAACGTGCCTGGGAGAACGGGTTCGAACATAAGTGCTGAGACCACTTTGAGGCTTGCGCGAGAGTTCAAGAACATTATTGGTATAAAGGAGGCTTCTGGAAATTTGGAACAGGCCATGAAAATTATTAAAAACAAACCATCTTCCTTTAAGGTGATTTCGGGTGATGACTCACTTACACTACCTATGATAGCTTGTGGTGCCGAGGGTGTAATATCGGTGGTGGCAAATGCATTTCCGAAAGACTTTTCGGAAATGGTAAGACAAACATTGGCAGACAACTTGCCTAAAGCGCGAACACTGCATTATAAACTTACCGACATTACCGAACAATTATTTGCTGATGGAAATCCGGGAGGAATAAAAGCTGCTCTCGAAATACTTGACCTTTGCAAAGCCTATGTTCGCTTGCCATTGATGCCTATCAACGCTGAAACTAGAAAAAAACTGGAGCACCTGATTGCGCAGTATTAGCCTTCTTCCAAATCTCTGTTAAGTGTAGCGGGACGCTGCATTTTTCGCTTTTTACTACTCATGCACTTCTGCTCGTTTGGTTTACTTTTTTTTAAGTGCTAGATGTGGTGGTGAGGACACCACCTACTATTCGGCACTAGCGAAACACGCTAGCGCCAGCGGGTTACTGTTGTTATATCCTGGCATTTTTTGTTTTTCTCCGTTAAGCATTTTTTCTTCGTTTCTCGCCATATACAATTTGGCATTTGTAAACAATGGTATTCCTGCAACGTGGTCCATATCTGTATGTGTTAAAAAAACTGCAATTACTTCTTCAGGTTTTATATTTAGTTTTTGTAATTCGGTTTCTATTATTTTTAAATCCTTGCCTGCATCTATTGCTATATATCCTAAACTGTCTTTGATAAGATACATATTTACAAATTCATCTTTTATAGCGTAACCGTGTTCTGAAATTTTCCCTGTTTCTACTGGTGTCATTTTAGAAGTTTCGGAACTGAATTTATATAAAAATACACCTACTACTATTGCAACAATACCTACGAATATCCCAATTCCAATAAGTACTCTTTTTACTATTTTGTTCATTGTTTATATGTTTTAAAATTAGGGCACAAAAGTACACTGCCTATAAAGGAAAAACGATAACAAAAGATAAGAAATGGAAATACTATTTTTTTAAAACTCGGTTTCTTATCCGACTTAATGAAACTGGAGTAATACCTAAAAAGGAAGCAATTTGATGTTGAGGAATTCGTTGTAATAATTCTGGTCTATCTTTTTGTAGCATTAAATACCTTTCTTCTGGGCTATTTAAAAGATACGAAATAAATAAGTCGTGTAATAAAACAAACCTTTGTTCTATGGCTTTTCTAATAAACTCATTCATTTTTGGAAAAACTTCATATAATTTTTCTTGTGCCTCGTGAGTAAGAACCAAAACTTCGCACTCTTCTAATGTTTCAATGGCAACTTTACTTGGCTTTCGGGAAAGAAAACTATCGTAAGAACCAGCAAACATATTTTCGGTAAAAAAGTAAGTTGAAAGTTCTGCACCGTCTTTTTCGCAATAAAGACGTATGCAACCTTTTATTAAATAATATACTTCGTTGGAAACTTGTCCTACATCAAGAAGGTGCGTTTTTTTCTTAAACTTCTTAGCTACAAAATAAGGCATAATGATTTCCAATTCACTGTTGTTAAAGTCTGTGAATTGTTTAAAAATGTCTGTTTTTTCAAGTTCGTTCATATTTAATGTCTAAATGTTGTGACGCGCGCTCCTATGCTTACGCCTAACTTATTTATACCCCTGACATCGTCAGGCATATCTCTCTATTTTTGGGTAGATATGTCTGATAACTATCAGGGGTTGCAAATTTACGTATTATTATTTTATTCCACCATTTCATCAAATGGGCTTTTTATATTCTGTAAACTTTTAGTACTTACATGGGTATAAATTTCTTTTGCTCGGCTGCTGGTCTGTCCTCATGTGTCTTGGAGAAACCGTAAATCTTGCGCTAGGTGGATAAGCACTAGATGTGGTGGTGAGGACACCACCTACTATACCGCACTAGCGAAACACGCTAGCCCCAGCGGGTCTCAACTTAGCGGCTTATTTCCGAGAACGAATTTATTCGTGAAATAACATTAAAAATTTGTTGTCGTTCATTTTCCACTTTAGAACGACAAATATTTAAATAAAACCATTTTACCTTTGTTCCGCATTTGATGCACTGGTTCTTTAAATGAATGTACGGATTGTGTAAAAGCACTGTAGCTTGCAGTAGATGTAAGCTATGGAGGTGTATGCCGAAGTGAAAACGAAAGGAGTAAAAGGGAGTTAAGTGGAAATGTCTACCATCTTCATGATTATGCCTACCATAATAATGATTGTGACTACCATAATGATGATTGTGACTACCATAATGATGATTGTGGCTACCATAATGATGATTGTGGCTACCATAATGATGATTGTGACTACCATAATGATGATTGTGGAAGGCATCATAAAAAGAGAAACAAATGCAAGCGTGAACGAGATGAAAATTATAAAAAGAAAACTATACATATATAAACTATAAAAGCTTGAAACCTGTGTATAGTCGGGTTTGTGTCAGGAAATAAGCAACCATTAAAAAAAATGATTATCGTAGTAGAAGGATTAACAGGAAAAAATGCTGCTGATAAGGTGAAATTTGGCGGTAACAATGTTATTAAAATTACCGGAAACCCCTTTTTCACGGATGCCACCACGCAGTTGGCCGCTTTGTCGACAACTACCAATGACCTGAAAAAGGCCAATGATGAGGGCAAAGCAAGCGCCATAGCAGTGGCCGAAAACGCTTTCGACATTGCCAACAAGGTGATGGTGATGTACATTCAAACCAAAATTATCGGTCTGCCCGATGATTTGGCAAAAGAAATGGTAGACTCTACCGAGTACCAAACCAAAAAGAAAGGCAGTAAAATAATTGCCGACATAAGTGCCAAAAAAGGCACCGAGGCGAATACGGTGGATTTGCGCAAAAAGGTAACCACCGGCAAAAAGAAAGTAGCTTATATTTGGCAAATGGCCACCATTATTGGCGATGCAGCTAATTGGGACTACTGTAAGTTTTCGACCAAAGCCAGTGTTACCGTTGATGGGCTTTTGTCGAATGTGCGTTATTATTTCCGGGTAGCTGTGGTGATAGGTGATGTAACGAGCGATTACTCGGTGGTAACTTCGTGCACTGTGGATTAATACAGGGAATAGCGAATGCTTAATAGTGAATAGCGATAAGTGAATAGTAAATAGGCAATGCTTAGTGTACCATAGAGCCTATTCGCTATTGCCAAT
>CAIWDF010000029.1 GCA_903911435.1 uncultured Bacteroidota bacterium
CACAATGATGACGTGCTGCGCATTGTCAAATCAACCCTCAAAATTGACAGAACCACGCCCGTTGGCAACAAACAGCATGCCTTTCTTTTATCAAAAAAAATATACATTATCATTTATTCTATTTTTCTCATTAATAGTTGCTGCAAAGGCGCAATATAGTGATGATTACACACCCATCAAATCGAGTGGAGCGATACCAGAGGAGTTTCTGAAATCGGCCAAGGCTTTGTCGATGGAGGAGACCAGAGCAATAGTTGCCGGGAAAGACCATGATGCGAAAACACAATTCACGATTTCGCAAAATTATTTTCTTCAAAATTTGCTATTAAGTGGCGATGTGCTATTCAATGACCCTTTGTCGGTGTATGTAAATAAAGTGGCAGATGAATTGTTGAAAGACAATGCATCGTTGCGTCAGCAATTGCATATTTATGTTGTGAAACGACCAGAGGTGGATGCATTTGCATTTGATAAAGGTTTTGTGTTTGTGAATATTGGATTGCTTGCTCAATTGGAAAACGAAGCGCAACTGGCTTATGTGCTTTCGCACGAAATAACACATATCACCAAACATCACTCCATCACCGAATATATTGAGAACATCAAATTAAATAATGGAACATCGGACTATGAAGATGGTTCGGAGAATGATCGGAATTTGGCGAAGTATAAGTTTTCGAAAGAGCAAGAATCGGAAGCAGATGTGGAAGGGTTGAAATTGTTTAAGGAATCGAAATACAGTGTAAAGACCGTTTCTGGAGCATTTGATGTATTGCAATATTCGTACTTGCCATTTGAGTTAGCTGATTTTAAAAAATCGTTTTTCGAGGAGAATGACATGACTTTGCCTGATACACTTATTCTAAAAAAAACACAAGAAGTGAAATCGAATGATGATTATGATGATACGAAGAGTACACATCCGAACATTAGAAAACGAAGAGGAAGTATTGAATCGGACTTGAAGATGGAAGATGAATCATCGAGAAAAAAATATTTGGTATCGGAAGATGAATTTAAGAAAACGAGAGAGAATGCGCGCTTTGAGCTTTGCAGGCTGTATCAAAGAGATAGAGATTATGTAAATGCGATTTATGCTGCTTACCTCCTACTCGAGAAATATCCCAACAATTTGTTTTTACATAAAACCATTTCGAAAGCACTTTACAATATCTCGGTAAATAAATCGAATGAAAAGAATAGAAATAGTACGAACATAACAGACGATAGTAAATTATCATCGAAAAGATATTCGATACCCGATTACACCAAAATAGAAGGACCATCGCAACGGGTTTATTATATGTTGGACAACCTATCGGCAAAGGAATTGAATGTGGTAGCAATTAACTATGTGTACAAAGCGCATAAAAAATACCCAAGTGACAAAACACTTTCGTCACTAACGGATAGTTTGTTTGCGGAGTTGGTTTTTGCAAACGATTTGTATCCGAATGATTTTTCAAGAAAAACGAAGAAAGAAATAAAAGAAGATGCTAGTCGACCAGTGGTGAAAGATTCGACAGATGGAGAAGAAAGTAAATACTCGAAAATAAAGAAACAGCAACAGCAGGTTGAAATGAGCACTGACGAAAATTTTATAAAATATGCTTTGGTGGATGAGTTTAAGGATGCTGATTTCGCAAAACGATACAGCGAAATAGCAAAAGGAAATTCGAAGAAAGTAGAAATAGAAACCAGTACTTCGCTTAATAAAAAACATAGTCGTGATAAAAACAATGATGTGCCATTGTTGGGCATTGATAAGGTAATTTTCATACCCCCTTACTATAGTAGGGTTGAATATAAAGATGGGGATGATTTTGTGAACTTCTACGAATCGGAAGAAAGGCAGAAGTGGCTTTTGGATGTGGAGAAGAAATGTGCAAATCAACTTAAACTTTCATTCGCAGAGGTGAATACAGTGGGGATAAGTTCTGGAGATTTGGAAAAATTCAACGACAATGCTGTAGTTAATGAATGGATTGAAACACGATTTAGACATGGTAACAATAGTGATGAAGTGATTGAAAACGCAGAAAGCATAAAACAACTAATCGATAAGCTTGGTAGCAAGTACCTAGCTTGGGGAGGAGTAGCAAATGTGAAAGGGAGAAGCTATAAGAATACTTATTTCTTCTTGGTTTTTAATCTTGAATCGGGAGAAGTGATGAAATACGAAACACAATATGCACGTACTAAAGATTACTCAGATATGGTTACCTCGTTAGTTTACAATTCGCTTATGCATGTTTCGAAAAAACCAAAACCAGAATGAAAATAAAACTACTGATTGTCCTTAATTTCTTTATATTAAATACCTATGCCCAGATACCTGGTTTCATGGGGAAAAGATTTAGCGTTGGATATTCCAACTACATAATGCTTGCGGGTTTGGGACCAACAGCAAATGCTGGTGATAAAAATGAAGTATTTACGGGATTGAATACAACGCATTGTTTGAATTTGGAATACACCATTAGAAATAGAACGAATTTTTGTTTCTCGTTTCAAACATTGAAAACAGGGGTATCTTACCAGTAAAGCAACTATGCTCCAAAACCTTATACCCCAATGCAACTTCGCACGTTCAATGTTGGGTTAGGTTTAAAGTTTTTCAGAAAGGGGACATTGGCTCCTATAGGTAAATACAACAAATTAGAATTGCTCTTGCTTTTAACAAAATTAACATATGGCGATAATTCTTTCATCTCAACTGAATATAATTATGGTACTACAACTCGAATTTCAAAAGGAACTGGGAACTATAATTTTACAACATTCGGAGTAGTTTACACCACAGGTCGTTCACGAGTTTTATTCAACAAATTGGTTCTTGATTATGGCTTGCGGCTTGGAGTTGTACCTCCTGGAATCCTTGCATTTTTTCTAGGCGATATAGGAGATGGCGGGCAAGGGCAATTTGAAAGCACCTTGAATCGACAAGTTAATTTTCGATTATTTCGCGAACAGCTTGTTAACTTCCATATAGGACTTGGATTCCTTGCCTTTTAATGCGAGCTAGCCCTTGAAATTTCTTTCACCTGAAATTTAATTTTGTTCTCTTTACAGATGAGTTTGACGACATCTCTTCCTGTTTTTATTGCTATTGGCAATCCACCTCCGGGTTGATTCCAATGACTTGAATAATAAAAATTTTGCAAACCAGGCAATTTAAATCCTACAGGAGAACGCGCCAATAAGTTTTTTTCGGGCAACCAACCTTGTGTACTTCCTTTCCAGTTTCCTGTGTATCGCTCGAAAGTAGCGGGTGTAGCTACGTCAACTATTTCAATTAAATCCTTAACTCCATTGAGTCGCGTGTTAAGAATATCAATTATCTTATTTGTAAATTCGGATTTGGCTTCTCGGTATTTTTTCCTGTCGTTTTTTCTAGCATCAATCCAGAAATCTCTTTCAGAAGTGTAAAAACTAACGGTGACAGTTGTCTTTCCCTGTGGAGCTAAAGTGGAGTCGTAGTTATAGATATGAACTTCGAATCGATGATAGATTGTTCCATCAGGCGAAACTAATGGCACATCGAGTGGCACTCTAGAAAAATGAGGGAATTCAGATAAGTCTTTCGCGACCCCAAACGAAAATTGCATAACAGAATAATAAATCGAATTCTTTTTACTGTTCTTTAAATCAAGAATATCTTGATTCACAAATTTACCATCAAGAGCATTAAAAACAGTAAAATTCCAATCGGCTGCTGAAATAGTGATGTCGGAATAGTGAGTGACATTATTCCTTACTACAAGACCTACAGCCTTTCCATTTTCGGTTAAGATCTTTTGTACAGGGGTTTTATAATGCATTGTTCCTCCCAAACTCAAATAGGTTTCCTCAATTCTCTTTGCATACTTCATCGAGCCTCCTATTGGATATCCTGCGCTTTTTTTATCGAATACAGAAAGAGGCATGGTTAGTACCATCATGTTCACTTCCTCTCCATCATATAATAATTCGAATGCTTCCTTTAAAAATGGATTTTTGAATTTCTTTGCGTAAGTGAAGTTTGTATAATTTTTTATTTTTAAAAACCAATAAAGGAATTCAAGGTATCTGCTCATTTTTATTCCTCGAATCAACGAAGGAAAGAAAGGCAAGTCGTCTAGTATTGGTGGTAAATCGAATTTTTGCATAACCCGAATTGGCTTCATAAACTCCTTGATTGCTTTGGTGTCTTCAGGAGCTAAATCAATCATGTAATTTTCTAACCGATTTAGATCGGTGTAGAGGAAAAATGTTTTTATTCCATATTTGTTAATGTTGGTTTTGAGCCCAACCTCGACCCTTACATCATGGTTATGAAATTTTATTCTCTTCATATCCAAAATCTCATTCCAAATTTTGTAAAACGAAGAACCTGTATCGCTCCCTAAAATCCAATGGGCACAGCTATCGAAAGTATATTCACCTTTTTTCCAACTTGTACAAAGGCCACCAGGAATCGAATGTTTTTCGAAAATATGCGTTTCGAAACCATTCATCTGTAAATAGATTCCTGCTGTTAATCCTGAGACACCTGCTCCTATTATATTTACCTTCATAATGGTTAACTTCAAAGTTGTAAAGATAAATACAAATGATAGAATAGCAAATAATACGAAAACCAATTGTATTAAAGGAAGGTTTCAATTCATATAGATAATAGTGTAGCAAGTATTTCGATGTGAAAGCACCCTTTAATTGATAAAATTATCTGATAAAAGTTATTAACAAATTTTGTTTTTACTGAATTTTATATAAACATTTGTGAACTAAAATAATAAACTTATTTAATTCAACGATGGAAGACGGAAGAGAAAGAAACGGAATGGACAGAGATGAAGTATACTCTAAGGTAGTAAGGGCTGGGAAAAGAACGTATTTTTTCGATGTGAAATCCACAAGAAAAAATGAGCAATACTTAATTATTACCGAAAGCAAAAAACGTATGTTGAATGATGGAAGATTCATTTATGACAAGCATAAAATTTTCGTTTATAAAGAAGACCTTGAAAATTTTGCTGACGGTTTGGCCGAAATTCTAGAGTATATGAAGGATTTTATTTCAGAAGAAACCCCAAACGGTAACATAGATAATCATACATCATTTACACCTCCAACTTCTAATTCCAATTTCACAGACATTAGCTTTGAAGACTTGGATAAGTAAAGTATACAAAACTTTAGTTGTTCGATTGACGAATTCCTATTCTATTTTCAGTCCAATCACCAAGATATCATCAACCTGATCATGATTGCCACGCCAATCCTCGAATGTTTTATTCAGGATTTCTTTTTGAAGATGTATGGGCTCTTTATGAATTTCGAGTAACAAATCTCTGAAGTGTTTTGCCATAAACTTTTTACCGTTTGCTCCACCAAATTGATCTGCATATCCATCTGAGAAAGTATAAATGCAATCTCCTCGTTCGAGTTGAATAATGTGATTAGTGAATTTCTTTTTCTCTTCCCCTAGAAAATAACCTA
>CAIWDF010000030.1 GCA_903911435.1 uncultured Bacteroidota bacterium
AAAGGGGGGGCGACCTGCCAGTATGAAGTTTCAAGCATTTAATAACGTTTGTCGCGGGGCGAAAGAGACGAGCTTTTAATCCCCCCTTTTTTTTACTTCATAAATCTTTCAAACGTTAGCGGTAATTGTAAGACGACACACGGCACAACAGTAATGACAGATTTAATAACAATATATCGGGCAGACACTAAAGGGAACGCTACTCTTCCAGAGAAGTATACCACAGACGGCTTATTGACAAAGCAAAAAGACGGTGGAGACCCATTTTTTCTAAAAAAATACGGTTGGCTCAAATCAATAAAAAGCCATATTCACTTTGACAGCTTAGTTGAAAAACATTTGTATGATACAACTGCATTTCTTTCCTTCACTGACAACTTAGAAATCGCCAAGGACAAATATTTGCCTACGAGAAACAATTACCGAGTTGAGCCAACCACCTTTGAATTTGCCGAAGCTTTTCTCTTTTCATTTACGTTTGACAAAAAGGTTTTAAGACAAATTGGTGACGGTCTTTTTCTGCTTGACTTCAACTGTAATTATGAAAAATTTAAACGACCTCAATCAATCGTTGACATTTTTATTAAGTGCAACATCTGTGCAGACAACGTATCTTACAAACACAAACTACTTTTAATTAACGCAGCGACCTACTTAAACAAATTAGTAACAACAGAACCAGAACTGAAGACGGCATTTGAATTTTCAACCGAAGACAGCGAATGGCTTATTATACCACTTGACCCAATGAAAGATGGAATTGGTTTTCAATCAAGAATACCAGTTGCTGACTTTTGGACAGTAGAACATTACAAACACTTAAAAAATTAAACTATGAAACATTTAAAAACTTACATCTTCGCACTCCTAATTATTACGCTAAATTCTTGCCAAAAGCCCGAAGACCAAGCGATGAAAGTGGTTGATGACTTTATTAAAGAAGTGAATAATAATGGTGCGGACAAGTTCAACGGGTCGTTAAAAAAATCTAGAGAGGCTTTAAATTATTCATTTGTAACTCCTGAAATGGAAAAGCACATACGTGCTAATTTTATGGGAATTCCAGAGAAAGAAACGTATAAACTAACCGCTGAAAAAAAAGCAGATAATACGATAATTGTAACTTCCATTGGTAAGACAACTGGAGCTATGGGAGAAGTAGTTGAAATGCAAAATCAATTTTTGTTGTCAGAAATAAATGGTCAATGGAAAATTTCAGACTCGTATGGGCTATTAGCTTTTTATCTCAACTTTCAAATTGAAGATACACAATGGGAAAGTTATTGGGACTTGAAGAAGGTAAGCATACTAACTGAAATAATGGATAATGTAAAACTTGTGGTTATCAATAAAGGGTATAGAAGTTATTTCGGTGACGCATTAAAAGGCAATTTAAAACTTATCAATAATTCAAATTATGACATCAAAGGAATGGAGGTTTTAATTGAACATTTTGATAATAATGGAGTATCAGTAAACACAGACAACGCATCTGTTTATGACGTTATAAGGTCTAAAGGTTATAGAGAGTTTGACTGGTATACTTCTGACTGTTCAAAATGTGCCACGCAGACATTTGCAATTAAATTTGTAGAGGAGACAATTAAATGAGGACGAAAACAACTACCGCTAACAGCGGGTTTAAGAAATTGGCGGTTCAGTGGTTAAATAAAGTTTTGTGCTTCGTATCAAGTTCAGTGCTGGCAGACAGTTTAGTGCTCCGAAATCGCCAACTTCTTAAACCCGCAAACCGTTATGGGCAAGTTAAACAAGAATAAAAACAAGACGTTCTTCGAAATACAAAGGGCTGACCCCCCAATGTGACAGAAAAATAGTATCACTGAATTTTAAAAGTGGAGACCGGAACCCACTCTAAAAAACGGGGCGTATTCCGAAAAGCCTTATGATTAGGAAATTTAAATTTGACAATTATGAATAATAGAGAATTTTTTAAAACTTGCCTTGTAAATGAACTAGCGGCAACTACTGCAGTAATAGATGCTTTACCAAATGAAAATCTTAATTACAGACCTCATCCTAACAGTAGGAGTGCCTATGAAATAGCGGAGCACATTATCGCTCATGCTTTTGATCTTAATATAATTTTAACTGAAGAAAAATGTGATGAATGCCTCGTGATGCCATTCAAGGATACTAAGGAAGGATCAAAAGTGCTCTCTGATTATTGGAATAAAGCAATACAAGTTGTTGACTCAATGAATGAAGATGCTTTCGAAAACATCAATGTTGAACTACTAGTTTCGGGGAATCCGCTTTTAACAATGCCTAGAAATGCTATGCTTTGGTTTTTCTTTTTTGACGTTATTCATCACAGAGGGCAATTAAGCACCTATATAAGACCGATGGGTGGAAAAAATCCTTCAGTTTACGGTTGGAGTTTTGATACGAAATAAATGCCTTATACCTTTAGCTCAACTAAATATTAATACAATTTTAAAACAACTTTTATATTGTTTAGCATATCGTTATTAACGTAGAAAATAGAAAAAACCAGCCCATAACAGCACCTACAAGAAATTGGCGGTTCAGTGGTTACATAAACATTTGTGCTTCGTATCAAGTTTATTGGTGGCAGACAGTTTTGTGCTTCGAAATCGCCAACTACTTGTAGCTGCAGAACGTTATGAGCAATTGTAGGAGCGCTCGTCTGAATTCAAGAACTCAACGCAACAAATCTGAAAACCGAAAGAGTAAGCACGAAAGAAAACAAATAATAAAAACAATTAAACAAAAAACAAAATGAAAAAACTATTACTTATCACAATCGCAGCATTATCAATTAATGCAAAAGCACAAACCTGGAACACTCCAGTACAAGTGGACAACCTTACAGGAACAGGAGGAGATATAGGTCTTCATACTTGTATGCTTACTGTAAACGGAAACCCAGCCATTGCTTATTATGATGCTATACACGACAATCTGATGTACCGAAGAGCAAATGATGCAAATGGCACTTCCTGGTCTGAACCTATTACTGTAGATTCCACTGCCATTGTAGGTGACTTTCCTTCATTAAAAATTGTGAATGGTTTTCCTGCTATATCATATTACGATGAAACCAATGGCGATTTGAAATATATACGTGCCACCAATGCTGATGGTTCTGCTTGGGGTGCTCCAGTTATAGTTGAATCAGCAATGGATGTTGGGGAGCACTCATCACTTCAAATAGTAAATGGTAATCCTGCAATTGCTTATATCGCAGGTGGCGCACAACACGATTTAAGATACGTACGAGCGAATGATGTTGATGGAGCAGCATGGGGTGCTCCAATGATGGTAGATTTATCAGTAATGTTTGTAACAGGTTATATTACCCTTGAGGTAGTAAACGGAGCACCTGCTATTTCTTATTGTTCGCTTAATACCATTTATTCTGTAAATTATATACGTGCCAATAATGCAAACGGAACCACTTGGGCAACCCGTGTTACTGTGAATGCCGGTACCGATGGAGGATGGTACGCATCTATGAAAATTGTAAACGGCAATCCTGCTATTGCTTATTTGAATAGAGCAAGCTGGGATTTGAATTATGTGAGAGCAACCAATATTACCGGCACTACGTGGTCTGCGCCAGTTACGGTTGACGCTTCTTTCACTACTGGTTCTCACTGTTCACTTGAAATAGTGAACGGCAACCCTGCTATTTCTTATTATGACGAAACGGGCTTAAATTTAAGGTATGTTAGAGCCACCAATGTTTCGGGTACAACCTGGGGCACTCCCATTTCTATTGAAACAACAGGCGATATAGGGCAATATACATCCTTGAAAATTATTAATGGGAATCCGGCTGTTTCATATTACGATGTTACCAATACAAATCTTAAATATGTGAGAGCCACAGATATTTCAGGTGCTGCGTGGGGAACGCCCATTTCCTTTGATGCTAACGGAGATGTAGGGCAAGATATTTCAATGCAACTTGTGAATGGCAATCCTGCCTTTTCGTATTACGATTTTACCAATCAGGATTTAAAGTATGTTCGGGCAACAGATGCCACAGGTAGTGCCTGGGCTGCACCTTTGGCTATTGCTGTTACAGGAGCGCAAGGATTTCACAATTCGTTAAAGGTGGTAAATGGCAACCCTGCCATTGCTTACTACGACAATGTTAGTCAAGGTTTAAGATTTGTACGTGCAAGCGATGCTTCCGGTACCGCTTGGTCAGCACCCATCTCCGTGGATGTATCTGCCCCTGGTTCAGGATGGTACATTTCACTACAAATTGTGAATGGTTATCCTGCTATTTCGTATTACGAAGCTACAAATGATGATCTGAAATATGTACGTGCTACCAATGCTGATGGCACTGCTTGGGGAACACCCATTACTGTTGATGCAACAGGAATAACAGGATTGTGGACATCAATGCAAATAGTAAATGGCAATCCTGCAATTTCGTATTACGACCAGGACAATCTTGATTTAAGGTATGTAAGAGCTAACGATGCTGACGGAACCACTTGGGGTACACCTGTTTCTGTGGATGTAACGGGAGACCAAGGGCGATATACTTCTCTGCAAATGGTGAACGGCAATCCTGCCATATCGTATTATGATGGAACGAATGCTGATTTGAGATACGTTCGTGCAAGTGATGCTTTCGGAACAACTTGGGCAACTCCAGTTTCGCTGGATGCGGCTATAAATTCAGGGGGGTATAACTCACTGCAAGTAATAAACGGCAATCCTGCAATTTCCTATGAAGCCAATGGAGGCGTTGGCATAGGTGGTTTGAAATATGTTAGAGCAACTAATGCCACAGGTACAGCTTGGGCAACACCCGTAATGATAGAAACCAATACATATAACGGAGGAGTAGGAGAATTTACCTCTATGGTTCCAATGGGCACCGGAGCTGGTATAGCTTATTATAACCGCGGTGAAGGGTTGCCTTTTTTCGTTTATGGTGGCTTACCCTGCAATGCTCCTTCTGTTCCGACACTTTCGGCAATCAACTCAACTATTTGCAATGGCAATAGCACTACTTTAAGTATTGCTTCAGGAACTTTGAATGATGCCACCAACTGGCAATGGTATAGCACAAGTTGCGGAGGTGTATCAGTTGGCAGCGGAACGAGTATTAATGTTTCACCAACTACCACTACTACATATTATGTAAGAGGAGAAGGAGGGTGTGTAACAGCAAGTACTTGTGGAAATATTACAATCACTGTTAATCCGACTTATACAATTAATGCTTCTGCTTCCATTTGTCAAGGCGACACATACACGTTCCCCGACTTAACAACTGCTACAAGTGCAACAGTACATACCAGTCATTTCAACACTATTAATACTTGCGACAGTAGTATTGTTACAACACTAACAGTTAATCCAACGTATACAAGCAATGCTTCTGCTTCTATTTGTCAAGGCGACACATACACATTTCCTGATGGTACAACAAGCACAACAGCTGCAGTACATACAAGTTTATTCAGTACTGTCAATACCTGTGATAGCAGTATAGTTACTACTTTAACTGTAAATCCAACGTATTCAAGTAATTTAAGTGCTTCTATTTGTCAGGGCGACACTTATACCTTCCCTGATGCAGCTACTGCAACAAGTGCAACAATTCACACAAGCCATTTCAGTACTATTAATTCCTGCGACAGCAGTATTGTTACAACACTTACTGTAAATCCGCTACCAAATGTAACACTTGATTTATCAACCATTGATACTGCTTGCCAAAACTGGGGAATAATTAATTTAACAGGAGAGAGCCCTGTGGGTGGCGTGTTCACTGGTTTATCAGTTACGGGAAACACATTTGATGCAAGTATAGGAATGGGAACTTACACCATAACTTACACTTATACAGACGGAAACAGTTGTAGCAACACGGCAACAGGAAATATTTATGTAGATGTATGCACAGGAATAAATGAAACAGTAAACAACAATTTATTTTCTATTTATCCTAACCCAACAAGCGGACAGTTTACTATTGTAGTTGCAGACAACGCTGAAATAATAGTTACAGACGTACTTGGACAGCTGGTAATAAAAACACAAACAACACAGCAGACAACAAACTTGCAACTTGACAACAACGGTGTTTACATAGTTTACGCGAAAACAAAACAAGGAACAACAACACGAAAACTCATTGTAAACCGCTAACAGAAAGACAAACAACTGCTCATAACATAAGTAGCCGTTGCACAACCCTCTTTTTAAAACAAAAATAAAACAGAAAACGGAAAAACCGACCTCAATAGATGCGTTTTAAGAGAGGATGG
>CAIWDF010000031.1 GCA_903911435.1 uncultured Bacteroidota bacterium
CGGTAAAAGGATTATGGATTGAATTAATGCATCAAGAACATTTTGCCCCAACCTTTTTTGAAATATTGGTCAGCATCCGAATCACGATGTTCAATTTCATCACCATTAAGTTTGGTTATTACTCGGTACAGATATACACCATTAGCAAGCCTATCGCCAAACTCGTCTCTACCATCCCAAGCGTATTCGGTAATGTTTCGTCCAACATGGATGAAGCCAATTTCATCTTGAAAAATTTCTTTCACCACCTTACCAGTTATAGTCATGATTTGTATTTTAAATGTAGATGGCACCTGCGAACCTGTGAGTGTAAACACAAAGTGAGTAGCATTGTTGAAAGGATTCGGGTAATTCATCACTTCCGTAATGGTTGCTTTATTGATTACTTCGAATGAAATTTTATAATCAATGGCTCCCGATAAATTGCGAGAAATATCACTAGCCTGCACCAATAATTGATACGTTCCATCTTGTATGAGTTCGGGAGTGTAGTTTAGTTTACAACTATTATTGGGCAATACCGCTGGCACAAAACTCATCGTTGAACCAAACCAAACCCGTTTAGCTGTTGGCGAACCTGGTGATTGAAGAAAGACTTTGAAATTGGTAGTATCGTTAAGCGCAAGAAATCTATTTTCATCTTTTAGCTTAATCAACACATTCGGTTTTGCAGATACAATGTCATTATTCAATATATGAACTCCATCGAACGTAACATCTAAAAGCGGATTGATGCGGTCGCCCGAAACATGGAACGGAATGCGAATAATATTATTAAAGTGATATTGCTCCAATTGTGAATGGGGTTTATTTACAGGATTCACCTCCACCCATAATGCATTGTTGCCTTTATATCCGAGTGAGTTGACAGAGATGCTATCGATGATTACTTCATTCGGATTAAATGGTTTCTTCTTAAGTTTCGAAGGTAATTGATGTGTAGCACCTGCAGCATCTGTTATCCAATAACTCATTAGCAAACTATCTTGTGTGAATGGAAGATTACTGATGTTTTGAACCGGAATACGAAGTTTGAAATTATCTCCTTCTTGTATATCATTAGCCGAGATGTGTAACGAACTTGCCACCAACGGTGGATTGATAGCGGCTTCTGGCACAGGGTCGTAAATTACATGCCAACGTTTTAATTGAGGAGCCGTGTGATTAGTATTGTCAGAAATATAAGCCACCAAACGAATGTTCGGATAAAGAGATGAATCGACAACACTACCTAAATTTAAAACATCTGTATTACTGGTGTTATAATTCGCAAGGGTCACTTCCGAACCATTGGCTTTGATACCGATTACTCGCACCATAATACTATCGGCCGTGGCGTTAGCATCAAGTGATTTCCATCGCCAATGCAACGAGTGCCACGAACGAGCCGGACCAATAATGGGTGATGAAATAGAACCCTGATTCCAATGAGTCATAAAATTTGCAGTAAAGTGGACTTCTTCGTTAGTCGAATCACTTATATACTCTGTTGCCGAACCACCTTTAGTTCCAAACATCACATAATCCCTATTTGCTGGGACATTATTAATATTAGGAGCTCCTAATAGATTTTGAAAATCAGATTTCAACTGACTTGAATAGTTTGGAATATTATTGCGAGAAGCAAATGCCAAAACCCACTCCCCATTTTGAATTTTACTTGTAATAAAATGGTGCATCCTAGTTTGTCCAACAGTATCATCAAAAAAATCAAACGCATTCTCAACGTGATTAGCAGGATAAGATGAAATATTTCCCCAAGAGGCACTATAACCATTTATGGGATTTGAGGTGTCGTTTACACTTTGTATAACATTCCCGGTAATAGGGTCGAAGATGGCAAATGTAAAACCAGATCCACCTGCTATCCAAGGCTCGTAATACAATTCAGATGAATTAAGAGTATATCGTGCAGCATAATTATACGCATCAGGAATTCCTGTAATACAACTTACTACCTTGAGGTCGTCAAAGAAAACAAACTTACGTTGAGTTCTATCAAAATGGGCATATTGCAATTTGTCATTCTTGAATTGAAAGAAACGCGCTTGTTCCCAACCTGCTGTTGAACCATGGGTACTTGCAATGTATTGAAATGAACTTTCTCTCCACTTGCGAAGAGTTGAAGGAGAAGTGGAGTCTGGACTTACACGCCAATAATAAATAGTGCTATCCGTGAAATGAGCGAATGGGAAAATCCCTAACTGAGGATTCCATTTCACCACACCGCCAGGAGCGGTTAATGTAGCGGACCTCATGCTTGGGCTATTGAAAGTATCGATGGTATCAATCTGAAAAATATAATTTTTAGCCACTGCTAAAAGGTCGGAAGTACAAGCCTTTAATGTTATTGTGTCGGTTTGTATTATCGAAAATTCATACGGATAAACCGGAATAATATCACCTGCATTGATGAGATAATCTACCTCACCCGTACTATTATTGTTTTCGTTGAGTTCAGCAACTTGATTATTTCTATCCAATGTAATATAAAACTTATTAAGCCCTGCCCCCTTAGAATTGCCATTATCAATAGACAAATGAAATGTAACAGTATCTTTGAATCGAGGTTCTCGTCCGATGATGTGATAAGAAATGGTATCACCATTCGGAAAAACACGCAATAAGTTTGTAAGACTAATTGCATTGGTGGCTTCACCTAAATTGGTTCGTGCCACATTCAAAAGGATAGAGTCAGGTTTAGTGGCATCGAATGTAACATTACTAGCTGTAATTTTATAATCAGGTTTTGAACCAGGAGTTATTTTAATGGCCGGGTCTCCATGTAAAGTCATATCAAAACAGGTTGCAATATCAAATGCATTTGAAGTGAGCGCAGGAGCTACTGTTGCAATAGTTTTCTTGATTATACTTCCCATGGTTTTTCCATAACTCTTTCGGGAAAGTTGATTATAAAATTCTCTTGAATAGATATTCAATGAAGTAGGTACACCAAGTCCAACAGAACCTAAAAAACCTATCATTCCTTTGTTGGCTAACATCACATAAGTTTCGCTAAAGCTAAATCCGGAATTATGTAAATCGCCTGCATAACATGAATTGGCCAATAAAAAAGGATAATGTCCACTCATAGGATTATATGTGCTTAAATCGTCAGTACTTTGATCAAAACCTTGGCCAGAGGCATGTCCGAAGAAAGTCATTAAAGAAACACCATTATCAAAAAAATCACGTAATGTATCGGAAGTGTTTATTTGAATTGGGGAAGAGGTGGTTTTGAAAAAATTATATACATGTCCACCATAATATGGGTTCTGAATCGTATCCCTGTAAATATTAAGAAACGTACGGAAAGCATATTGCTCAAAGTATGAAATACCACCACCAAAATGCAATACTTGTTTTTTCCATTCGCCAGGGCTTGCTGTATCAAACTGAATGACCTTGTTCAAATAATCTAATACTTCACCCGAACTTCTAGCCGAAAGCCTTCCTGTAGGGATTGCAGGTTCGTTCACCGTTCCATTTAGTCCTGCAGTGAGCAATATATCACTCGAAGGGTTTCCATAAGAAGGAACCAAGTCAAGCGCATAATTTTGTGAATAATCCCCATCATCAAACCAAGCAGGATTTCGAGAATTCCTCATGTGCATCGACTTTCCAATAAGAAATAAATTATGTGGAATAGGATGATTATTAAGCAAACATTTTTGAATATAAAAATCAGCAAACGCTTTAATGGACCAAGGACTTTTTACGATACCATAAGCAAATTGATCGTATAGTTCGTTAATATCAGCCATTATTACGTTATGTGCCCCCCCTGTTAAAGAAGACCGATAAGTACCGTAAGCTTGAGCACCTGACCAAATGGCTTTATTTGAAATTATAATGTATGCCGAATCAATGAGTTGATTTGCATAATCGGTAAATTGAGCTGTAGGGGTGGTTACAGGAACTATTGAAGTAACCATTTTTACTTGACCTTCGGAGCTAATGAAACATTTTTTCTCGCCACCACTGTTAGGAATAAGTGCTTGGAAATTATTTGCTCCTTGAATCAAATCTATTCTTAAGGCATTGGTTAAGTCGTAAATGTGCCCAGTTCCAAAAGCATTGAAATTAGTGAGGTTTAATAACGATTTAGGCTGAACTGCGTTATCAGGTAAGTACATGAGATAACTAGCATTCCCTTCTAAATCCATGCTATGTGGATATTTCAAATTGAGATATGACACAGCAGTTCTGCTATTACTAGGTACTCCAGCTACTTGCAAGCTTGAATATTTAAATGAATTGTTTCCCGTAGCGAAATGATTCGAAGGAATACTATCAACAAATTTGCAGGAGAGATAACCCGAAAATGCAGTATCTTTAATAGTTTGTGTAAGGGCACCCAATAAATCAATTTGAACGTGATGGTCTAAAGTAACCGGGGCAACAGAAGCTCCTACTACAACAGTTTTAAAAATAGAAGATGGGCCTGAAGTATAAATTTGTGGAGTGTTAAAATTATAAGTAAAATCAGTTCCTTGATAAATAGAATTTGAATCATCAAACCAGCCTTCCGAACTCGTGTAACGTGCGTCTGTTCCTCCAACATAGTCGGTAGCTCCCTGAAAATAACCATTGTGATTCTCTTGCACTTCTTCTCTAAAGAAATAAGGTATTGGATTATAGGTACTAAATGCAGTGTCCGTTTGTACTTGCATTCTTCTATTTGTTGAACCTGTGACATTAAATGTTACGAAATAGACAGCAGTATCGTTGATTAAACTATAATAGGGATTAGGAACAAATGTTGAGTTGAAGTAAAAAGGAGCATCTAATTCGCCATCATTTTTTTGACCATAGAACTCTATAAAATCGTTGGAATTAAAATGACCATCACTCTCACCTTGAATGTATATGTATTGTTGTACTCCTTTATTATATATTTGAATCGTTCGAGGGTCAATTCCAGAATTACCTAATACTATTCCAGGAACAGCAGCTAATGTTGCGGAATCAATACGATATATACCATTATCCGCGACCTTAACTTTATAGTATTTTTGAGAATAGTTAATCCAACTATTGGAAAAAGGTTGAGCCTTCACTCCAATAATTGCAAATAAAAGGAAACCAAATGCGAGTAATCGTTTAATCATTCATAAAAACAATTAGATTATTTCTGCTTTTTATTTATATCAACTTTTAATGAAAATACGTGAGAAAATAGTGCTACTGATTGATCACCCAAATCAGTGAATGCATAATCAATATATACCGATTTAATACGAACTCCTACTCCAACATTTGGTTGGAAGGTATGTATTGTTTTGCCCAGAGCATCTGTATATGTTTGATAATTTCCAATCCCTGCTCTCAAAAAAACAATATTCATAAATCCTCCTTCTAGTCCAAAATGAGGATCAATACTTACAGGTTTACTTTTGATTAGTACATTCCGCTTACCATCAAAAGTCAGGTCAGCGTTTACTTCAGCAAGTAATGAGATTTTTTTTGTAAAATCGAACTTACGCGCACTTCCTAACAATAATTTAGGTAAAGTGACTTCAACAGAATTACTTGGCAAATCATTTCCAGTAGCAATAAAAGTTTGTTTCATTTGGTCCGAAAGATTAAATGTCCATGCATTAAAAGTGGAAGTTACATCACGAGCCATTGCTGCGAATTTCCACTTTTTATAATCGTATTGTGCGCCAGCATCTAATCCAAATCCCCAAGCTCCTGCAAAGTCACCCACTCTTCTTCTTATAATTTTTGCACTTGCGCCTACGCGAAGTCCTTTTATTTTCATTGTTTTTGCGTATGACATTAAAAAAGCAAAGTCAACGGCAGAGAAAGTTGTTATTCTATTGTAATCCACATTCCCGTTTGGATCAATAAGATCAGTGGTGTTCGGAATACCATCCACACCAAACCTTACAAAGCTAACACCAAGTACAGAAGAGGAATCCAAACGAGTAGCGATACCTCCAAAATCGTACTTAGCAATGCCAGCAAAATATTCACTATGCATTAATGCTACCTGGTGTTGATTTCCGATAGAGGCAAGACCTGCTGGATTCCAGTAGCTTGCCGTAACGTCATTTACAGAAGTGATATATGAATTAGCCATACCCAATGCATGAGCACCAACTCCAATACTTAAGAATTCGTTACTGTATTTTGGAGCCTGAGCCTTACCAATAAAATTCAAAAATAAGGACAACAATATTGATATAAAAAATTTCGCTTTCATAATTACGGTATAAAAATAATTAAAAATATTAGCATTATAACCTTTATTAAACGAAATTTGTTTCGAATTATTGTTTTAGATGTTAAATATTCAATTTGATAACTAGGTTAAAAGAACAATGCTAAAGACTAGCTTGATTTATCGAAATATTTTTTTCTATCGTTTTTTGATGAATATTCTATACAAAGGAAAATATCAGAAAAGATTCGAAATTTTATTCCCCCTTATTTTGGGTAATAAGGTTACCGAACTCTGTTTCGGTGATATCTTCATTGCCAAGCATTGTTTACAAAATAAGATAGAATGGACCGGCATTGAGGTTAATGAAAAATTTGTTTCAAGAGCAATAGCCAAAGGTTATGCTGCTCAATTAAATGATATAGAGCAGATGGTAAAATTTCCAACCGCAGATACTTGCATTATAATGGGGTCCTTATATCATTTTAATGAGAATCTTTCAAATTTGTTTCCGAAATTACTTGATTGCGCACCAATAATAATAATATCTGAACCTATACTGAATCTTTCAAATAAAGGAGGATTGATTGGAAAACTTGCAAAAATTTCAGCAACTGTGAACGGCCAGGAACAAAATTTCAGATTCACAAGAAGCCAATTAATTGAAACATTAAGTAATTTAACCGCGAAATTTAAATTCCAATTCAAAATTATTGACGAATTTGAAAAGGATATAATTATTTTAATCACCCGATGAAACCAGAATTAATTTCAATAGTAATACCTGTTTATAATAGTTCTCAAATCATATTTGAATTGAATAATCAGATTTCAAATTCGATAGGTAACAAACTACTTTATGAAGTTATTTTCGTGAACGATGGAAGCATCGATGATAGCTGGTTAAAAATTAAAGAACTTGCAACCAATCTAAAAAACGTTGTTGGAATTAACCTCAAAAAAAATGCTGGTCAAGACAATGCTATCTTGGCAGGATTGCGTATCGCAAAAGGAGATTATGTTGTGATAATGGACGATGACCTACAACACAGCCCTTCTGAAATATTTAATTTATACAACAAATGCACTAAAGGATACGATGTTTGTTTTGCAAGCTTTCGAAAGTCCAAACACAATCCATTAAAAAAAGCGGGTAGTGAATTTAATGGAAAGTTGGCAGAATTCCTGCTTACTAAACCTAAAGGGATTTACCTGTCTCCTTATAAGATAATTAACAAATCAACAGTTTTAGAAATTATAAAATTTGCAGGACCATATCCATATATTGATGGAATAATCCTTACGATAACGCAAAATTTCTCTCAAATATTTATCGAACATTCTGTTCGCTATTCAGGGAAGAGCAACTATAATTTATCCAAATCTGTTTCCGTATTCATGAAACTATTCACAGGATTTTCGGTTGCGCCACTTAGGTTAGCCACAATAGTTGGAATGGGTTCAACATTTTTAGGATTATGTTTAACATTAAAATATCTATATGACTACTTTATCCTCAAAAATTACATCGAAGGATGGACAACTGTTGTTGTGCTAATCATTTTTTTCGGTGGATTAATCCTTACTACATTAGGAATTATTGGAGAATATTTGGGTAGAATGTATCTTACCATAAACAACAAACCCCAGTACAGCATTTCTGAAATTGTAAGCTACAAAACTCATGTTGAATAAGTTTACTTTACTTGGTGCAATTGTTTTTTTTATACTATTAACAGCATGTTGTAATGCCATCCCATTTTTTTGGGATGGCACTTTTTTTTCCGCACTTTCATTACATTTTTACCATAATGGGTTTAATGGATTGATTGCTCCTCAACCATTGGATACAGGAGGGTTTCCCTTATTCTCCATTTATTTAACTTGTATTTGGAAGATATTTGGGAAAACTATTTCAGTATCCCATTTAGCCATGTTACCGCTTCTAATTGCTATCGTTTTTGAATACTATAAACTCGCTCGACATTACTTATCTAAGACGATTATTCCTTTTGCAATGTTATTACTTTTACTTGAACCTACTTTCATCACTCAAGCGACATTGATGGGATACGATCTTTTTTTAATTCTCTTTTTCCTTATCTCTGTGAATGCATTGTTAACTCGAAATTTAGTGCTTTTTAGTCTCAGCATTACATTACTTTGTTTATGCAGTGTTAGGGGCTCTTTCTTTGCGACTTCCATATTTTTGTTGCATATTTTTAATGAGAGAAAATCGTTTAAACAAGAATTAGTAGCGTATTTATTGCCATTAGTTGTAATGTTGACATGGATAATTTATCACCATCAAAAGACAGGGTGGTATTTCTTTTCGCCAGAAAGAGAAAACACACACGAAGCTATCTTGTCGATAAGAATGATGATACGTCAATTGTTGTTTACGGGATGGAAAATAGTTGATTTTGGAAGATTGATATTGTGGATAATTATAATATCAGTTGGCTTTGTTATTTACAAAAAAGGAAACCTTACTAAATTCAAGTCGTTCCTTTCACTTATTGCCCTTCCACTAATAGTATATGCAATCTTCTCCATTCCTTTCTCAAATCCGATTGCTCACAAATATTTTGTTGTTATTTTTTTGTGCTTGAATATTGGCATTTGTTACATCCTTTCACAAATTGAGAATCGAGCTATGCGTAACACGCTATTTTCAATATGCTGTATTAGTTTATTATCAGGGAATTTTTGGCTTTATCCCGAACGTTATGGGAATGGATGGGATTCATCATTGAAAATACTACCCTTCTTTAAGTTAAAAACCGAAATGGATGAATATATCATGAAGAATAAAATTCCACCTCATGAGATTGGCACTCAATTCCCGTTGATTGCTGACAAGTTATATACTGATCTGAATGATTCTTCATATCATTATACAAATGTGTGGAGCGGCCCAATTTCAAATTTCAATTACTTTCTACAGTCCAATGTTATCAACACAGACATTCCTGAACAAATAGATTACGTGAAAGAACATTGGATATTACTGAAACATGAAAGGAATGGGTTGGTATATTTAAATTTATATAAAAATCCGAAAAAATAACTTCTTCGCCCTAGTGAACTTTCTTCTTTTTTGTGATTAAAAGCATAGCAATTATTAAAAATGGTAATGCTGGTATTTTGTATCTAACAATTGCTCCTACTGCAGGAGTTGTTATACCTACAAGGACAAAAAGAATAAACACAAAACTTAAGCAGAAAAAAACGATTTCTTTGTGTTCGTGTCGTTTATTGAAAAAAATAATTGACAAAATGATAAGTACAATTATGATGAGATTCTCGATTGCAGGAAAAAGTTGAATAGCATCATCAACACTCCAAATTGTGGGCTGAAAAAACACATTAAATAAAGCTTGAGGAAGCACAATAAAAAAATTACCAAAATCACTATTTAGAAAATCTATATGCATAATGCTATTAGCAGGGACAATTGAATAAACCATTTTATAAGATGATGTATCTAGCGATGACCGCACTGAATCGTAAACAGACATATCATTCGCTTTCCAATAAATATAATTACTTCCTCGTTGAATCTTGTAAGTCGAATCGGTAAGTACTATTAGTTGTTTCTCCCTATTAGCGTAATTGATGCAAATTACCTTGTCTCTATTAGCAAGATAAACGCCACCACGAGCCTCTAAAATTGCTTTTACTTGTTTATCCTTAATTAACTTTAATGGATTGTAATCATTATTGAGATAAGTTAATACTATGGCTCCAAAAATAATTATGAAAATAGAAGAAGAATATTTGAGTAATAAATACCGATCTGATGTTCGGGATACAATAAAATTGAGATATAGACCTGGCAAAAGAGCAACAAGAACGTAGAACTTAATAAGAAGAAGGATGGATATGGACAGAAGAATGACAATTAACTTTTTAAAACTGTAAGTTGTTGGCATACCACAATTGGAAGCATATAGGAATATACCCAGGCCAAAAAACAAAATACCTTCTTTTAAAACTCCTGAAGACCAAAACAAAACTGAAGGAATCAAAAAAATTGCGACAAACAATTGAATGTGCTTTCTGACCAAATATTTTTCGAAAGTATGATACAATGCCGTGAGCCCTATTAAAGAAAGAAAGCACATAAAGATGATATGGACTTGAAAATAATCGAATGAAAAAAACAGAAAAACCATATTCAATAACGACAATGATCGAGCATCATTATAAAGTGTATAATCGTAGTTGCTGTTCCATATTTTAAGTCCATTATAAGGTCTGTCTCGAAAAACCACCTCATAAAACAGTTTGGGCTTGTCCATTAGCAAACGAAACAAATGATGACCATCACTGAAATAATTTTGCATATCTCCACCTGCATAATAACAAGTATAAACCCACCATACAGTAATTCCTGCAAGTACTTTCACTGCAAAATATACTGCAATAATATGTTTCGGAAATCCTGCTATTTCGAAAAACTTTACTTTGTAGATAACAAATATAAAGAGGGAGAAATAGAGAAAAGAGAAAACTATTTGCATGTGGGCAAAGGTACAAAACTTAAAAAGCCACCAACATTGCTAGTTAGAGAAAAATGCATAGTGGTTAACGTGTTCAATTCAATTTGAGATTTCTTGTGTTAATGAAAACTAAAATCCATCTAAAACCTTTTGATCTTCTCTAACTCTAAAAATCGTTGTATGATGGTCTCCATTTGAACTATAGTTTATTTTTATGAAACCAGTTTTGGTATCATCCTGAAACACCGAATCGAACTTCTTCTTTTTCCTGAGTTTCGAAAGTTTACTCCCATTACCATTGACTACATATCTATTTTCACCACCCATTATACATTGAACATTGTGTTCATGGCCAGAAGCAAAAATAATATTATTGTATTGATTAAAAATCTGCAACATTTTATTTCGCATATGTTTATAGCGTGGTTGTGCCATGTCTTGAGAAAACAGTTTAAAAACACCCATGAATCCGATAAAACAAAAAGGGGTTCGATTAACCAAGAACCTTAATGGTTGCTTGTTTCGAGAATGTTGACCATTGGTATACATCGGATGATGGGCTGTGATTAGCACTTGCTCAAGGTTTAGGGAGGCCTCTTTCAACATGCTTTCTAATTGAGAATAGAATATTTTTTCAGTATTCCTTTTTGTGCCAATTATATTTTTTTTGTGTCGTTGAAGAAACCACTGAGTATCGATAATGATTAATCGAAGTTTATTATCTAGCAGCACCGATGCTGGACCAGGTAAGCCATCTGATGGAAGAAAGGTTAATTTGTCTTTATTCAAAACACTAGAATTTGTTTTCAAATAATTACTCACATAAGTTTCCTGATTTTTAATACGTTTCCAACCGCTCGCTCGTTGTGCAGACCAATCATGATTCCCTGGAATGAAATAGACTTGCCCCATGTAATTATTTAGAATTGACAATTGCGATTCGAGATGTGCAACCGATGATGGGTCGCTCTTTCGTAATCCACTCGGATATACATTATCCCCAAGAAAAATAACTGCAGATGAAGGATTAGAAATCAATTCCGATTTTAATAGCAATAAAGCTTCTCCAGGGGATGTATTCTCACCAGCGTCTCCTATTAGATAAACCGAAAAACCTGTTTGTGTATAAGCCTGAGAAGAGTTAAGAATAAGTGCACAGACGAAAACAAAAATGTAAACCTGTTTCATCCTAATTAGATATTGCTCTAATTGTAGAATATGCTTGACTTATATTTTCGATTATGTCACTAGCTATCATCGATTCCTCCGTTTGTTGATTACTTGCACAATCTCCAGCTGTCCCGTGAAGAAAGACTCCAATTATGGAAGCATGGAAGGCGCTGTATCCTTGAGCCAACAATGAAGTGAGGATACCTGTAAGTACATCGCCACTTCCTCCTGTAGCCATTCCAGGGTTTCCTGTGGAATTAAAAAACAACTCTCCTTGTGGTGTTGCCACTGATGAGTATGCACCTTTCAATACTATAATCACATTATATTTTATAGCAAAGTCGACTTGTTGTTTCAATCGGTCTTGCGTGTTCGTGGCTTTCCCAACCAATCGTTCGAATTCTTTTATATGTGGTGTTAATATGCTATTGGCTGGCAAAAAGGAAAGCCAAGTTTTATTTTCGGCAAGTATATTGATTGCATCTGCATCAAAAACCATTGGGCGATTCGAGTTTTGAATCACGAGCTTCAAAATGTTTTGCGTTTGTTTTTCCATTCCAATTCCAGGCCCCACTCCTATAGCATTGTAGGTTTCTGTTTTGATAGAATCGGTAATAAAATCCGCTTCTGAATCAGCGTGTACCATCGCTTCGGGTAAAGATATTTGGATAATTTCGTAACCACAAGCAGGGGTATGTACAGTAACCAAACCAGCTCCAGTACGCAAACACGCTCGTGCAGAGAGAACTGCTGCTCCAATCTTTCCTTTACTACCCGCTACAATTAAAGCATGGCCGAAATTACCTTTGTGTGCATTTTTATTCCTTGTTTGCAGCAATTCTTTTATTTCCGATTTGACAACAAAATGATTTTCACAAGAAGTCATCCTTGTATACTCATTACTCAATCCAATATCGAGTATTTCGAAATCTCCAACATTGGCAAAATTTTCAGGGAATAGGAATGCAAGTTTTGGAAACTGAAAACTCAACGTATGTTCTGCTTTTACAACAATATCACTAGATTCATATAATTTATCCCCATACATTCCACTAGGAATATCTAGGGATATTACTGTATTTGGTTGAGAATTGATGAAATTAATACAATCGGCAATTACCCCATTCACAGGACGATTGAGCCCTGAACCTAAAAGAGCATCAATAATATAAGCCCCTTCTGCGAACTTAAAGATTTCTGGAGTAATCTGATCAAAGGATATGATTTCGATAAGTCGCGAACCTTCTGGAAATTGGAATTTCAACTTATCGAACTCGGGAGAATGTTGGTCAGAATGATTCACTACTACCACCATTACATCAAGGACAATATCGAATGACCTTAATGCCATGGCAAGACCATCTGCACCGTTGTTACCTACGCCACAAAGAAACAAGAGTTTAATATCTTCGGTTCCATTTGTTCTGTATATATTTTTAAAAAACCATTGAAAGCAAGCCTCTCCAGCATTTCGAATCAATGTTTCAGAACTTACTTTTTCATGTTCAATAGTGAATGAATCTGCCTGACGGCTTTGTGTGGTTGAAAATATTTTCATGAGTTCAATTTCAAAATATAACTAATGGTTACGATACCGACTGTAAGTATGAATGAATATTTTATGGCGGTCGCTCCATATTTCAATTCAAAAATAAGGTGCACTCCAGTTAAACTCAATGTAAACAAAACGGGTAACAATGCTGGATAGGAGATGAAGCTTTCCTGCAAATGCCCTTGAAGAAGTTGAATGAAAGAACGCTGCATGCCGCAACCAGGACAATCAATACCAGACAACTGCTTGTAATAACAAGTCATCATATGATGTTGAAGCCAATTAGCAAGAGTGTTCATTGTGTATAAAATAAAAGAGGAATACTTGCGTTTTCTTTGTTACTCTCTCATACCAAGCATCTAATGTTTGGTGAGCATTTCCCAAGGCATACCTGTGATAACTGCACCAATTATTGCAATGTAAATAATTAGAATAATTAAGTAGACGGCCGATAAACTAGTTCCAATTATTGCGCAAACCTTACCAGCTTTCATGTTTTTATACGATGCTTCAGTATACAAAGCTGGATTAGAAGCATAAAGTTTGCCTGCTTTACCTGACAAAACCAATGCAATGATGCCCAATACCAAACCAATAAATCCATAACAAAAACAACCTACAATAGAAATGATGCCCAACACAAGAACGGCAGTTGCGTTTGGCAGTTGCTGCTGTCCAAAGGGGTTCGACAAATTAGACGAATAGCTTGGATTAGTGTTTTGTTGATTTGATGCTCCTTGATTTTCCATTTTTTGCTTTTTAAAATTAGGCAACTAAGGTAATAAATTATTTTTTATCCACGACTCTTACGAAATAAGAATTCAAAAATGTTAAATAACCAAATTTAAGAATCGAAAACCAATTGTGAGCTCTTAAGAGCTTAAATTTGCTATACGAAATCAAAATAAATTACTTCCAGATTTTGAAATTTAATTTCAATCTCTTTTCCTTTAACCACGCTCTCCAATCAATAAAGAGCAAGATGGCTATAAGCAAAATGCCTAGAATCAAACCTGAAATGGTTTTCCAGGATATGGCACCTTCGAACAAACCGGCTGCATTTTCAGCAGCATATTTACCCATAAGCACTGCCACGCTATCGCTTATAAATTTACCAACAAAAAATGCGGGTATGATTAGGATAGGTTTCATTTTTGCCATTCCTCCAGCTATAAACAAAGGAGTAGTAGGTAATGGAAGCAAGGAATAAGTAAAGATAGCCAATTGACTTTTCCATCCCTTTTGATTTAGCTTTTTGCCAAGATACTGTACATCTTCATTTTTAGCTGGATTGAATATCTTGCCTGCTATTTTTGGAATGTATAAGGTAAGAATGTATCTACCCAAAATAGAACCTGCAACTCCAACACAAATCACCGCCCAAACATTAAGATTGAATTTAATTTGAAGAACAATCATTATAACAAAGGCTGGAGGAAGTGGCAATGGAACAACATCTACAACCATTGCCGAAACAAACACTAAAAGATATTTCACCCACATATAAAATGGTTGAACAAGTAAATTCTTCCCATCCGAAATTGTTTCATTTGACAAATGTTGTCATTTTATTTCGAAGCGTGAGATAAAATAAAAGAATAAAGACATTTTAGTAACGACTTATTTTTACAAAACGCTTTGTAAAGGAATAGTTAGTTCTATAATAAAAACGCCACTTCTGGTTTTCATTCAGAAGTTGCGTTTTTTTATGTGCTGACTTTTATTGTTAACTAGCCAAGGTGTTTTATTTCTTGGTTAGGGTAGCTGGTGGTGTTTTTACATCTTCAGCCACTGTACCTGTAAGTGAATTGAGGAAAGCAACAATAGGTCCCACTTCGGCATCCGACAATTCTTTGTTGAGTTGAGTTTTACCCATAATCACAACTGCTTTATTCAAATCGCTAACACTACCGTCATGGAAATAAGGTGCGGTTTTTGCGATATTTCGTAGGGAAGAAGCTTTAAACACATCTTTGTCTCCTGCTTGATTCGATTGTTTTTTCTTACCTTCATCATTAGTTGTACTATTAGTAAGCGTGCGGTAATCGGCAAACAAACCAAACTTTTGGAACAAGGTGCCTCCCAATCCCGAGCCCATGTGGCATTGAGTGCAACCTGTTTCTATAAACATCCTCAGTCCTAATTTTTGGTCATCGTTTAGGGCAGTAGCATCTCCTTTCAAATAAGCATCGAAGGGTGCTGGAGTTACCAAAGTGCGCTCGAAAGCGGCAATTGATTTGGTAATATTAGTATACGTAATTGGTTGTTTGTCGTCAGGAAAAACAGCCTTGAACATTTCGTCATATTCTTTTGCATCTCTAAGTTTCTTTTCGAGGTACTCTTTCGAAGGAATAGCCATTTCTACTGGGTTAAGAATAGGCCCTCCAGCTTGTTCCTCCACATCTTTCGCTCGTCCATCCCAAAACTGCGCAACGTTGAAAGCAGCATTAAACACTGTTGGTGAGTTTCGTTCGCCATTTTTACCAGCATCTCCTTTTGAAGTAGCAACATTATCTACTCCATAGGTGGCAAGATTGTGGCAACTATTACAACTATTGTTTCCGGTCTTACTCAATCGAGTATCGTAATACAACATCTTACCAAGTTTTACTTTGGCTTCGGTTATTGGGTTCTCTGGATTATCTGCACGTTCAGGTAGTGGTTGGAAAATGCCTTTTGCTTTTGTCAACAAATCTTTGTCGGCTTGTTGGTTAGCATTTGCTGTGTTGTCTGCTTTTTCGGTGCTTGGACTGCCACACGAAACAATCATTGCACACACCATCAACGATGGAATTATTATCTTTTTCATACTATAAAATTTAAATTATTTTCGCAAAGCTAAGTAAGAATGAAATAATAAACAATGATTATTCACATAGTTAATTCAAGTTCTTTTCCTCTAGGTTTAATCCTTGTTAGTGTACAAATCGATAGCAGAATCACTAATTGTATTATTAGGAAACAGTTCAAAAAAAACTCCCCTGCTGAACGCTTTCAACAGAGGAGTTTTTAATTTAATAAATTTACAAACTATGGGTAAGCGCAAATCAAGCCGCCCATCAATGCCATACAAACTATCCAAAAACCAACATTGATAGCAATGTATTTAAAACCTTTGCGTTCGAACAAGGAATTGATACCAATAATAGGTAACGAAAGCATAATACCCGCAATGGTTCCATGAAAAGCACCATGTTTAAACGTGCGGAAATTATTGCCATACTTCAGCATAAAATCGCTTAAATACTTACTGATATCGGAGTTGGGGTCTTTTATTCCTGGTTCATTAGCAAGTATCGAGTACACACTGAACTGATGAATAACAAGAAATTGTAGTTCCATTGCGAGTAAGAAACTCAACAAAAGAGATACGCCAAATATGACCATCATATTTGCTCCTTTCATTTTTTCCGGACTCACATCGGCAGCCTTCATCCAGGCATTGCCAAGTGTTTTAGGGTTGTACCAGATAAACCCTACAATCATCGGCACGAGTGCTGCGATGATAATAATCATAAAATTTAGATGCATAGTTTTTTTTAGTTTAAAGTTTAGCCAAAGATAATAAATGTTTGGAAAAAGAATGCAAGAACTGAGAAAGTAAACTTTAACACAATACTTCCTGAGAAATATCGAAACCTTGTGCCCTCATATCGTCCCAAAAATTTCGATATGATTTAACAACTGCTTTCGGATTCTCAATCAAGATGGATTCGAAAATCATGGCCAAAGCCGAGAATGCCATTACCATGCGATGGTCGTCATAGGTAGCAATTTGTTCGGGAGGATGGAGTGAAGGGGATGAACTAATGGAGATGGAATCATCGTTTTCTGTTTTCACATTCACTCCTATTTTGGAGAGTTCGTTTTGCAAGGCAAGTATTCGGTCGGTTTCTTTAATCTTGAGTGTACGCAATCCGGTGAAATGTGCCGACATTCGTTTAGCGGCTATCACCACGGAAATGGTTTGTACTAAATCTGGACAGTCGGAGAAATCGAAACCGAGGTGTTCGGGATGCGACTTTATCTTGGTCAGCTGTATTCCATCATCCAGATAAGTTGTTTTTATTCCAAGCATCGAAAAGATATCGGCTACAATGGCATCTCCCTGCAAACTCGGATGTTTCAATCCCGCAATTTCAAAGTCGGTATCGGTGGCTAAGGCCGCAATGGCATACCAATACGAAGCCGAACTCCAATCGCCTTCTACTTGATAGGTATATCCTTCGTCCGACTTTTTATGATACTGTTGGCTACTCACCGAAATGGAATCATCGTGCCAGAGACCATATACCCTAAACTCTTGCATCATTTTTAAGGTCATGTCGATGTAAGGTCGCGAAACTACTTCTCCTTTAAATCGAATGGTGAGTCCTTTGTGCAACTGAGGAGCTATTAACAACAAGGCCGAAACAAACTGACTACTTACATTGCCATCTATTTCTATCTCGCCTCCCATCAGTTGTTTGCCAGTAATTTTTAAGGGTGGATAACCGTCTTCCTCCAAATACTCAATCTCTGCACCTAGTTTGCGCAGGGCATTTACAAGGATACCAATCGGACGTTGTTTCATTCGCTCGTTTCCGGTTAAGGTAAATATGCCCGGTTGTGTTGCAAAATAAGCCGTGAGGAATCGCATGGTAGTGCCTGCCCCACCAACATCAAAACGTTCTTCAGGGTAAGGACTATTGTGTTTTGTGTCGAGAATTTGTTTCAACACCACCGTATCTTCGGCAGTGGCAAGGTTGGATATTTCGAACCGCTCGGAACATAAGGCCTGAATGATAAGTGCTCGGTTGCTTTCGCTTTTCGAAGCAGCAAGTGTTATTTTTCCTTTTAATGATTTACTGGTATGTGAAACCCTGTAGGTCATGCGTTTCGGAAATGTTTTATTTCGTTGGTATAATAATTAAGGGAGTCGATAATCATATCCGAGCTCGCTTTTTTATTGATTTCGCACTTGCCTATTGACGATATCAACGAAAAATTAATTTCTCCTTTTTCATTTTTCTTATCGTGCATCATCAACTCTATCAATCGATGTGCATCTAGTTTATCAATAACAACAGGTTTGAAATTGGTCAATATAAATTGTGTTATTTCGGCTAGTTCTTCTTTTGACAATTTACCCACTTTATGCGACAAGTACGACTCGCAAATGAGGCCAATGGCCACCGCTTCGCCATGTAGCAAGTGCTTTTGGCTTTGCGATTCGAGCGAAAACGTTTCGATAGCGTGACCAATGGTATGCCCAAAGTTCAACATCTTTCTGGTGTTTTTTTCGTTCGGGTCGTCCAGCACTATTTGGTTTTTGATGTGGATAGAAGTAGCAATAAGACTATTTAAATAATCGGGGTCGGAAAAATCGGAAGCGGTAATAAGTTGCCAATATGCTTTATCGGCAATCAAGGCATGTTTTATGATTTCGGCAAAGCCCGAAAGCACATGACGAATGTGCAAGGTGTTGATAAAATCGCTGTTTACAAAAACTGCCTTTGGATTATTAAACACTCCAATTTGGTTTTTCAAATGATTCAAATCGACACCCACCTTACCTCCTATCGAAGCATCAACCTGTGCAAGCAAAGTGGTAGGGATGTTGATAAAATCAATTCCTCGTTTGAACGAAGCGGCTACAAATCCTCCCAAATCACTAATCACTCCTCCTCCAAGGTTAATGAACAACGCCTTTCTATCGGCTTTCATTTCGCTTAAAGCTTCCCACAATTGAATACAAACTTCTATGGTTTTGTTTTCTTCGCCACTTTCAATCTCTATGATTTCGGCACTTTCGAACTGAGGTACGGTGGATACCAACTGAGGATAACAATGCTGAAGCGAATTTTCATCAACAAGGATGAAGAGCTTAGAATACCCTTTTTTATTGGCTTTCAGAAAGCGAACGATGTCTTTCGAGATGGTGGTGGATACAAAAATGGAATAATCTTTTGCCTTAATTTCTTTCATACCATTGTTATTGCAAAGCAAATGTAAGGATTTTTGCTTATCCCATTAGGCAACGATGCAAATAAAATGGGAACCAGCACCTAGCATGGATATGATTAGAATCAGTAGAACCTAAAAATCGATAGGTGGTTTTTTAGTATATTTGCAGTCGCTAAATTCAAATACAATGCTGTCATTTAACAATACCAAAGTTTCGTTTTCGGGGAAAACAGATAAAGATTTATTTCGTTCGTACTGGCTTTTCAAATTCATTTCGTACAACTGGTTTGTGAGTATGGGCAAAGGGCTTACTACCTTTGCGCTTAAACTCAACTTACCCATCAAACGCATTATTAAAGCCACCGTGTTCAAGCAGTTTTGCGGAGGAGAAGACATCAAAGAGTGCGACAAAACGGTGATCGACCTCAGTAAACACAACATAGGTACCATACTGGATTATTCGGTGGAAGGCAAAGAAGCCGAAGAAGACCTCGACCGATGCACCACCGAAACCCTTGCCAATGTGGAGAGAGCAAAGGCTGATACCAACATTCCGTTTTGTGTGTTTAAAGTAACGGGGCTTGCACGCATGGCTTTGCTCGAAAAAGTGTCGGCCAAAGAAACATTGACAGAAGAAGAACAAAAAGAATTTGCGCGTGTAAGAAACCGTGTGGCGGCTATTTGCAAATCGGCTTACGAAAAAAATGTGCCCATGTTTATTGATGCCGAACATAGCTGGATTCAGGACTCGATAGACGATTTGGCAAACGAAATGATGGCTATGTACAACACCGAAAAGCCTTTGATTTATAATACCTATCAACTCTACCGTAAAGATAGATTGGCTTATTTAAAAGCTTCGTTCGACAATGCCTTGAAAGGAAATTATTACATAGGAGCCAAACTAGTGCGTGGTGCTTACATGGAAAAAGAACGTGCACGTGCTGTGGACAAAGGCTATCCATCGCTCATACACGATACCAAAGCCGATACCGATAAAGATTATGATGAGGCCATGTCGTTTTGTGTCGACCATATCGACCGCATTGCCATTTGTGCCGGAACGCATAACGAAGATTCTTCGCTTGCTTTGGTGCAAATGATGGAAAAGAAAGGAATAAAAGCTCAAAACAAAAATATTTATTTCTCGCAATTGCTCGGCATGAGCGACCATATAAGTTACAACCTAGCAGAGGCCGGTTACAATGTTTCGAAATATGTGCCTTATGGCCCTATCAAAGAAGTGATGCCTTACCTTATCCGCAGAGCTCAAGAAAACACTTCGGTGAAAGGACAAACCGGACGTGAGCTAGGTTTGATAATGAAAGAAAAAGATAGAAGAGCTTCCGTAGCGCTTACACTGGTGAAGAAATAAGTAGCCAATTCTGCAATTTTACAATGGTACAGTAAGCAAATATGCAAACGTAATCAATAAAACTGCTGCAACTTGGTTAGGGATTTCTCACTGCGTTCGAAATGACCGAATCCTTTTTCCTACCCCACTATAAAATTGGTGTCATTCCGAACGCAGTGAGGAATCTCATCCCAATTAGCAGAATAGCAATCCGGAAATTGATTCACCCGAAAACGAAGACGCAAAGACAATTTCACAATTTTGCAGTAGGCAATTTTTCAAACAACCAACAACTAACAACTAACAACCAACAACTAACAACCAAATAAGGGCAGGTAGTTCTTCACACTTCGGTTTCTTTCGTCCTGCTTTCCGTTTCAATCTTTTTCTTTGCCCGAAAAGGTCAA
>CAIWDF010000032.1 GCA_903911435.1 uncultured Bacteroidota bacterium
GATGGATGCAGAGAATAGGGATGAGGTGTTTGTAGGAAGATTGAGAAGAGATGAAAGTCAGGCAAGGACGCTGAACATGTTTATAGTGGCTGATAATTTACGCAAGGGAGCTGCCACCAATGCGGTGCAGATAGCAGAATGGTTGGTGAAAAATAAATTGTGTTGATTATTTTTCTTGTTCATCAACTTCTTCTTCCGAATCGTCATCTAGTTCATCGTCAGGTACCACTTCCACTTTTACTCTCCAATGGCTCATCTTCTCGAGGGTGTAAGCCAAGCCAATGAGCAAGAAAGGCAAAATGGGTAAGGTATAGCGCTCTTCTATTCCGCGCTGTACGTAGCACAAATAATAAACATAAGTAAGAGGCGCAATGACTAACGAGTACGACACCACGCCTTTTCTGTTTAACATGATGAGATTAAAAATAAGAATAAGAAAACATAAACCATGGATGGAATAAAACAAAAGCCTCACTGTTTCCATGATGAAAGTACCCCTAAACGTTCGTTGGAAAATAAATAAGGAAAGATTGGAATGAAAGGTCATTAGTTTGAAAACCTTAAACGGAGAACTGAAATAATACTGAAACCAGAAATGGGATTTAAACTCGTTGGTCAATTGAATAAAATCTTGAGTCGACTCCTTCTCCACTGCCGGTTGTTCCATGGGCATGGGCAATTGTTTGTCGTAATACTGTTTTTGTACCAAAATGGATTCTTGATACTTTCGGAACACAAGGGTTAATCGTTCGCGTCCAAAATACTGCACCACATCTTGAGGGAAATGAGCAATAGCATCGTTTACATATCGAATGGAAGTGTCGCCTGTGATGGCAGCATCCCATAGCGGACACATATACGAGAAACCCACATCGCCCCGCTCGGCCCAACCACCAGCGAAACGCCAATATTCGCGAAAAGGAGGACGAAAATTGGTGTTGCCATCGGCATAATACACGGGATGCAACCCTACGTATTCGCCAGCAATGCGATAGTTCCTTACCTGCCAAACAATCATTAAACTCAAGGCTGTGAGCCCAAATGTTACAATTTGAATGGCTATAGCTTTGACACTTGTCTTGAATTTATTATAGATGATGAATGTAGGAAGCAATAAACCGAATATACCTAAAACAGGCCTCACGAGAAAGAGAAACGAAAAAAGAAGAGCGGCAATAAAAAAAAAGGTATTGGTTTTGGTGGATGTGTTGGCATCATTGGCTTTGAAAAGAAAAAACACAAAACCAAGCAAGAGCGCAGGACTTACGCCTTCGGTTAAAGTATAATACAGAAATCCGATAGCAAAAGGACTTAACCCATAAAGGGCTGAAACGAATAAAGCCAATCTTCGCATTTGCAAAACAGCAAACGCGATGTAATAAAAGCAGTAAACAGAAAGTGAAAATAAAAGAAGTTGAAGTAATTTTAAATAGGTAAGCACTCGAATAGCTCCTACACATTTGTAAATTGCCAAATAGATTAACCCATATCCGGGAGGACGAATGAAGTAACCAATTTTACCTCCGTAATAATCTTCGTACCATGTATTGGTAGTGAGGTAATTTAAAGGAGGGTTGAGGTAACTAGCATCATCATTGGTACCAACCGTTTGGTGCTCTCGCTTGGCATCGTCAGGAAGGTATTTAAGATTGAGTTCATTGTAAAATAAAGCAGTGAAAAAGGAAAAAATACAAATGAGATGAATTGTATATTTTTTAATTCCTTTCATGCTTATTGAACCATTGACACTACATACTACTAGGAGGCACTTCGTTATTTTGAACCTCATTTATCGGTTCAATAAGGCTTTCTTTTTTCTTCCCGAAAAACCGGATTTGAAAAACGATTATTAATGCCACTCCTACACTAATGGAAGCATCGGCAAAGTTGAATACAGGACGGAAGAAAATAAAATCTTCGCCACCCCAGAATGGAAACCAAGTGGGGAAATGACCTTGCATCACAGGGAAGTAAAACATATCTACTACCTTACCATGCAAGAAACTTTCGTATCCTCCTTCAGCAGGCATAAAACGAGCAACATCATAATTGCTATCGCTAAATAGTACACCATAAAAAGCACTATCAATGATATTTCCGAGCGCACCCGCAAATATCAAGGCAATACAGATTACGTATAATTGATCTTCCTTCTTTTTGGTAAGCGTCCATAAGTAATAACCAATACCTCCTACCGCAATAATACGAAATAAAGTTAGAAATATTTTTCCGAATCTTCCCCCGAACTCCATTCCATATGCCATTCCATTGTTTTCGGTAAAATGAAGGATGAACCAATGACCTGCTACGTGAAGTTCTTGCCCAAGATAAAAATGTGTTTTGATATAGGTTTTTATCAGCTGATCAATCAGTAGAATAAGGAAAATAACAATTAATGGTTTTTTCAACGGGAGGTACTATTTGTAATTTATTATTAAAAATAAAGAAAGGCTACACAATGGTAACCTTTCTTTGAACGATAATTGTAAAAATGTAATTAAGATTTCTGAACAAGTTTTGCTTCAATCGCTAATGTAGCATGAGGCACACTTCTCAAACGTTCTTTGGAAATTAACTTTCCAGTAGCACGGCAAATACCGTAAGTTTTGTTTTCGATACGAATAAGAGCGTTTTGTAAATTCTGAATGAATTTTTCCTGACGACCCGCTAAGTGAGCTGTTTCTTCTTTAGATAACACATCTGAACCATCTTCCAAAAGTTTGAAGGTAGGAGAAGTATCATCTGTACCGTGGTCGTCTCTGTGAGAAAGAGTGCTTTTTAGCAATTCATAATCTTTTTGAGCTTCGCCAAGTTTTTTAAGAATTAATTGTTTGAATTCTTTCAATTCAGCATCGGTATAACGTGTACGTTTATCAGTATTGATAAATGGTTTAGGCGCTGGGCCTTGGGGTTTGCGAATGGTTGGAGTTTTGTACTCCACAGCACGCATTTCGCCAAAAGTATGGTGATCCTCTTCAACTTCAACAACCACTTCCTGTTTTTTCTTAGCCACAGGAGCTACTTTTTTAGTTGGAGTAGGAATAGGTTTAACAACTTTTACTTCCTTTACCACTTCTTTCACTTCCTTTTTAGCTACTATTTTTTTAGCAACTTCTTTTTTAGCTATCGGCTTTTTAGGAGCTACAGCCTTTTTAGCTGGTTTCACCGCTTTTTTCACTTCTACCTTTTTTACTGCCTTTTTAACAACCGGCTTTGCAGCGGGTTTAGCAACTTTTTTAGGAGTAACTTTTTTAGCTACTACTTTTTTAGCTACTGCTTTTTTAATAGGCTTTTTCGCTACTACCTTTTTAGCAGGTTTAGCTGCTTTTTTAGGAGCTGCCGCCTTTTTTACTAGTTTTTTAAGAGCCGCTTTTTTAACTGGTTTAGCAGCTTTTTTTGCAGGAGCTTTTTTTGCAGGCTTTTTTGCTACCGCTTTCTTTACAGGTTTCGCAGATTTCTTTACTGGTTTACCTTTTGTTACTTTTTTAGCCATGTGTAAGAATTGTTAATTTAATTTAGTAATAGTAATTAAAGTTTTTATTTCTTCTTCTAATTCAATCTCTGAGCCGTTTGTCGACTCAAGAACATCTACTAACTCCAAAGAAGAAGCTAAAATTTCCGCGCAAATATAGTCCAAATTATTATTTATGGCTGAATTTATTGAAGAATTTCTTTGAATTTTTACTTCAATGCGGTCAGTTACATCAAGATTGCTGTCTTTTCTTAAGTTTTGAATACGGTTAACCAGCTCACGAGCCAAACCTTCTTCTCTTAGTTCAGGGGTGATGGTAACATCGAGGGCTACCGTTAACTGACCCGAGTTGGAGACTTTCCATCCGGGAATATCAACAGGAATAATTTCTACATCTTCTGTATCAAGTACGATGGTTTCTTCTCCAAAATTCATGGTAAAGTTGCCTGTTTTTTCAATTCCTGAAATAACTGCCTGAGCATTTTCGGTGGCAAAAGTTTGAACCGCTTTCATGTTCTTGCCACATTTTTTGCCAAGGGTTTTGAAATTCAATTTCAAATTCTTTACAATTTGAGTTTGCGATTCGTCAACCAGGTCGAGGTGTTTTACGTTTACTTCGGATAAAATTAAATCTTTTACTGCTTCTATTTTTGATTTATAAGAATCGTCTAAAACCGGAATCTGAATTCTATTTAACGGCTGGCGAACACGGATATTTTCTTTTTTACGAATGGACAATACCATGGAAGAAATCTTTTGGGCAAGCTCCATTCTTTCTTCTAAGTTTTTGTCAATATTCGTTTCGTTGGTCACCGGGAAGTTGCTTAAATGCAAAGACTCGAACGAATCGCGGCCGGTAACAGCATTTAAATCGGTGAATAATCTGTCCATAAAGAATGGCGCGATGGGAGCCGAAAGTTTAGCAATAACTTCGAGACAGGTGTACAACGTTTGATAAGCAGCTATTTTGTCCTGAGAATAATCACCTTTCCAGAAACGTCTTCTGCACAAACGTACGTACCAATTGCTCAAATGTTCGTCAACAAACGACTCGATGTATCGGCCAGCACGGTGAGGTTCGTAATCGCTGTAGGCTTCGTCCACTTTTTTTATCAATGTATTCAATTCCGAAATAATCCAACGGTCTATTTCGGCACGGTCTTTCATTGGTATTTCAGCTTCTGAATAGCTGAATCCATCCACATTTGCATACAGAGCAAAGAATGAATAGGTATTATGCAATGTTCCGAAAAACTTACGCTGCACCTCGGTAATGCCTTCCAAGTCGAATTTAAGATTGTCCCAGGGAGCAGCGTTGGTAATCATATACCAGCGGGTAGCATCGGGTCCGTATTTCTCAATTGTTTCGAAAGGGTTAACGGCATTGCCTAAACGCTTGCTCATTTTTTGCCCGTTTTTATCGAGCACCAAACCATTACTCACCACATTTTTGAAAGCAACAGAATCGAAGCACATAGTGCCTATGGCGTGAAGTGTAAAGAACCAACCACGAGTTTGGTCAACACCTTCGGCAATAAAATCGGCTGGGTAATATTTTTTATTGTCAATTAATTCTTTGTTTTCAAAAGGATAATGCAACTGTGCATAAGGCATAGAACCCGAATCGAACCATACATCAATTAAATCGGGTTCGCGGAAAAGCTTTTTACCATTGCGCTCCAACACGATTGCATCGGCATAAGGTTTATGCAAATCGAAGGTGTTGTAATTTTCAGTACTGTTGTTTCCCGCTGTAAATGCAACAAGCGGATTGTTTTGCATCACACCCTTGGAAACAGAATTTTCTATTTCAGCTTTTAGTTCCTCAGCCGAGCCAATACAAATTTGTTCTGATTTATCTTCGCTTGTCCAGATAGGAATAGGAATGCCCCAGAAGCGGGAACGCGACAAATTCCAGTCGTTCAAATTTTCGAGCCAGTTGCCAAAACGCCCTGTACCCGTAGATTCCGGTTTCCAGTTGATGGTTTTGTTCAGCTCAATCATTCGCTCTTTATAGTCGGTAGTTTTAATAAACCATGAATCCAAAGGATAATATAATACCGGCTTATCGGTGCGCCAGCAGTGAGGATAGCTGTGTTCGTAGGATTCTTTTTTAAAGAGTTTGCCTTCTTCCTGAAGTTTCAAAACGATACGTTCGTCCACACTCAGATAGGCTTTCAGCTCTTTTATTTTTCCGTTATCTTCTAATATTTTTTTCTGAAACCTGAACTCATGTTCTTTTTCATCATCTGTTAAATAGGCTTCTTTTACATATTCATCACCATACAAAAAGACACCGTCTTTCACTTCCGGCAAAAACTTACCTCGTCTGTCCACCAATGTTAAGGAACCGATTCCGTTTTGTTTAGCAACTCGAAAATCGTCTGCACCAAAGCTAGGAGCAATGTGAACAATACCAGTACCATCTTCAGTGGTTACAAAATCGCCAACGATTACCTTGAAAGCATCGCCATCAGTTGGCTGAGCAAAAGGGAGAAGTTGTTCGTATTTTAAGCCTGCTAAATCAGAACCTTTGAATTCAGATATTATTTTCCAATTATCGTAAGGCTTTTTGGAATCAGGTTTAGCAAGATTACCATCATCTGTAGTATTTTTTGAATTAATTTTAAATGGTCCAGTGACACCGTTCAATGTTAATTCTTTTACCCCAGCACCAATAAAATATTTTTGCATTAGACTCTCAGCCAAAATAACAAATGTTTTTTCTAAAGTAAATTGATTAAAGGTTTCGACCAAAACATAATCAATATTCTTCCCTACGGCCAATGCAGTATTGGAAGGCAAGGTCCAAGGGGTGGTTGTCCAGGCAAGGAAATAAACATCACCTGTCACCTTTAAATTTTCGAACTTTGAACTTGAAACTGCTTTAAACATTGCAACAGCTGTTCTATCCTTCACATCCCGATAACATCCCGGTTGATTTAATTCGTGAGTGGAAAGCCCGGTACCAGCAGCAGGTGAATAGGGTTGAATGGTGAAGCCTTTATAAATTGCACCTTTCGAATATAAATTATTCAGCAACCACCAAACGGATTCGATGTAGCGATTGTCATACGTAATATACGGATGCTCCATGTCGACCCAATAACCCATCTTTGCAGTAACATCGGCCCATACATCAGTATATTTCATTACATCTTTCCGGCATTCGATGTTGTATTGTTCCACCGAAATTTTCTTCCCTATGTCTTCTTTGGTAATTCCTAAAGCCTTCTCCACACTTAGTTCTATTGGCAACCCATGTGTATCCCAACCAGCTTTTCGTTTTACCTGAAAACCTTTTTGTGTTTTATATCTGCAAAAAATATCTTTAATGGAACGGCTCATCACATGGTGAATACCCGGTAAACCATTGGCACTTGGAGGCCCTTCGTAAAACACAAATGGTGTTTTTCCTTCGCGCGAAGTGATGGATTTTTCGAAAGTTTTGTTTTCATCCCATGTCTTCTGCACATCTTTGGCTGTTTGCGAAAGATTAAGACTGGTGTATGTTTTATATGTTTTACTCATCTGAGATTTATTTTTATCCAAAAATTAAGGATGGCAAAGATAAAAAAAAGCCCCTTTCATCCAACAGGATAAAAGGGGCTAATGGAAATGAAAATTAAACAGTGGCAATCACCTTTAATTCTATTGCGATTGGAGTTGGTAAACAATTTATCTCCACTGTCGTTCTGCAAGGTTGATTATCCTTAAACCATTCTGCATATACTCGGTTGTAGGTTGCAAAATCATCTTTCATATTAGTAAGAAACACCTGCACATCCACCATCTGCTCCCAACTGCTTCCGGCTGCTTCCAATATGTATTTTACATTCTGAAATACGGCATTACATTGGGTTTCGATATCGTAAGAAACAATGTTTCCATTTTCATCTAAGTCCACACCTGGGATTTTTTTGGTGCCGCGTTCCCTAGGTCCTACTCCCGAAAGGAATAATAAATTGCCTACTCTGCGGGCATGAGGATATGCACCAACTGGTTCGGGTGCTTTGCTTGAATCTATTCTATCGTCTGACATTTTTCTTTTTTTTGATGGACAAAGATAGCAGTATAAGCGCGAATCTCAAAACTCGGTTTCTAAAAATGTATTTTTAAAAAATTAGTGTTCCATACACTTTATTTGATATTTTTGCACCCAATCTATTTTACAAGGGGGATTAGCTCATTTGGCTAGAGCGCTTGCCTGGCAGGCAAGAGGTGGTCGGTTCGAATCCGATATTCTCCACACGATTTATTAAGAATTGATTTTTCTTTGATTCTGGAAGATGAAAACAAGAACCAAAACACCCTCGGCTACTGTTACAAAAACTCCTTCATTCTTTTCTTCGTTAGCCACTAACCATCGCTATTCATTTGTCTTAATTATTTTGGTAGGCTTGCTATTGTATTCGCATACGCTGAAATTTGATTATACCAACATGGACGACAAGACGCTAATTGCCGATGACAAAGCGTTTGTGTCGAAATTGGCTAGCATACCAAAAGCTTTTCAACTCGATGTGTTTAAAGAAAAAGGAGGAACTTTTTATCGTCCCATTTTTGTGAGTTCACTTATTGTAGATGGCACATTGGGTAAGATGTCATTGAAGGTGTATCATTTTTCGAACATTGTTTTTCACATACTCTCGGCTTGTTTACTGCTGCTATTACTTGTAAAACTAGGTATACGCAGAGAAGTTGCTTTGCTACTTAGCCTATTGCTTACGGTTCATCCTGCTTTGGTGCAAGCGGTAGCTTGGATTCCAGGACGAAACGATTCGTTGCTTGCGGTGTTCGTCCTTTCCTCTTTTATATGTTTGATGAACTATATCAAAACAGAAAAAGGAATTCAGTTATTCTTACACCTCCTCTTTTTTTGTTTAGCGTTGTTTACCAAAGAAACAGCCATTGTGCTTCCGTTGTTGTATTTACTTATGTTGAAATTTTGGGGCAATCGTCCTTTGATTTCTAAATCAAATGTAGTTGCTTTGTCGGCTTGGGGAGTTTCCATTTTGGTATTGATACTAGCTCGAAACCATGCGATTCAAACCTCGCAAGGAGCGCACCCTGTTGAGTTCCTTGCAAACATTCCGAACAACTTACCTGCTCTACTCCTTTATGCTGGCAAAATACTTCTTCCGTTCAATCTTTCGGTGATGCCTACCATTGCTGATAGTTCCATCGTATATGGTGTTCTCATCATCCTTTTTATTGCATCATTGTTTTTCATCACACGTACTAAATTTTCGTTGCTTGCTTGGTTTGGAGCTTGTTGGTTCGTGGCTTTTTTATTACCTGTACTTGTGGTTCCAAAAGAGTCGGCATTCTTTTACGAACAACGTTTGTACCTTCCACTCATTGGCGTATTCATCTTACTTAGCGAACTCACCATTGGTAATCGAACTGCTAAATGGTATCGTACATTCAACCTAGTAGCCATCGCAAGCTGCCTTGTGTTTATTCCTTTAAACTATGTGTATAGTCTAAACTTTTCTGACAAATTAAACTTTTGGGGAAACGCTACCAAGACTTCTCCCAACTCGGTGTACGTAAATAAAATTGCAGCAAGTGTGTATTACAAAGATGGAAATCTTGACATGGCCGAAACCCTTTATATAAAAGCAAAAGACCTCAACCCAAACGAACCTTCTATCAATAATGATTTGGGCATTATCTATAAAGACCGTCAAGCTTGGGACAAAGCCATCTCCTGTTTCCTTGCCGAAATACAAATTACACCTAGTTCGGATAAAGCATATTACAACTTGGCTTATGCATATTATAGTGTACACCGATTGGAAGAAGCCGAGAAGAATTTCGAAAAAGTAATTTCACTCAACCCTGACTATACGGATGCTTATCAAAGTTTGGCTTTGGTAAATGCCGACTTGAAAGACTTTGAAAAGGCGCGATACTATACTGCTGAAGCACAAAAGCGCGGAGTGCAAGTGCCTCCCGATTTCTTGAAAGCGATACAGATGTAATTTAGTTAGCGGTAGAAAATCATCAATAAAAACTCAACAACAAAACCCAAAACGAAACCACAATAAACTTGGGCTGGGGTATGTGAGTTCAACTTTAATCGGGCATAGCCTACGATGCCTGCCACAAGGAGCGATAACATAAAAACAAATTGCATATCGAGTTGCAAGCGAAACATGATTCCAAGTATTGCTCCTGCTATGCCACCTATTCCAACCGTGTGGGCGCTTATCTTCCACTTATTATTAATGAGCAAGGTGAACAAAAGCGAGATGGTGGCACCAAGGATGAGTATCTTATAAACACTCGGGAAATCGGCATTGTAAAACAAATACAACAATGGGAAATAATAAAGCAAGGTGATACTATAGGGTATTCTTCGCTCTTTACGTAGTTCCATTTCCAAACTCTTTACTCGCCCAATGCGCAATAATATTAAGGTATTGACTGCGGGTAAGAAAAAAGTAAAAAAGAAAGTAATTGCTATCAGCAATACTTTAATGCGCATGGGGGTGAAGGTGGAAATGTAATTTCTGGAGAAAAACAGAATCAAAAATCCATAGGTTGGCATCAACAATGGATGTAGACTATAGGAGACCAGTTTTGCAAACCGATTTCCTTTTAACCCATTTGCAATGGGTTGTGTTTCGTCAGTTATCACTTATAATTCTTTTCTTAATCGTGCTACTGGAATTTCTAAATGTTCTCGGTATTTAGCTATTGTTCTGCGGGCTATATTGTAACCTTTTTCGATGAGTATTTCCATCAACTTATCATCCGTAAGTGGTAGTTTTTTGTCTTCGGCAGAGATACAATCGATTAGTATTTTTTTCACTTCGCGTGTTGATACTTCTTCGCCTTCATCGTTGATTAACGACTCACTAAAAAATGTTTTTATTAAAAATGTTCCGAAAGGTGTAGTAACGTATTTGCTATTGGCCACGCGCGACACAGTTGAAATATCTAAACTCACTTGCTCCGCAATGTCTTTTAGTATCATTGGTTTCAACTTGGTTTCGTCACCCGTTAAAAAGTACTCGCGCTGAAACTCCATGATGCAATTCATGGTATAGAGCAAAGTTTGGGCGCGCTGCTGAAGTGCATCGATAAACCAACGGGCTCCTTCGAGTTTTTGTTTTACAAAACTCGATGCTTCTTTTTCGGCTTTACTTTTTTTCTTGGCATACTCCTTTTGCATGTCTAAGTATTCTTTACTCACTCGCAAATCGGGATAATTACGGCCATTGAGTGTGAGTATGAGCATTCCATCTTCGTTGGTGATGGTGAAATCGGGAAGTATTTGTTGTTGACTTTTTAATCCGTCTGAGGTGGAATTGCCTGGCCGTGGGTTTAGTTTCAATATCTCATGAATAACGGCTTTCAGCATTTCTTCATCTAGCTTCAATCGTCTGGCTATCTTGTCGTAGTGTTTCCTCGAAAACTCTTCCATGTGATTTTCTACTACATCGGTAGCTAGCTCAACCACCATGGTTTGAACTTCTTTTCGTTTCAGTTGAAGCAACAAACATTCTTGAAGGTTGCGTGCTCCTATGCCTGCTGGTTCGAAATCTTGAATCACGGTGAGTAGATAACTCAACTCTTCGATGGTGGTAGTGATGTTTTGAGAGAATGCAAGGTCATCTACTATCGATTCGAGGTCGCGCCTTAGGTATCCGTCATCATCCAGATTGCCGATTAAATAGATAGAAACCTGATGCTGATGAGGCGTAAGGCTTTTCATGGCTAGTTGTTCTTCCAAGATGTCTTGAAACGAGATGCCAATCGAGAAAGGAATTTCTTTTTTTTCTTCGTCTGGGCTTTTGTTGTTCGATTTTTCTTTATAGCTCGCCCCCTCGTCATCGTCCATATAATCGCTTATCGAGAAATCTTCGGTTTGATGTTCTTCATCAGCAGGCACATCATCATAGTCTTCGCTTTCTTCTTCGGTCGATTTTTCTTCTTCCGTATCAATACCTTCTTCCAATGCAGGATTTACTTCCATCTCCTCTTTCACGCGTTGTTCCAATGCAATGGTAGGTAGTTCCAACATTTTCATCAACTGAATTTGTTGAGGAGATAAACGTTGACCTAACTTTTGTGTTTGAATTTGTTTTAACATAGCACTTGTTTTCCTGATTTTTCTTTACAAAAGTAGGAATTATTTTCTTCGCGATTGGAGAATTAAGAAGGCAGCATTTATTTTACCGCTATGACCGAAAGGCGCAAAGGCTCTTAATAAGGTTATAGCGAATAGGCAATAGCGAATAGAGCAAGGTACAACGGGCAATTTTGCAGTAGGCAATGAAAGAAATTCAAAATTTAGAAATTAGATTTGAGTATTGAGATTTGAGATTTTGGGGTGGGAGAAGAGGATATATGGGTTGGGAGGATTTGATTTTAGACTCTTCTGCTCCGTTTTTAATTCGTTCTGAATTGAACTTTTGTCCTCAATCTACTGCCTCAAGGTCAGCTCTTTGTACATCAGTCATTTTGTTTTTTGCGTCCTACATTTTTCAGACGACTTTATTAAAAAATAATTCCCGTTTTTTATATATTTGTTAATTCACTTTTACTTTTCAAAACCCCTTTTTTACTATTTCAAAACTCACTTTTACTTTTTTTGCAAGCCATTTTACTTTTTCAAAACTCATTTTTACTTTTCAAAAACCCCTTTTTACTATTTCAAAACTCGCTTTTACTATTTTTGCAAGCCATTTTACTTTTCAAAAACTCCTTTTTTACTTTTTTTATCAAAATAGTAACCCTAAAAAACAAATAGTAACCCTAAACAGAGTAATAGTAACTCATAACAAACAAATAGTAACCCTAAACAGAGTAATAGTAACTCAAAACAGAGTAAGAGTAACTCAAAACAGACCAATAGTAACCCTAAACAGAGTAAGAGTAACCCTAAACAGAGTAAGAGTAACTCAAAACA
>CAIWDF010000033.1 GCA_903911435.1 uncultured Bacteroidota bacterium
ACCAACAGGTAGAATGACTCAACCAACAGGTAGAACGACTCAACCAACAGGTAGAACGACTCAACCAACTAGTAGAATGACTCACCCAACAGGTAGAACGACTCAACCAACTAGTAGAATGACTCAACCAGCTGGTAGAATGACTCAACCAACAGGTAGAATGACTCAACCAACTAGTAGAATGACTTTACCAACTGGTAAAATGATTTTGCGAGTACTTGGAATGATTTTTCGACCACCTCCAGCGGTTCATTTATAGGTTTTATGACCTCTAAATGTCCATCTAATAAATCAAATATCAATAACTTAGAAAAAAAAGCCAAAACCAATAAAATTAACAAGGAAAACAATTCGGGTATTAATTCATGTACACAATTAAAGGTTGGTTTTTTCACCAACAAATGAACAACTCTTTGTACATGGCAATCTTTTTATCCTTCAAATTAAGAATATAGATAAGTAACCTTTTGGGTTGAGGATACAAAATACAGGTTGGCGGGGAATTCATGAATTCACCATTAAGAATGACAAAAAAAGGCCCCTTGCATTTCTGTAAGGGGCTTTTTATTACTAAAATTTACGTTTAAACTTTCGTGAACCACCTCCACCACCTTGGCGCGATTCGCGACCACCACCACCTTGGTGCTTTTTGGTCGATTGATTTGGATTGGGAGGACGAGGCACCAAAACATGCACAGGTTTCAACACCGAAGGGTCTTTTAATTTCAATTCGTTATTCGAAAGCTCTTCTAACTGGTCGATAATTACATTGTCGCTCACGGTATCTCTGTTCCAAAACAGGTAGCTTCGTTTCATCAAATTACCAATAATTTCGGCAAGATAATATTTCTCATCACCTTCGGGATATTCAGTAGCTTTTTGTATTAAATCCTCGGTAATGCGGCCATAATGCTTGTATCGTATGCGTCTGGTGCCGGGAATTTTTATACGTTCGGGTTTGGTTTTAAAAGTAGCAGCAGTTGGCAATGGGTAAGGCGAATCAACATCCAATTTGAACTTTGAAATGATGAATAAATGATCCCATAATTTATGTTTGAAATCAACAATATCGCGCAAATGCGGATTCAATTGGCCCATTACATCAATAATGGAATGTGCTATTTTGTTGCGTTCGTTGCGGTCGTTCACAGTCATTGCATAATCAATCATTTTCTGAATGTTTCTACCGTATTCTGGTATCACCAAATGCTCGAGGCTGGTATTGTACTCCATGTTTTCCATCTTAAAATTTTGCCTGCGAAGGTAAGTATTTTTTTTAGTTTGAGATGATATTTAGTAATTTGCGTGATGAGGTTGATTTAGGTAATCGAGGCACATCCTAACAACCAACAACTAACAACCAACAACTATTTCTTACGGGTGAACAAATTCTTAATCGGATTGATATAAGCATCTATATCAAACAATACACTATCCGAAGTAGCTTTGAAAGTAAGGAAAATACCGATTGGTAGAAGTATAGCAGTTGCCATCCACATACCTTGGTAAGCAGGCATTGCGCCTTCTTTCACCAACTTTTCGCCTGTAATAGAAAGGATATGAAAAGTGATAAAAAACAAAACCGACACCACCACAGGCATTCCTAATCCTCCTTTGCGAATGATAGCTCCCAACGGAGCACCAATAAAAAACAATACCAAACAAGCCACCGACAAGGTAAACTTTCGGTGCCACTCGGCTTCGAACCTCCGTATGGCCATATCGTTCGAATTATAATCGCTAGCTATGGAGTCGGAATACGCTTTGGCACTTCGTGCAATATTGGCAGCACCTTCGATGATGCTCTGCTGTTGCTCTTTGCTCAATTGCGACATCAAGCGAATCTGTTCGGGCTTCGTTTTTATCGAATCCAATTTATTCATCTTATCCGCTACGTGGCTGTAATAGCTGTTTTTCAGCTGTTTCGAAAAATCGCCTATTCGTGTTTCGTTTGAACGATTGGTTGAATCGATATAATAACTTAACTGCGAAAGATTGAGCATCTGTTGATTGCCTTTGAACAAATCTTCGCTTGTTCGCGACATTTGAAACTCCGACAAATCGAAACGGATGATTCGTTGTTCGAATTTATCTCGCATCATCGGATGTGTATGGGCAGCTTTTTCGTTTTCCAAAATATCCTTATAACTCATACCATTGTTCAAGGTAAGCACCAAAAACAATTTATCAGGAGTTTCTTCCATAGTACCTGTTTTGGCGGTCAACACAATGTTGTTGCCTTGCATCGAACGGTGGTCGTAAATCAATACATCATTCAGCGTATGGCCATCTTTTCCTTTCTTACCCACACGAATACTAAACCCATCGATGCTATGATTGAATACTCCATCCTTAAACAACAATGCTGGTTTTGACGAACGGATATCGTAAAGCAACGAGCCTACTTTTAGATTGGTATAGGGCAATACATTGTTCGAAAAATAAAATGCACCAATAGATAAACCTATAACTACAATTAACAATGGAAACATTATTTTTTGCAACGACATACCCGCACTCTTCATGGCAGTCAATTCAAAATGCTCACCAAGATTACCGAAGGTCATTAACGAAGAAAGTAGCACTGCTAATGGCAAAGCCATAGGGATGGTAGTAAACGAAAAATAAAAAAACAACTGAGCGAGCAAACTAGCGGCAAGCCCTTTGCCGACAAAGTCGTCAATGTATTTAAAGATAAACATCATAAAAAACACAAACATGGCAATGAAAAAGGTCATGATAAATGGCCCGATGTAAGATTTTAATATGAATTTATGAATGGTTTTCATGTGCGCAAAGATAGACAAGAAATTATGAATTAATAATTCCAAACATCGGGCCAACTAAAAAAGAGAAGAAATGTAGTTATAAAATATTATTTTATCGAGCATATGATATTTATCACTATATTTGACATCGTAATTACAAGTCATTCACAGTTTTAAAATCAATAGATGAAAATACGATTACTAATATTTTCAATTCTGGCTTTCACCATTCTTTTGAAGAAGGATTGCTACTCGCAAAACACAAGCGCCAAAGAACTTGTGCTTGGCATACCTACTATTAATTCGAAAAACTTTGTTGAAATACAATCAGCACTTACATCTATTGATGGTTTAGTACTCCTTGCTTATTGCGACTATTTAAAACTCTTTCTCATAGCTTTTGATGATCAGAAAATTAAATCAGGAGAAATAATCGCAAAACAAATTGAAAATAATTTTCCGAATACAAAAACAGAAATAAAAATAGGTGCACCTATCTCTCGATTGATAAAAGATTGTACGGCTTACCCAACAAAGGCATTAGAAACAAAAAACGAACGCGAACAATAGCTCAACACTTGCTCAAAAAAACATGAAACGGTTAACACAACATCTCTTCTCACAATTGGCAATCATAGCTTTGCTTGCGATGTCTATTGAAGTGGGATATTCGCAAGGTGCCACATGTTTGTCGGCCACTTCATTAACCGTGAATGGAGCTTGTTCAGGCAATGTAAACATAAACGATGTTACGATAAATGACCCCACCGCTACCACCTGCACTTCTCCCACACTCGATGGTTGGTTTACATTTGCTGCCATTGCAACTTCCACAACCGTTACTTTTACCAATAGCTCAACTCGCGACCCTGAAATATTTGTTTATTCAGGAGCATGTGGTGTGAGTGGAGCTGGGTTGACCTATATCAATTGTGTGAATGCCACCACTGGTAGTGGAAATGAAACAATCACATTTGCAACCACCATTGGGTCTACCTATTTTGTCCGAATTGGAAGAGTGACTGGCACCTCTGGTGCTTTGAACGGAAATACGTGCATCTCTTCTCCCGCAGCTCCAAATTGTGCCACTATTTCTACGCCTGCTAATGCAGCAACAGGAGTTTGTTATTCATCAACTACACTGAACTGGACTGCACCAGCAACAGGAACAGCTCCTACTGGCTACAAACTTTATTTCGGAACAGATGCTGCTGCCACCAACCTAGTGAATGGTACTAATATTGGCAATGTGTTGACTTATAACCCAGGAATATTATTAGGAAACACCACTTACTATTGGAAAATTGCACCTACCAACGCCATAGGCGATGCATCAGGCTGCTCTATATGGTCTTTCATAACAGGAAGTAATGTCCCTGCTTGTCCAACCACAACTACACCTGCAAATGCTGCAACAGGAATTTGCTTTTCTACCGTTACGCTCAATTGGACGGCTCCATCAGGTTGTGCCACAGCGACAGGCTATAAATTGTATTTCGGAACAGATGCTGCAGCCACCAATATTACCAATGGAACAAACATTGGAAATGTGCTAACCTACAATCCAGGTACATTACTTGCTAGTACAACCTATTATTGGAAAATTGTAGCTACCAATGCAAATGGTGATGCTGTTGGTTGTACCATTAAATCTTTTACCACGAGTGCATCCTGCCCTTTTAATCAACAAAATGGCAGCTTTACAACTTGTGGAGGAACTTATTATGATGCAGGTGGTTCAGCAGGTAACTATGCGAACAGCGAAAATTCTACTATCACCTTTTGCCCTTCCGTGGTTGGGCAAAAAGTGCAGGTTACTTTCAGCGCTTTTACAACCGAAAGCGGTTTAGATTTACTCTATATTTACAATGGACCTTCCACTGGTTCTCCTTTAATTGCTACTCTTTCAGGAAGTACACTTCCCGCCTGTGCATACACCTCATCTGATGCAAGTGGTTGTTTAACATTTCGGTTCGTTTCTGATGGAAGTATTACTTATTCGGGGTGGACAGCTTTATTATCCTGCGTTTCAGGACCGCCATTACCTTCGTGCGCTGTAATTACTACTCCCGCTAATGCTGCTATTAATCTCTGCAACTTTAGTACCACCTTAAATTGGACTGCACCGAGTGGATGTGGTATTCCTTCGGGTTACCTCCTTTATTTTGGAACAAATGCCGCTGCAACCAACATTGTCAACGGAACTAACATTGGTAATGTGCTTACTTATAATCCTGGAGTATTGGCTATAAGTACCACTTATTATTGGAAAATAGTCCCAACCAATTCTACTGGAAATGCTGTAGGATGTAGTATTTACTCTTTTACAACAGGAGCTGCATGTCCGTACACACAGCAAAATGGCAGCTTTACTTCATGTGGAGGGACATATTGTAGTTCGAATGGCTCAACTGGGTCATATGCAAACAATGAGAATAGCACCATCACTTTTTGCCCTTCCATTGTTGGGCAGAAAGTGCAAGTTACGTTTAGTGCTTTTACAACCGAAAACAGTTTAGATTTACTCTATATTTACAATGGACCTACCACTGGTTCTCCTTTAATTGCTACTCTTTCTGGAAGTACACTCCCAGCCTGTGCATACACCTCATCTGATGCTGGTGGTTGTTTAACATTTCGGTTCGTTTCTGACGGAAGTATTACCTATTCAGGATGGACAGCTTCCTTATCTTGCGTTACAGCGCCTCCCTTACCTTCGTGCGCTGCCATTACAACACCAACTAACGCGGCTATTTATCAATGTAACCTCAGTACCACTTTGAATTGGACTGCACCATCCGGCTGTGGTATTCCCTCAGGTTACCTACTTTATTTTGGAACAGATGCCGCTGCAACCAACATTGTTAACGGAACTAACATTGGTAATGTGCTTACCTATAATCCTGGAGTATTAGCAATAAGTACCACTTATTATTGGAAAATAGTTCCAACCAATTCCGCTGGAAATGCAGCAGGATGTAGTATTTACTCTTTTTCAACAGGAGCTGCATGTCCGTACACTCAACAAAATGGCAGCTTTACTTCATGTGGTGGTGCTTATCAAGATTCAGGTGGGGCTGGAAATTACGCTAGTAGTGAAAACAATACCATTACATTTTGCCCATCTGTTGCAGGTCAATATGTAAGCGTTACATTTAGTTCGTTTGTGCTCGAAAGTGGGTTCGACAACCTAACAGTTTACAATGGTTCAAGTGTGTCTTCTCCGCTACTTTATACATTAACAGGTAGCACCATTCCATGTCAAATCACCTCCTCTGCAGTTGGGGGCTGCCTTACTTTTCATTTTAGTTCTGATGGTTCCGTTGTTTATGCTGGTTGGGATGCTACTCTTTCGTGTGTTGCTTCACCTGCAGGACCTTTGGCAGGAAGCATTTGTGCGAATGCTCCGGCCATTTCACTTCCTTATTCAGCTACGGCACAAACTACAGCATGCTATGGTAACGACTATTCCAATTCAAGTACCGGTTCGTGCGGCACGTTATACGAATCAGGCGAAGATCGTGTTTATTCCTATACAGCTGCAGGTCCCGAATGCATTTCCATTACCCTTTTGAATGCCAACACTAGTTACATTGGGTTTCAAGTTTACAGTGGATGTCCTGGCGCTTCAGGAACAACCTGTATCGGCAATTCAGGAGGAGCCACGGCTGGTAGTTTGTCTGGTTCAGTTGTATTGCCGGCAGCCGGCACCTATTACCTAGTTGTCGATACTTATGCATCTCCCTCAAGTGCAAATTATGACATTTCAGTATCAAGTTACGGTTCCTCAGTTGTCAATGATTTACCTTGTAACGCAACATTAATGACGCTTGGCGCTTCCGAATCGGGAGACAATTCGTGTGCAGGATCTACTGGCGAACCGGCTGCCCCTGCATGTTGGACTACAGGCAATAGAAACACTGTTTGGTATAAAGTTACTGCCCCTGCATCAGGAAGTTTAAGAATTAAAACATATCTAGGAACACTCACCAACACACAAATAGCCGTTTACTCAGGAGCTTGTGGTGCAGGAATGACAGTGATTGCTACTGCTTGTAATGACGATGCATCAACTTGCGCTGGCCTTACGAATTTTAACTCTGAACTATATTTGACTGGGCTTACATCCGGAACAACCTATTACATCGCAGTTGACGGAAGCGCGAGTTTAATTGGTACTTTTTCAATTCTAGCTATTGATGGAAACACCACTTTTCCTCCTATTATGGGTATGGACTGCATGGTTCCTAATTTGGTTTGTGCTCAAGGATTCTCTGTTTCAAATCCTGGTTATTCTGGTTTTGGGAACACCTGTGATCTACCTTATCCTGCTCCCTCGGGCAGCTGCTTATTTTCTGCTGAACGGAATATCGTGTGGTATACTATTCCAATTAATGCAGCAGGAAACCTACAATTCGACATTGTGCCGAATGATTTCCTTCCTTCTACCATGACATATACTGACTATGATTTTGGGATCTGGAAAATTGCCGGTGCTGGTGCTGTTACTTGTTCACAAATAGCTTCTGGCTCAGCTCTCCCATTAAGATGCAATTATAGTTACTTGGGTCTAACTGGTTGTTTTGGATCTGTTGTAAACACAGCCAATACTGCCATTTTGAGTATTTCTGCATGCCCTCAGTGTTACCCACCAGGAACCTACATTGCAAACCCGTTCTTTAATGGAGCATATGAAACTCAAATTCCTGTCGCTTCAGGAGACATTTATTTACTAGGAGTTAGTAATTATACAAGTAGTACTTCTGGCTTTAGCATCGATTTTGGTACAAGCCCAATTGGCTATGCTGGCACTTCTGCAACTTCAATCATCTGGACAGGAGGAACAGACACCGACCCATCGAAGCCAAGTAATTGGGGAGGTTGCAATATCCCTTCTTGCAGTATCGATGCAACCATTGCTCCTTTTATTAACCAACCAGTACTTACATCTAATCAAACTGTAAAGTCGTTAACGATACAAGCAGGTGCAAGATTAACGATTAATGCAGGGGTTACCCTTACTGTTTGTGGTGACTTTACAAACCTTGGATTTTTGGTAATGGCTCCTACTGCTACTATTCTATTCAACAATACTTCTTCGCATGCCATTTCAGGCTTTCTGACTGGTATTAATGCTTTAGGTAATCTTACCATTACTCAATCGGCTGGGTCTGTAAATTTGCTAAACGATATAGACATCAAAGGTACCTTTACCACGACAAATGCAATGAGTGTTTTTAATACAAATGCTAATTATGTAAAAGTGGCCAAAAATTTTTCAAATAGTTCTGGAAATACAACTTATACAGGTACGGGAGCAACAGGGACCCTTGAATTTAATGGATCTTCGGCACAAACTTATTCACAAGGTTCCTCTCAACTTGATTTAAACAATGTTGTGATGAACCACACTAGTACAGGTCTTACCTTATTAACAAACATGTATCTGAAATCAGGAACAAGTAATTTAACGCTTACTCAAGGTAAAATCATAACCAACGCTTTCGAAGTAAATGTTGCCAATACCTCACCAGGATGTGTATCTGCAGGAAACACCACTAGCTTTGTTCAAGGAAATCTAAGACGATACCTTTCTCCAACAGGTTCATTTAACTTCCCAGTAGGTCATGCTACCAAAGGCTACCAATTGGCAAATCTCAGCTTTACAGCACCAACAAGTATTGGCAATTTATTGGCACGTTTCGACCCTTGGATAATAACTCCTTTCACTCAAGGTGGTACCGAATGCGGTGTAACTTACAATATCCCTGCGGAAGACAATGGTTTATGGACCATCACTGCTGACGCAAACCCATTGACAGGCACCTACAATACAAAACTCTATCCAACCAATGCTACGAATTCGGCCGTTGCGCTTGGTTGGACAGTAATGAAATCGGATGCTGGTGAAGCAGGACCTTGGGTATTGAATGGTAATTGCAATTTAACTTCAACGGCCACTTTTGTAGAAAGAGATAGCATGATTGGGTTTTCCAAATTTGGAGTCGCTCAATCTGTTGCCCCTTTGCCTATCGAATTGATTTCCTTCACAGGGAAGAACGAAGGCAAACGAAACCTATTGGAATGGACCACCGCCACCGAAACAAACAATGCTTACTTCGATGTAGAACATTCTTCCGAAGCGAATCATTTTGTTTCATTTGCCACAATTGCTGGTGCTGGTAATAGCACCCATTCACTAAACTATAGTACCTATGACAACTCTCCTTGGGAAGGAATAACTTATTACCGATTGAAACAAACCGATTACAATGGAATGCTGAAATACAGTGATGTTATTTCTGTCGACATGCACACACATGAAGTTGGTTTCAATATCATCAACACCTATTCCTCTTCTCCAGAATCAGGTTTGGAAGTAACAGTAAATTGCACTTCCAATTGCGAATTAAGTTTTGAGATGTATGACATGATTGGCAATTTGGTATTTTCAAGCAAACAAAACACCACAGGAACCAATGTAAAAGTAGTAATTCCTACTTATCGGTTATCCAAAGGAATCTACTTACTCAAAGCTTATAATGGTGAGCAAATCATCACGAAAAAAATCGTCAATTAAACTCACTCATTACCATAATTCTTGCAAATAAGTTTCTTAATTCTATTTCATATTGCATGAAATTTAATCTTTTGTGTTCGTTTCGATTCTTAAAATGACGAGCGGATTCAACGCTTGATTGAAATTTCTTTCTACATTTGCATTCCTCAAAAAAAATAAAAAATGTTTGATAATTTAAGTGAAAAACTCGACCGTGCCTTTAAACTTCTAAAAGGTCAAGGGAAGATAACAGAAATAAATGTATCGGAAACGGTAAAGGAAATTAGAAAAGCTTTACTCGATGCCGATGTGAACTATAAGGTCGCAAAACAATTTACCGATACCGTTAAACAGAAAGCAATCGGAGAGAATGTACTTACTTCGGTTTCTCCGGGGCAATTGCTTACCAAAATAATGCACGATGAATTGGCTAGCCTCATGGGTGGCGAAACCAAAGAAATAAAACTAGTCGGAAATCCAACAATTATCCTAATGAGTGGATTGCAGGGTTCTGGTAAAACCACCTTCTCTGGTAAACTCGCTAATCATTTCAAAAACAAAAAAGGGAAAAAGCCACTTTTGGTTGCTTGTGATATTTATCGTCCTGCCGCTATCGATCAACTTCAAGTATTAGGAACACAAATTGGAGTAGATGTTTATGCCGACAAAGAAAATAAAGATGCAGTTTCTATTGCTCTAGCAGGTATTAAACAAGCTAAAGAAAATGGCAACTCAATTGTAATTATAGATACTGCTGGTCGTTTAGCTGTGGACGAGGAGATGATGAAAGAAATTGCCGCAGTGAAACAGGCTATCAACCCAAACGAAATCCTATTCGTGGTTGACGCTATGACAGGGCAAGATGCGGTGAACACAGCCAAAGCATTCAACGAACGATTAGATTTCACAGGAGTTGTGCTTACAAAATTAGATGGCGACACACGTGGTGGTGCTGCTCTTTCTATACTATCTGTAGTGAGTAAACCGATTATGTTTGTTGGTACAGGCGAAAAAATGGAAGAGATTGATGTCTTTCATCCGAGTCGTATGGCCGACCGTATTCTTGGAATGGGCGATGTGGTTACACTTGTAGAACGTGCTCAACAAAATTACGATGCCGAAGAACATAAACGTATTGCAAAAAAAGTAGCAAAAAATCAATTCGGATTCGATGACTTTTTATCTCAAATACAACAGATAAAAAAGATGGGTAACGTGAAAGACCTAATGGGAATGATACCCGGAGCAAGTAAAGCATTAAAAGGTGCAGAAATAAATGAAGATGCATTTAAAAGCATTGAAGCCATCATCGGTTCGATGACTCCTGCTGAACGTTCAAACCCTGAATTACTGAATGGAAGACGTAGAGAAAGAATTGCGAAAGGCAGCGGAACCAATATTCAAGAAGTGAATAAATTGGTAAAACAATTTGAGGACATGAGAAAAATGATGAAAATGATGGGCAACAAAGACCAAATGGCTCGAATGATGGGTCAAATGAAAGGAATGCCTGGCATGAGATAATTTTATTGATTGATGTTCAACTTACATCATCGCTTATCAATAACAAATATCCACAAACGTAAAAAACTAACAACTTATAATATGACAATAATTGACGGCAAAAAAATTTCAAATGATATTCAAGATGAGATTGCAATTGAAGTAAATAGTATCAAATCGAAAAATGAAAGAATCCCTCATCTCGCTGCTGTTTTAGTAGGAAACGATGGTGCTAGCGAAACCTATGTTGCAGCTAAGGTAAAAGCTTGCGAACGAGTTGGGTTTAAATCTACACTTGTAAGAATGCTCGCCACGACTTCAGAAGACGAGTTATTAAAAAAACTTGAAGAACTAAACAATGATGACGATATTGATGGATACATTGTTCAATCTCCATTACCAAAACACATTGATGAGTACAAAGTAATTGAAGCAATACTCCCTAAAAAAGATGTGGATGGTTTTCACCCTCAATCGGTAGGGCGCATGGCATTAGATTTGCCGACTTATCTACCTGCAACTCCATTTGGAATTGTTCAACTTTTAGATCGATATAAAATTGAAACTTCAGGAAAACACTGTGTTGTATTAGGTCGTAGCCACATCGTTGGTTCGCCTATGAGTATTCTGATGGCACGAAATGCTAATCCAGGCAATTGCACCGTTACTATTTGCCACAGTCGTACAGCTAATTTAAAAGAATTTACACTAAAGGCAGACATCATCATTGTTGCATTGGGCAAACCCGAATTCTTGACTGCTGATATGGTAAAGGATGGTGTGGTAGTTATTGATGTAGGAATTACTCGTGTACCTTCTGACAAAACAAAAACAGGTTTCAGACTGCTAGGCGATGTAAAATACGATGAAGTGGCTCCGAAAGCATCTTTCATTACTCCTGTTCCAGGAGGTGTTGGACCAATGACCATCGCTTCTTTATTATTCAACACACTCAAAGCAAGTAAAAAGGAAGTTTATAAATAATAATTTCCCCATGCTACTAGAATTCAAAAAAAAAGAGAGGTTACTTTCGTAACCTCTCTTTTTTTCATCTTTCGCTACTTCAAAAATTGAAATTTTTAAGAGTAAATTCTAAATGTGAATAATTAAAACAACTTCACAGGAGTTATTACTCCAGATTCTATTTTGAAATCTTTTTCGATTGTATAAATCGACTCTTTAGAATTTTTGGGTCGATATTCGATTCGGTATTTTCCTGGCTGCAGCGTTAAACTCTCCTGCATAATATTGCTATTGAGGTTACACACAAACACCATCTTATTACTTTCCATCAAATACACACTACCAGGCCCTTCACTCGGTTTAGAAATACTTAAAGTCCCTGCTTGAGGAATTTCAATAGTTGTAGTTTTACTTTGTCCCACATCCACTTTGTCAAGGTTAATACGAGGAAGAGTGAGAATCTCTAAATCATATTTGCCTACTATGTACTTTTCCATCGAATTGAATTGTTGAATGTGCAAGGTTTGCATTTCGCCTTTTTTCCTAACAATACAATTCGGGTTGAAATTTCCAGTCATACGCAAGTTCAGGAATCCTTGTGGAGCATCAACCGCGATGATATTATGCTTTCCCGCCACAAGCGTAATGTCCTTTTTCTCAACTTCCGGTATGGTATGAACAACCATTCGATATGTTCCCAACGGGTCAACAATGATGGTGTCTGGCACCCCTTTATTGTTGATGGTATGCATGTAATTGTACCTAATTATTCCTGTCTGTTGATCATAAAAAGTCATGTCAGCATCGGTTTCAGTTGGTCTCCCAACCAAATCATTTAAGTTGACTTGTGCAGTGGTGTTATTGAGTGCTTGCGATATGACAATATTTAATATGTTCTTAAACGTTGCTTCGTTAGATGCATCATAAAATTTACCAATACAACCAAATGAGTTAATGAAACTTTGATCCAAACCAATTCCAATGATGAATGGTTTCAAAATAATCCCTTTCTTCTGCAATGCAAGCGAAACAGCACAAGGATCACCATCACATTCTTCAATGCCATCAGTTATCAAAATGACAATATTTCGAACTGTTTTTGAAGAAGCAGTTGGAAAGTCATTCGCACATTGTTCCAGCGAGTATGCTATAGGTGTGGTACCCTTTGGTGAAATCGTTTTTAATTTATTTTTGATGGCTAAAAAATTGTCCTTCCCAAATGGAACTTCCAACTTGGTATCCTTGCAATCTCTTTCAGGACGCAAGGTATGTTGATGCCCATAACAACGCAATGCAATTTCTAAATTATCAATCACTTTGATACTATCCAAAAATTCGGTTAGCATTTTCTTTGCAATATCCATCTTCATACCACTTTGCCATTGACCAAACATACTGAACGAGGCATCGAATACAAAGTCAATTCGAGTGAGTGGTTTCACTGGTTTTTGTTGCGCAAACAAATCTCCAGAACCACCAATAAATGGAAGTGTAAAAATTAGAATTAAAAGGCGAAATGTTTTTTTCAATTTCTTAGTTTTTATCTGTTGAGTAGTTTCTGTTTTCATTTTGTTTATTCCTCCGCAAAAAGCCAAGCTTAATAATCCCCCAGCGTTTCTGCATTCTGATTCAAAGCTTGTGCCAGTTGAGCGTCATTGGGTGCTACTCCGTGCCATTTGTGGCTGTGCATCATAAAATCCACTCCACTACCCATTTCGGTTTTTAGTAACAGTATAACCGGTTTCCCTTTGCCTGTATGTTGTTTTGCCAAGGCCAATGCATCCACAATGGTGGTTGTATCATTTCCCTTTGCAACCTCTATCACATCCCATCCAAACGCTTCGAACTTTGCTTTCAAACTTCCCATTGGCAACACCTGGTCGGTAGAACCATCAATTTGTTGCCCGTTCATATCAACAGCAGCAATGATATTATCCACTTTTTTAGCAGCAGCATACATGGCAGCTTCCCATATTTGTCCTTCTTGCAATTCTCCATCACCATGCAATGTGTAAACAATGCGGCCATCGTTATTAAGTTTTTTGGCAAGTGCAGCACCTACTCCAACCGACAATCCCTGCCCAAGCGAACCTGATGCCATACGTACTCCCGGAAGATGATCGTGTGTGGTGGGATGCCCCTGTAAACGTGTATTCAGCTTACGGAAGCTAGAAAGTTCTTTCACCGGAAAATATCCCGAACGTGCCAAAACACTATAAAAAACAGGCGAAACATGTCCATTGGACAAGAAAAACAAGTCCTCTCCTACTCCATCCATTGAGAAATGCTCAGGGTTATGTTTCATCACCTTAAAATAAAGTGCGACCAAATATTCAACACACCCTAACGAACCTCCCGGATGCCCTGAGTTAACTGCATGAACCATGCGAACGATGTCTCTGCGTATTTGAGGAACAATTGTATCTAATTCTACTGCTGATGCCATTCTTATTTTTGTATTATAAATTTTGATTTTAAAAGAATTTCAAAAGTACTGTTTTTTGTTTGCGAGGGTCGTATTGTTGAAAATATTAGTTTTTTGTTGAAAACTCAAGTAAATTAAGCTTCATAAGCGCTTTCAAAACCTATTCGGTTAAGTATCTTTGCGGGCTGAAATAATGAGTAAGATTTCTTGAATTGTAGTTTTCAAATTCAGTTAGTAAACTTTTCATTCTAAAATTCAAAAAATCTAATAATCTAAATTTAATTTATGGCATTACAGTGTGGAATAGTAGGATTGCCGAATGTCGGAAAATCTACTTTGTTTAATTGTTTATCAAACGCAAAAGCACAAGCGGCAAATTATCCGTTTTGTACAATAGAGCCCAATGTGGGAGTAATTACAGTGCCTGACGACCGCCTATTGGTGCTCGAAAAGATAGTGAACCCGGAACGTGTGGTTCCTACCACAGTGGAGATTGTGGATATTGCAGGACTTGTGAAAGGTGCAAGTAAAGGCGAAGGATTGGGTAATAAATTTCTGGCAAACATCAGAGAAACCAATGCCATTATTCACGTATTGCGTTGCTTTGATGACGACAATGTGGTGCATGTGGATGGTTCGGTGAACCCTGTGCGCGACAAAGAAATTATCGACATCGAATTACAGATGAAAGATCTGGAAACTGTAGATGCAAAACTGAAACGAGTAGAAAAGCAAGCCAAAACAGGGAATGACAAGGATGCCAGAAAATCTTACGATGTATTATTGCATGTGAAAGAACTTTTGGAACAAGGTAAATCAGCTCGTGCGGCAAACTTTAATGAGGCCGAAAAAGCTGCTATTGCCGATTGCTGTTTGCTTACCATTAAACCCGTATTGTATGTTTGCAATGTGGATGAAGCTTCTGTAAAAACAGGAAACAAATATGTGGATGCAGTGAAAGAAGCTGTAAAAAACGAAAACGCAGAAGTGCTTATCATCACTGCTGCTATGGAGGCCGAGATAGCAGGACTAGACACCTACGATGAACGTCAGATGTTTCTTGGAGAAATTGGTCTTGCCGAACCGGGAGTGAATTATTTAATTAAGGCAGCTTACCGTTTGTTGGATTTGCAAACCTATTTCACTGCAGGTGTAAAAGAAGTGCGTGCGTGGACCATTACCAAAGGCATGACAGCTCCACAGGCAGCAGGGGTAATTCATACTGATTTTGAAAAAGGATTTATTCGTGCCGAAGTTATTAAGTACAACGATTTCATTTCGCTTGGTTCAGAAGCGGCCTGCAAAGAGGCCGGAAAGATGGGTGTGGAAGGAAAAGAATATGTGGTGAATGACGGAGACATGATGCATTTTAGGTTTAATGTTTAAAACAGATTTGAGTATTGAGATATGAGATTTGAGATAAAACAATACCATATTTCTCAATGCTAACATCTCAATACTCATATCTCATATCTCTATACTAAAGAAAATGACAAAAGAAGTAAAATATAACGAAGACAGCATTCGAACCCTTGAATGGAACGAGCACATACGCTTACGTCCGGGGATGTATATTGGTAAACTGGGCGATGGTTCATCGGGAGATGATGGTATTTACATTTTGCTCAAAGAAACCATCGACAACTGTATTGATGAGTTCGTGATGGGCAATGGGCGCAGCATCGACATCAGCATTAAAGATAAAAGTGTGCGGGTGCGCGATTACGGACGCGGTATTCCCTTGGGCAAAGTGGTGGATGTGGTATCGAAAATAAACACGGGTGCCAAGTACGATTCGGAAGCATTTAAAAAATCGGTGGGGTTGAATGGTGTGGGTACAAAGGCTGTTAATGCATTGTCGTCTTATTTCAAAGTTCAATCGTTCCGTGACGACCAAACCAAAGAAGCTGAATTTAGCCGAGGGAACATTACCAAAGACTCTAAAATTACGCCTTCGGACCAACGTAAAGGTACGCTGGTTACTTTTATTCCGGATGAAACCATTTTTGGAAATTACCATTTCATCAATGAGTATATCGAAAAGATGTTGTGGAACTATGCTTACCTCAACACCGGATTAACTATAAACTATAACGGACAAAAGTTCCATTCCGAAAATGGATTGCTCGACTTGTTGACTCAAAACATTACCGGCTCTATTCTTTATCCTACCATTCATCTAAAAGGGTACGACATCGAAGTGGCGCTTACCCACAGCAATGCTCAATATGGTGAGGAATATTATTCGTTTGTAAACGGACAGCATACCACACAAGGCGGAACGCATCAGGGTGCTTTTCGCGAAGCGATAGTAAAAACGATACGTGAGTTTTTCAAAAAAGATTTTGAAGCGGTGGATGTGCGTACGTCTATCATTGCTGCGGTGAGTATAAAAGTGCAGGAACCTGTTTTCGAATCGCAAACCAAAACCAAACTGGGCTCTCAGGAGGTGGCTCCTAAAGGCCCTTCGGTAAAGGCATTTGTGGGCGATTTCTTAAAAACGGAACTCGATAACTTTTTGCATAAAAACCCCGAAGTGGCGCAAGCTATACTTTACAAGATTCAACAAAGCGAGCGGGAACGGAAAGATTTGCAAGGCATACAGAAGCTGGCCCGCGACCGTGCCAAGAAATCGAACTTGCATAACAAAAAATTGCGCGACTGCCGAGTTCATCTTACCTCAAACGATGAGCGCAAGCTCGAAACTACCTTGTTTATTTGCGAGGGCGACTCGGCAAGTGGTTCTATCACCAAAACGAGGGATGTGAATGTGCAGGCAGTGTTTAGCTTAAAAGGAAAACCCCTCAATGCGTTTGGACTCACCAAAAAGATAGTATACGAACACGAGGAGTTTAACCTCTTGCAGGCGGCTCTTAATATCGAAGACGGGATTGAAAACCTCCGCTACAACAATATTGTGGTGGCTACCGATGCCGATGTGGACGGGATGCACATCCGATTGCTGTTGATGACTTTTTTCCTTCAGTTTTTCCCCGATTTGGTGAAAAACGGACATGTGTACATTCTGCAAACTCCGCTTTTCAGGGTGAGGAATAAGAAAGAAACCATTTATTGCTACAGCGAAGACGAGCGCAGAGCGGCTATCCTGAAACTTGGCACTAAGCCCGAAATAACCCGATTTAAAGGACTTGGGGAGATTTCGCCTGATGAGTTTAAATTATTTATTGGTAAAGATATTCGCAAAGACCCTGTTATTATTGGTAAAGACCGCACGATAGTAGACCTGCTGTCTTACTATATGGGCAAAAACACACCGGAACGTCAGGATTTTATTATTGATAATCTGGTGGTGGAGAAGGATGTGGTGGAGAGTTAAATTGGGGAATTAGGAATAAGGACGAATTCAAAAACGTAATTCCCCTTATTCCTAAGTTCTAAATTCCCTTTCCCAAAAAATACTAGTTTAGAAGTCGGTTTCCCCACAAAAAACACTAATTCTCATAAAATGAAGTGTTTAGCCGGTCTCCCCCTTTGTTGAATCGACTTCCCTCTTTGTTGAAACGATCTCCCCCTTTGTTGAAACGATCTCCCCCTTTGTTGAAACAATCTCCCCCCTTGTTGAAACGATCTCCCCCTTTGTTGAAACAATCTCCCCCTTTGTTGAAACGGT
>CAIWDF010000034.1 GCA_903911435.1 uncultured Bacteroidota bacterium
ACCAGATGTTTTAGGTTTAAACACATATTCGTACTTACCTTGAGCTTGCATCGACTCTTCCACAAAGGTTTGTACTAATTGTCCTAAAGGATCGTAAGCTTTTAAGGATACCTTATTCGAATTGTTTAAGACATAAGTTAATTGAATCTCTTGGCTGAATGGGTTAGGTGAAAAAGAGAAATTTGCACCAGTTGCTAATTCATTTATTCCGATTGGCATAATTATCAACGTATCGTACAAAGTGGTAGAACAAACACCATTACTCACAAGCACACTCACATAATAAGTTCCTGGGGCACTAAAAACATGTTGCGGTGTTGATAAACTTGCAAGGTAACCATCATCAAAATTCCACAAATAAGTGTTAGTGCCAGAAGTTGGAACAGAGAATTGAATGGATTGACCAACCATTAAGTTACCAACATAATTAATTGTAGACGCTAATACATTAACTGCAACATACTGAGAATAATCATCAACACCAAATGCATTGGTCACATGAAGGTTGACAAGGAATGTTCCAGAACTTAAATATTGGTGAGAAGGGTTTTGGATTGAAGAATAAGTGCCATCTCCAAATGACCATAACCAAGATGTAGGAATGTTGATGGAATTATCCACAAATTGAACATTGCCACTACATATATTGGCTTGAGATGATGCGAACATGGATATTGGAGGTAACGAATTGGGGGTAATCACCACGGTGTAGTCTTCAAACTGGCCGTACATAGCATCAACACAAGGAGAAGGAGGATAGTTTCCCGAATAATCGTCACCAATACGCATACGAAGCGGTGTGTTTAAAACAGCAGTTGTTGGTATAAACACATATCCAGAATGATAGGCGGTGACGTTACTCGAAACAAATACAACCTCGGTGATGCTATCAAAATATCCATCGTTATTAAAATCAATCCATGCATTCACATTTTCGGAATACGAAGCACCTGTAGTAACAGAGATAGGGTATGATTGACCGGCTGTAAGACTAGTAAAATTAACACAACTAAAATCTTCGTATCCAGCGATACCATCTAAACTTGAATTGTTAATGGTATTGAACATTAATTGCGTGATTCCTATTCCGCAACAATATGCTGTGGTTAGCGGAGAGCAAGAAGCTGCCAAAGGCCCTGTAACAGAGATTATGGTCACCATTTGGGTTACCGAATCGCAAACAGCGCCATTGCACACTAGTAATTTCACAGGATACGTACCAGCACTTGAAAAAGCATGTACTGGATTTTGTAGTGATGAATAAGTACCGTCTCCAAAACTCCATAAACAAGATGTAGTGGCATTCAAAGTGGAATTGTGAAATGAAACACTTCCACTACAACTTGTAGGAACCTGAAACGTAAAATTAGCACATGGACTAAAATCTACATTTAAATTTACAGGAATTGTATCGAATGGGTTAAGTGGATCATTCGAACTAATTAATAAGTAGGATGAGTATGTACCTCCAGCCAATCCAGTTGAATAAATTGAAATGTAAACAATAGCAGAGTCGCCAGGAAGAACAGTGTCAGCAACTGAAGACGAATACATCCAAGTAGGCATATTGCTTGTACCCATTTTTAAAGAATTCGCAATAATTCGAGAAGCTTCCGGACATGTTGCAAAATAATCGAAGCCAACATAAATAGCTTTTCCGCTTCCGATATTACGATATGTAACAACATCATTAGTCAAGTACTCAACCAATTTTATTTTATCAGTATTCGTAATTGTATTGTAAAATGTAGCATTAGGAGCGGTGAAACTTAACGGTACCTGATCAGTAATATCATCAGTGGTATCAAGCACTGTTAGTGTATTTGAGTAGGTGGTACTTGAATAAGTTCCAGTGAATAATCCCATATCAAAAATACGAGCAGAACCTCCGGCCGAAGCACTTCCACAAATTACAACCCTCTTACCACTCGAAACAAAATTCTGAACAATAGTAGCATAAGGAGCATAGGTCGACAGTACTCCTGTTTCATCTTCAGGAAACAAAAGAACATCTATTCCTGCTAGAGCTGTCTGAAGATCGGAAGGTACAGTAGAAAATAGTTGAGTGACACTGTATTGGTTAAAATACTGATTAATCGCATTCAACATATTCGGGTACTCTTGAGTGGCATCGACTCCCGACATAAAAGCAAGTACATGAATAGTGTCGTTTGACGAACCAATACCACTTGTGTTATAAACCAACGTTCCATTACCTATGTTGTGCACAGTAATGGGAACAATAATAGTATCCGAACAACTCAAGGAGACTGAAACAAATTGTGGATTACATGAAATAATTGGTGCGCTCTGAACATTAACAGTATGCATTATGGTATCACTAAAATAACAATTGTGAGCTATTAATGTAACAGTGTAAATTCCTGGAAGGGAATAAGAATGAGCAGGATTTTGTTGAATTGAGGTAAATCCATCACCAAAATCCCAATTCCATGCCTGTGGATTATTTGATGTTGCATCGGTAAACTGAACAGGGACAGCTAAAGGAGGGGCCGTAGTGTTCATACTAAATGAAGCAATAGGAGGATTTCCTGAACTAACGACAGAAGTCCATGTTGCAGCCCAACCAGAATAAGTAACAGAACCATCAGAATGCCAATTTACAAACATTGTTCCGGAAGCTGCTGTCAAGCTTGGAGGCAAAGTAGAACCTGCACCATTGTATAGTAAAGGTGCAGAAACATTCGTTCCATCATAAACGCTTAAGTAATCGTATCCCCCTTCGGTGTTAAATTGGCTGAATGAAAGAGTAATACTCAATGCACATCCGGGGTCGATTAAAAGCGAACAGTTTTCATTATTTTGGTAAATACCGGCTGGACCTCCCGAATCGTACAGTTGTCCGTTAGCCGCTGTTGTAGAGGCAACACCAGTACACATATTAATAGAATTGACCACATTGATGTAAGCCACCTTCACAATACTATCTTGTCCGAAGCTATTACTTACATGCAATGTTACTGAATATGTACCTAATGTATTATAAGTAATGGCAGGGTTTTGAATAGTAGAACTTGACGGACTTCCTCCTGGACATAACCATTGCCATGCAGTTGGTGCATGTTGAGTTAAATCGGTAAAATAAACCGTTCCTCCTACATTTATGGTGGTTACATTAGCAACAAAATCAGCAATAGGTGGTAGTGTATTCGGTATAAATGTGATGGTATAATCTTCCGCCTGCCCATTCTGAGGATTATTGCAAGCTCCAGTAATGGTAATAGTGGCATTATCATCAATCACTCTCATTCTCAAAGCAGTGTTTAAAACTGCGGAACTAGAAGTATTCACAATACCACTATTAATAGCTAAATGATTGGAGGATGCGAATGCTTGTTCTGTTGAATTATTGAAAACTCCATCGTTGTTGTAGTCAATCCATACTTTTACATTTTCATTGGTATAGGTTCCTGTTGAAATGCTAATGGGCACAGGATCACCTGCGACAAGTGTTGTTGCATTGCCACAAGAAAAATCTTTATATCCCTCCGATGCATCCGCTGATGCATGGTTTATCGTTCCAAACAAAACATTTGTAATTCCTACTCCACAACAATTAGAAACTGTAGTAGGCGTACAATTTGGAGAAATAGGACCTCCTCCATTCGTTAGTGCGATATAATTACTTAAAATTAGAGTATCCGTACTTGAACAACTTGCAGTTCCATTCGCAATAAGTTTAACTGTATATGTTCCAGAAGCAGTATATTGATGTGTTGGTGAAGAAACCGTTGATGTGTTTCCGTCTCCAAAATCCCATTGATAATTAGTTGCATTCATGCTCGTATTTATAAAATTTACTGTTGCAGGAACTACACAGAAAAAATTCTGAGTTGAATTAAACCCTGCAATTACCGCATTCGAAAAAATACCATCAACACCGACAGCATACCAAGCATTTGTAATTTGTATCACTTGATTGGAACAACTTCCGAACAAGTCAACAGCCGCTTGAATTGAATAGAAACGAGCATCTGCATATGTACTATTGGGAGTTAGATAAACAGATAAGCTACGATAAGCAATCGCACTTGCATCATTAATTCCGATTGGATTTACTGTATAAGTATCACCCAAATCGTTCACTCCACTTCCTCCCATACAAATTAAGTAAAACCAAAAATTCTGCACTCCACTATTATTGTGTACTTCATTTGGAGCATTCCAATACAAACCATTATAACAATCAGGATTACTAAATTGATTGGGATTGCTCATATTTCGAAATGGAATACCATTAACGTTAATCTGATCTCCCATCAAAAAATTAGCTGTTGATGGGTTTTTGAAATAATCAATTGCAACACCAAAGCAGTCACTAAATGATTCATTCAAAGCTCCTGATTCGTCAGAATAAACCAACGCTGCAGTATTCTCAGTTACAGCATGAGTTATTTCATGACCAACCACCTCAATTGAAGTTAGGGGAGTATAATTTGTACCATCACCGTCACCATAAGTCATTTCTGTACCATCCCAAAACGCGTTTACATAACCAATACTATAATGAACATAGGCATTAATTTGTGCCCCTAAGTTATCGTATGAGTTACGACCATAATGAGAAAAATAAAAATCAAAAGTTGCTTCCGAACCAAAATGTGCATCGTAAGCATACTGATCCATCGTGGTTAAGTTCCAATTATTATCAGCATCTGTAAAATCGGTCGCAGTTGTATAATCACTTCCTGCATTTAGATTCATTGTACGTAGCCCACCGAAGCCTTTAGACGCTCTCAATCTAAAACTTGTTGCACCTAAACTATCGGTTGTCATATTTACATTACCACTATAAGCTGTGCTAGCAGTAGCTTGAGCATCTGTATTTTCAATTCTATTCACATCCTTTAGCACTTTTCCCGAATTTGCATCGATGTAAATGAATGACCGTTTAAGAGGTTCCAAACTATAGATGTCAAATTTATAAGCCAAGAAAAAACCTTTATCTTTAGGAAGTACAAGAAGTATTCCTTCATCCTTCATTTTTTGAATACCTCCGGTATTCGCATCCTTATACTTGTTTGAAGGCACAGCATTTAAAGCTTTAGTGAAAGCAGCATCTCGTGAAAGACTAGGTAATTCATTAATTGAAATTTGATTATAAAACTCACCGTTAGCCGAAAGAATAATACCACTTTTAGAATGAACTGTGTAAACGCCATATTCAACTAAAAAAGATTTGTAATACTCATTGTATTTATAATGAGCATAATTCTGATTATCTGTTTCAGATTTCATAAGTTGAAATGAAATATCAGCTTGAGGTTTCAACACATCCTTGGTTAGCCAACTCAACATTCCATCGACATTTATACTTGCATTTGATACAAGCCTAACATAATCAATGGTTTTTCGGTCCGAATTGATTTTTAATAGTGAAGCTCCAGTAACTATTTTTGCTGCTTCTTCACCGTCATAAATTTGAGATCTGCTGATTTGTGGAAAACTAAAAACTAGAAAAAGGGAAATGCAAGTAGTAAGAACACATTTTTTCATAGCACGAGAATTAGGATTCAACGGCTAATCTACAACAATTTAAATTACAAATTTCAAATCATTGAAAGTTTTCTGAAAATAATAATATTTGCCCCTATTAGTAGGTGATTCGGAAGAATCAGTTTCTAAGAATATTTTTTTGTCAGCAAATTCAAGTTGAATTATTTCAATAATTCAACCTTCTGACACGATGAAATTAACAATCACTCAACTGATTTAATTTCTTTCAATATAGCTTTCAGTTTGGCAATTTCATCCTTTGTATCTTGAATTTTTTTCTCGTATTGTTGTTTCAACACACTAGTGCTTTTAGACTTCGCAAAAAATTCAATATTGTTTTCTAGTTGAGAAACTTCTTCTTTCAACTTAGTCATTTTATTCATGATATTTCGCTCATCAGATGAGGAGGAAAGGCTCTTGGATGCAAATTTATCCTGTTGAATAGCACCTCCCTGCTTAAAATCAGGGCGCAACTGTAAAACATCGAAATGTACTTTAATTGCTGAACGGAATTGCTCCCAAAGTTTGTCTTTCTTTTTCAATGGAACCATGCCTATTTCGCTCCATTCACGTTGAAAATGTTTCAAGTGGTCAAGGCTTTCAGCCGCTGCATCTTTGTTAACTATGAACTTCTCAATTCTTGAAATCAAATCTAATTTCTTGTTAAAATTTTGCTCATGTTCATCATCCATACTAGCATAATGAGCTTTCTTTCTATTAAAAAACACGTCACATGCAGCCTTAAAACGAACCCAAATTTTGTTGTTTTTATCCTGTGAACCTACTTGTCCATATTTTTTCCATTCTTGTTGCAAGCGAATTAACTCGTCAGATGTAGCCTTCCAGTCCGAATTCTCCTGCAATCCTTCCGCTTGAATACAAATTTCGGTTTTAGCTTGAAGATTAGTTGCAAATTCCTGCTTCCTTGTTTTATAATATTCATCTTTCTGCTTGAAAAATCCATCAACTATCGATTTGAATTTTTTCCAAACTTCTTCATTTTTCACCCTATCTGCAGGACCAATAGTTCTCCATTTCACTTGTAGTTCTAACAATGATTTCATCCCATCTTGCCACTGATTGTGTTGCTCATACGTTGCATTGGCTATAGTTTGTGCTTGTTCACATAGTTCAAGTTTTGCAACATAGTTATCATTGTGCTTTTTTTGTAGTTCGGCTAAGTATTGCTTTTTGTTTTCGTAAACTTTGTCTAATGCAGTTCGGAATCGGGTCCATAATTCATTTCCTTGTTCTCGCATCACAAAGCCTATTTCTTTCCATTTGTTTTGGAGTGCTTGGGCTTGATTGATTGCTTTGTTTAAAGATGGTTCTAATATCAATTCTTCAGCTTGTTCACAAAGGTGTAATTTCATTTCTACATTCTTCTTTTGATCAAGAACCTGAAGCTCTCGATTAATTTTTATGAAGTCGTAGAATCGATCGATATATAGTTTATAGTTATTCCAAAGTTCAGTTACGTTTGATTGAGGCACTGCACCAACATTCCGCCATTGCGCTTGAAGTTCGTGAAACTCATTGAACGCTTTCGACATGTTTTCTTCGTTCTGAATTATGTTTTTCATTTTGGAAAGAATTTCCTGTTTTGTTTTCAGGTTTTCCTCTCTAAGTTTTTCTTGCCCAATGATGAAATCAGCTTTAAGTTTACTATATTTTGAATACGCCTTCCTGAATTTTTCTTCAGTAGAATCAGCAAAAAATTCGAATTCCTCAGCTGTTTTCCCTTCTTCTAAAAATTTCGAAAGTGCCGCGGCTTTTTCTTGTGCAATGATATGGTTGAAGGCTTCGCGTGCTTGAGTAACCTTGTTTCTTATGCCGATCAAGTCAGTTTCCTGACACATTTCCTCCATCCTTTTGGTTAACTCCTCTTTGGTGTAGCCACTGAAATTTTCTAATGGTTCAATTTCTATCTCTTCAATTATCTCTTCTTGGAAAGCGACTGGAGTTTCTGACTCTGAAATCACTTTTTGGTCGTCAAGCAATACAACGGTTTCAGTTACATGACTAATATTTTCGACTAGAGCATCGACTTCGTTTTTCTCATACATTGAATTCTCTATTGATATTGCTCCTTCTGTTTTTTCGGCAATTTCTTCAATAATCTCGTTCTTGTTTATCGATTGCTCCACTATATTTTTATTCTCTTCCGGCAAGGCGGATAATTCATTTTGATTTTCCATTTAGGGTCTTTAACTAATTTTTAATTGTATAAAATTACAAAATATATTTTACTTGAGTTTTTTTAATAGGGCTTCTGTATCTTTTTTTGCTTTATTGTCATCTTCACATACAGGAATTATTTCAAGGGCTTTTTGCGCCCAAAGCTTGGCCTCAACGAACTTTCCCATTTCATAATACGTTTCAGCTAACTCATATTGATGCAACATAAACTTAGGCTCCATCGAAATGGCTGTCATAAATGACTTCACGGCATCCTGATAAGATCCTCCTTCAGGAACTCCTCCAAAAAAAGAATTGATCATCATTTTTTCTACTGCACTAAAACCTGCAATCGTTCTATGCCAACGTCCAAGAATATGATGTGCCCCTGCAATCTTCGGATTGAGAGTAATACTCCTATCTAACTGTGTTTTTATTGCCTTCGCATTCGCTATCTTTACCTTAGAGCTTGCCTTTTCATATATTCTCCCCAAAGCAAGTGCGCACACATAATGCCCTTCAGCGTTGGTTTCACTTAACTTTATTGCTTTCTGTGCAAGATATCCTGCAGTAGTATAGTACTTCATCTTCTCCGATTCAGGCGAATAATAAAATGAAAATTTAGTCATGCAATAACTTGCACCAGTCAAATAATTCACATTACTTGAATCACCCTTCAGCAATGACTGATAAAGAGGTAATGCTTCACGATAATTGTATACAGATTTAAACTTTTGTGCTTTAGTAAACAATTCCTCATTGTTCTGTGCGATGCACGATGTTGTTAGTGTTACAAATATTATTAGGGATGAGAGTCTTGTTCTTTTCATTTTAAAAAAAATCATATTGAATTAAAAACTAAAATGCCCGACTAACTCCAATTACGAAACGAAACTGAAGAAAATCTTTGTCTATAGAAGGTATTTTGTTCAACCAAAAAGGCATATCAAAACGAATTGTTAAAGGGTTTACAGTTTGCAAGAATGCGAATTTTTTAATTGTCAGCGCAGTACCAATACCTGCATCTGCCCTAAGTCCTCCCATTTTCACTACCTTTATATCGGGAGTATTGTAATTTATAAAACCTGCATCACCAAATAAATACGTAGTAAGTTTAAATGTTTTAGTAAGCCAATTTTGTTTCTTAATTTTAATTATTCCATCAAATTCCAATTCACCATTAATAGCTGCACCTGTTTGCCCTTTGTAAGCAGTTACGGTAGTTCCATCAGCTAACAACTCTGGCGCCAAATAACCTGAATATCCTCTCAAATTAAGTCCTCCACCATAATTGAAATAATTTGTTGTTGACCCGAAACTTGCCCATTCAGGGTTAAATATTCCTTGAGAACGAGTGTATTTGTTCTCCATCATTTCTTCGGGGTTTCCACCTGCAAGGAATAACGAAGATTCACTCGCCCAATTTGAACCTGTCCCGAATTGCCCGTATATACGAGTATTTAACTTAAGCTTCCAAATATTGGTACGATTAATAACTGTGATGTTTATCGCCTGATAATCATAATCACTCATCAAAGCGGATGTTCTTGTTCCTAAGTTAATTGTTCCTGTTCCTTTGCGATAAGAATAACTGTGTTCCAATCCAACATTAATAGTATTGTTAAGTTTGTTAGGCTCCCACTCTTTTGGCAAGAGTAGATAGGGTAAGTCTGTAAAATTTTCTCGATACATTGACTTAAAAAACATATAAAGTTTATTTTTACCAGAAACATCTTTTCTATCAAAACCTATAGTATATCCTTGTAATCCATCTAAATTTTTGGCCGATAAATATACTGATGACCCTTTCATAAAGCGATCGGTCGCTGTTCGATAATTGATTCGATAACTTACAAGGTCATTAGAATTCTTCATATGATTCTCGGTAAGTGTATCTAGATAATTTTTTCCAACACTACTGTTAAACCAAATGGTCGCATCAAAAACATGTTTATAATTCATATAATGCCCATTTAGATTGAGCCCTACTTTCAACCCATCGTAGCCATTATACCAAAAGTCAGGACGAATGAACATTTCATATTTCGTCCAATCAGCGGGATTGTAAATTTTGGAATCAAATCGAAACTTAATAGGAATTCTCTTAGCATTGTTCACCATATATGCATCTGCTAACCTCAAACTTGGATCAATTAACACATCTTCAATCCCCTCAGGAATTTTAACAGTAGCCGTATACGTTGGTTTCACTTTATCCCAACCAATCCATCTTGGAAGCACTTGCGCATCCGTTTTTTTAACAAACCAACTATTCGGAATATGATAATTAAAAGTACTATCCTTTTTATCAACAACTGAAAAATCAAGGGGCATTTGCATTCCTTTTCTTTTGAAAGTAATCTCATACTCATCCTTGCCTCTTCCTTTCTTCACTCCTTTTACAGCATAATCAATCACTTTAGGAGTTTCCATCCATTCATCAAAAAACCAATTAAGATCGACATGTGTGTATTGGATAATAGATGTACGAAAATCCTCTATGTATGGATGAGCAAATTTCCATTGATTAAAATAATGACCCATTGCAGCTAAAAAGAGTGAATCGCCAAGTGTGTATTGCAAGTTATAAAGCATTGTTGACGTTTTCATATATACCTGTCTATAACCTCCTCCTTTAGCCACAGCGCCATTATACATATCCGAATGCACACACATATACGCATCATTGTCTCGGCATACATCGTTCATATAACC
>CAIWDF010000035.1 GCA_903911435.1 uncultured Bacteroidota bacterium
AACTAATGCCCTCAAAAGTAAAAAACGAAATTCCTATCGGCAATGGTATCATTAGTAAAAAATATCCAACAGAATTCGATTCATTAAAAAATGTTTTTGAAAAAAGAGGGCTATACTTAAAAAAAGCAAGTACCGCAAATTCTGAACCTATACCTAAACTTGCTATAAATTTTTTGTTAAACCGAGTGCCATAAGCGATATAATAGCTTGTTACTATGTTTACCGCTGGCGAAAACAGGAGTAAAAGAAGCAGGATAAGCTCATTGTAGGCGTAAAAAACAAAACTAGCTAATGTTAGAACATAAACTTGAAATTGTGAAAACCTTGGCAAATAATAGAGTCCAAAAGTTATCAACAATAGAAAAACAAAAATAAAACTGTTAAAAAGCATAATTATTCTCCTGTAATTTATTTTATCAGTGCTTTACAGATACACAGTGTTTTAGTGCAAATTACTTTTTTAAAAATCCATTAAATTTTGCAAATCTCATCAAGTTAAATAGTTAACCTAATGTTCTTCTTTGGTTTCTTTACAAATATATTAATTATTTTGTTTTTCTCGCAAAAGCGAGGTAATTGATACTTTACCGCTAAGGCCTAGGCGCAAAGAAAAAAATCTAATTCGAATTTAGTAAAACAAAAAAAGCCCCGAACATAATTGTTCGGGGCTTTTTTTATTGCTACTGGGATTAAACTGTGTTTATATACATTATAGATGCATTATCCTACCGCCCTCGTTTCAAACGTTGGAGAAGGGGTGGCTTAATGTTAATTCTCCAACTACATTTTCTTTCAGTTCAAAAAATTTAGTACATTTGATTAATAAAATAAAAACACGCCATATGAAAAACAACAAATTTAAATGATGGAAAAAGGTTTTTGGAAATCAGGACATGTGCCCACTCTTATTTCGGCCTTCTTGTATTTTGATGTTAGTTTTATGGTTTGGATGACCAATGCGGCTATGGCTCCCTTCATCACTCAACAATTACATCTTACTCCTTCTCAAAATGGCATGATGTTATTTGTTCCTGTTTTTGCTGGTGCGTTCCTGCGTATCCCTCTTGGCCTTGCAGCTGAAATTATCGGGCGAAAAAATGCCGCGTTAATAGGCCTTACCATAACAATTTTGGGGATGCTTTATGGGTATTTGTTCGTATCCAGTTATACCGAAGTAATTATTTTAGGCGGTTTCCTTGGCATTGCTGGTGCTAGTTTTTCTGTTGCCTTACCTCTCGGTTCGGGTTGGTTTCCTGCCAAATATCAGGGTCTTGCTATGGGGATTGTAGGGGCAGGTAATAGCGGAACTATATTTGCCGGTTTCTTCGCACCCACGTTAGCTTCAATCTACAACTGGAATTTAGTCTATGGCTTTTTCGCAATACCCGTAGTAATTGTTATGCTGATTATGTTGTTTCTGGCCAAAGAGCCACCTAGCAAAAGCATCCGTAAATCATTAAAGCATCATTTGAAAGTTATAGTTGAAAAAGATATTTGGATTTTTAACTTGTTGTACTGGGTTACTTTTGGTGGTTTTATTGGATTTGTAAGTTTTGTTCCCACTTTTATGGCTGACCAATATGGAGTGAGTAAAATATCAGCAGGTCAGTTTATGATTCTCGTTGGGTTTTCTGCCAGTCTGTTTCGAATTGTTGGCGGTGGTTTGTCCGATAGAGTAGGAGGGATAAGGTCGTTATATGTGGTTTATGTGTTATTAATTTTCGGTGCAATAGGAGCGAGTACCATTCCTTCCTTAACCATGATTTTTTTGATTCTGTTTTTACTAGCAGCAACAATGGGCGTTGGAAACGGCTCCATTTTTCAATTGTTGCCATTACGGTTTCCTCAGTCTAGAGCCACTAGCGTTGGTGTGGTAGGTGAGTTTGGTGCATTGGGTGGTGCTTTTATTCCTCTGGTTATGGGCTATTCAAAAGAAATCACAGGAACCTATTCTTACGGTTTTATTTCATACGCAATTACTGCTGTCATTGCGTTATTCATTCTACTAATTGTCAGAAAAAGATGGACTACTACCTGGGTTGGTAAAGGAGGAAAAGCATTGGATTCTCATGATGGAGCGGAGTAAACGATAGATTTTCGTCCCGCAAACGCGAGTTAGTTTCACTCGTGTTCCTTATAATTTGGCGACCTTCCACATTTTTCGCTTTTTACTTCTCATGGTGGCGAGACTCAAACTATTAACAATCCCACCCTTTTCAGAGAAGAAAGCTTCGGACAAGTGGAATAAACTAATTTAAAAATATCGTTGCGTAAAATGGGTTTTACGCAACGATAATTGCTTTTCGATTCGGTATGTAATGTTTTTTGTTATGCTTTTCGCCATTTTTTCGCTTCCTCTATTATTTGCAGCATCTTCCTTATTCGATGTTTTTGCTTTACAAAAAAGCAACAAAACTAAAATTCAAGTTTTTTCGTGAAGTTTTTTACCGTCCTCAGCACTTATACTTCCGCCCTTTTTGTTCTTCCTCTATTTTTTTGCGAAATTTTGCCTTATCCGATGTTTTCGACCTACAAAAAAGAAAGAAAAGTAAAATTCATATTTTTTCGTGAAGTTTTTTACTGTCCTCATTACTTATATCCCCGCCCTTTATGTTCTTTATTTGGTTCCTTCTAACTTGTTTTACGGTTAGAAACAGCAATTTTTTGGCTACTGTTTTCAACCGGTGAAACGAAAATGTGAGTAAAATAAGGGATTTAGAGAGAATGTATGCCATCTTCATGAGAATGTATGCCAACCTCATGAGAATGTATGCCAACCTCAAGAGAATGTATGCTAACTTCATGAAAGTGTATGCCAACTTCATGAAAGTGTATGCCAATTTCATGAGAATGTATGCCTACTTCATGAAAATGTATGCTAACCTCATGAGAATGTATGCTAACCTCATGAGAGTGTATGCCATCTTCATGAGTGTGTATGCCAACCTCATGAAAGTGTATGCTAACTTCATGAAAGTGTATGCTATCACTAAAAGAGAAACAAAAGCAAGTATAAAAGAGATAGCAATAATAAAAACAAACCAATACAATAACTAACAATCTAAGATTGAAACCTGTGTATAGTTGGGTTTGTTTAAGGAAATAAGCAACCAACCCAAAAAGAAAGCCAATCCCTTCATTGCCGACATAAGTGCAAAAAAGGCACCGAAGCGAATCGGAAATAGGAACTGCTCCAAGGTGAATAGCGAAAAGGGAATAGTGTGCTTGGTGTAACTTTGAGCCTGTTCGCTATTGCCTATTTACTGATGCCTAATTGAGTGCCTTAGCGGGGTAATCAAAATCTGGGGATTACTTTTCTGCTAGTTTGCCTTAGATTCCTCGCTGCGCTCAAACTCCTTAATGTTTTTATTTCTTACTCCCTAAGCTGAGCGGGAGGAATAACTCTGAAAGAGTTAAATGTGAATAACCCCCAATGAAATTGGGGGCATGATAACAGAACATCATCCACAACTCCGAATGGAGTTGAACATATTATTGAACTCCTTTCGGAGTTCTGTGCGATTATTAGCTCATTGTTTACCCCCAATTTCATTGGGGGCTATTCGAATTAAATCCTTTCAGGATTTCAATATCTATTTCCTTTACGTAATGATATAGCCTTTGTGTCTTTAGCGCCTTAACGGCAAATCGTTTGTACAATTGCCTACTGCTCAATTGCAAAATTGCCTTCGTGTCTTAGTTGGGTAATCAAAATCTCCGAATTGGTTTTCTGCTAGTTTGCCTGAGATTCCTCGCTGCGCTCAGATGATGGACTTTATCTATTAAAGGAGGAAAGGATGAAAGGCGGCAAAGCCGCCTTTCATCCTTTCCCATCACCCCAAAAGAAGGCTGTCATTTCGAACGAAGTGAGAAATCTCATTCTTGGTGAATAGCGAAAAGAGATTAGGCAATAGGGACTGCTTCACAGTGAATAGCAAAAAGGTAATAGAGTGCATGGTGTAACTTTGAACCTGTTCGCTTTTGCCTATTCGCTGATGCCTTATTGAGTACCTTAACGGTAAATCGATTGACCAATTGCCTACTGAACAATTGTGAAATTGCCTTCGCGCCTTTGTGCCTTTGTGGCAAATAACACTAGCCTTGGTCAAACAACCAAAATCCTAACAACAAGTCGCTAAAAAAAATATCTTTGCCCAACCAATACAGAGTGAATAAATGAAGGAATTGAGTAGTATGTTGAATATATTAATAGTAGAAGACGACCTTTTTATAGCAGAGATGTTGAAAGAAATGCTTCTGGAACTCGACTACCAAGTGGTGGGTATTGCCAAAAACTACGACCAAGCCATGCACCTGCTCCAAACCACTGCCAGCATCGACCTTTGTTTTGTAGACATCAATTTGGAAGACCAAAAATCGGGCTTCGATGTGGCGCCTGTTATTCGCGAGGCGTATCGCATACCGTTTGTGTTTCTTACTTCGTATAGCGACAAAAAAACCATTGAAGATGCGGCTTCGCATCATCCCGAGGCGTATTTGGTAAAGCCGTTTACCAAGGTAGATTTGCTTACCACCGTAGAAATTATTCGCACTCGCCAGCGCAAAGCCAAAACACAGGAAGAGGCCAAAACGATAGTGATAAAGGATGGTAGTTTGAATGTGAAAGTGAACATAGAGGATATACGATGGTTGAAATCGGACAATATATATGTGGAAGTGAAAACGCCCAACAAAACGTTTTTGGTGCGTAGTAGCTTAGAAAGTTTTATTGACGAGCTGGGCAGCGATTCGTTTTTTCGCACACACCGTTCGTTTGCAGTAAACATGAATCATGTGAGCGCTGTAAACGGACAATATCTAATCATTGGTGCCGAAAAAATTCCGCTTTCGCGCAAGTTTCGCGATGAGATAGTGGCGCATTTCAAATCGTAAACAGGGTTTGTTTTATGTCATACTCCATCAAAAAATCACCATTCGCAACATTTTATTTTTTGCTTTTTTAATTAACTGTTAGTTTGCACACGTTTGAAAAAAAAGCCATCCTTTCGTTTGTTGAATAAGCTCGTCATCGCAGCTATGCTGATGCTGGCAAACCTTGCCGCTATGGCTCAGGCCGAGAACGAAACCTGCAAGCACTTGCGATTGAGCATTAGCCAAACAAAAAATGATACTGCGCTAGCAAGGCTTTACGGGCAATTGGCTTGGGAGCTGAAGTTTGTGAAAACGAAAGAAGCCATTGAACTTTCGGAAAAAGAAATAGCCTTGGCAAAGGCACATCATCATTATCTTTTACTAGCCGATGGATACCGCATCAAAGCCTTGGCCTATGTGATAAACGAACGCGATGCCGAAGGAATGGAGCTGTACGACACCTGCATGATGTATGCCCAACGGGCAAAGAGCTTGTACTACCAAGCATCGTGTTATAGCCTGAAAGCAGGCATGTATGGCGACCATGGCGATTATCATACTGCTATTGAATTGTATTCGAAAGGGCTGGAGATAGCCAATAAATCGGGCGATGCAGCCATGATAGCTACGCTGAGCAATAATCTTGCAGAGTCGTATCAAAGCGATGGACGAGAAACCGATTTAACGCAAAAGTATTTTCTATTGGCCCTCGAAAATTCGTTGAAGCTCCGCAACTGGCCAATAGCTTGTATGAACTCGAGTAACCTTGCCAAAGAATACTTGGAAAATGGACTGCTCGACAAAGCACAAAAGGAATTGAATCGGTCGATAGAACTGTTGAACGATGGACTCAAAAACGATTATCAATTTGCTACCAATGCGCATGTATTGGCTTCTATCTTTTATTCGATGGGCAAAATGAAGGAGGCCGAAAAATATGCGAGCATCTCGCTACACATCATGGATAGCCTCCAACGGCCCGACAATGCCATGCGACCACTGACGGTGTTGAACAATGTTTACATCCAATCGAAAAACATTGCTAAGGCCGAAACCTTTACCGATAGGCTTTTGAAAGTTGCTATGGAACGCAATGCGAAACTATACATACGCGATGCTTACAAAGCCAAAAGCGATATAGCACGATTGAAAAACAATGCTGCAGAAGCATTGCGCTTTTACGAACTTTACAAATCGTGGAACGATAGTGTGTTTAAAGTGGCACGCGAACAAACCATTTCGAATGTAGAAACAAGAGGACGTTTGGCACAAAAGGACTTGGAAGTAAAATACGAAACGGAGAAAAAACAAAAAGAAAACGAAACACTAAAAAGCCAAAATGATAATCTACAGCAAGAGAAAATATTGGCGATAGCCGCTTGTGCCATTTTCATTGTGTTAGGATTGTTGTTGTATTTTTCGAATAGACGCAAACAAAAGATAAATGCCGAGCTGGAAGTGGAGAAAAAAATAGTGGAGCAACAAGCGATTGAAAAAGGAATGTTGGTGCACGAGATTCATCATCGTGTAAAAAACAATTTGACAATATTAAAAAGTTTATTGTTTCTTCAAGCCAAAGCAGCCAGCAATGATGAAACCAAACGAATATTGGAAGAGTGTCAATCGCGCATACAAAGCATGGCATTGGTGCATCAAAACTTGTATGGAGAAACCAACAAAGGCAATCTCGACTTACTGGTTTTCCTAGAAAGTTTGTTTGACGAATTGTCCATTTCGTTTCGCCCCGAAGGAAGTTCGGTAGATTTTCAATTGGATGGCAATTGCAACGAATTGACCATCACACAAACCATTCCGATAGGTTTGATGATGAACGAACTGGTGACCAACTCGCTTAAGTACGCCTTTTTGCAGCAGAAAGAAGGCATCATACGAGTTGAACTGAAAGAAGAACAAAAGCGATTGACTATACTTTATTCCGACAATGGTCCCGGATTGAAACATGAATTCGACATCAACAAAGGTGGCTTTGGATTCAAAGTATTAAATATTTTGGCACAACAATTAAGTGCAACCATTACCTACCATAAGGACATAAATCGTTCTGTTTTTCGTATCGAAGTGCCTTTGTAAGGCTCGATAGCGTTAAACACCTACAAAAACTTGTCGAACTCAACAATTAAAAAATACGTGTTGCGAAAGCCTCTACTTTTGCATCAAATCATATCTAAACACGTAAATAATAATGAAAAAACAAGTACACAAAATCTTTACAATCGCCTGCTTTGGCCTTGTATCGATGGTTTCGAACAAAGCAAATGCACAAGCGGGTGCAGCATTAAATTTTGATGGAGTAGATGATTACGTTTCGGTGACTCGTCTCAACATGGGTAATGCAGGAAGAAGTATTCAAGCATGGATTAAAACTACTTCTACGGATTCAGTTTCTGCTTATCCGGGAAGTGCTGCCTTAAGTATCATTGGCGACAATACCAATACGGTAGGAACTGGATTTGGTATCACAGGAGGAAAATTAAAATACCTTCATCTCGACTCTGATTTTTCTACTTGGCATTCGGTAATTGGTGTTACTAGTGTGAATGATGGCAACTGGCATCATGTAACCGTAACTCACGATGCTAATAATGGTATTGTGAAATTATATGTGGATGGTGTGCTTGATGCTACCGCTACTAATATTTACGACCAAGGAAATTCAACCTATTCTTCTTACAACGCAATTGGTGCTTCGTATTTGGATGGAATCGGATATGGCGATTTTTTTCAAGGCTCTATTGACGAAGTTCGTATTTGGAACCGAGTGCTTAGTTGTGATGAAGTATTTCAACAAAGAAATTGTGAGTTAGTTGGTAACGAAAGTGGATTGCAAGAATACTATCAGTTCAACGATGGATTGGCAAGTGCTGACAATACCGCTATAAACATTACCCCTGATTTAGCAGGAGGAGACAACAATGGAACACCCATGAACTTCGCATTGAATGGTGCTAGCTCCAACTGGATTGCATCAGGAGGTGTGACTTCAGGTGTTGCTTGTGGAACAGTTACCAATCCAGAGATTGATGTATTGGGTCATTCTTATTCAATCACATCAGGAGATACAAATCCTAACTTTACAGATAGTACCAATTTCGGAAACGTTGGACTTTCGATGCCATCCATCATTATGTATACCATCACAAATAATGGTATTAGTGATTTAACAGTGAATTCAATTAACGTCACAGGAGTTGATGCATCTTCATTTGTTGCAAGTGCGCTTAGTCCTTCTTCTCCAATAGCAGCAGGAAACTCTGCAACTTTTACACTTACTTTTACACCTACAAGTTTAGGTGTCAAAACAGCTACAGTTAACATCAATAATAATGATTGTGATGAGTCGGCTTATAATTTTGCAGTGCAAGGCATAGGAGCGTGTTCGGCTTCTTCATTATATTTTGATGGAGATAACGATTATGTAGAAGGAGTAAATGCCTTATTACCTCAAGGGAATGCCCCACGCACCATCGAAGCATGGATTAATCCAAGAAGCTCACAAGATGGTACTATCATGAATTGGGGAAACACCTTCAATGCTAACGAAAGAGCAGGGATACTTTATATAGGACAAAAATTATTTTATGTTGGCGAAAGCAATGACTTGTCAGGAAACATAACTATTCCTACAAATACCTGGACACATGTGGCTGCTATTTTTGATGGCACTACATTAAGTCTTTATGTTAATGGAGTATTGGATATTTCATCCCCTATGACATTTGGTACAACAGGAACTTCTTATTGCATTGGAAAATCAGCAGCTCCAGGATTTATGGAATATTTTTATGGTTCGATAGATGAAGTTCGCGTTTGGGATTATGCAAGAACACCCTGCGATGTGACCGCAAACATGGTTGCTGAAATGCCTGCAAATACATCTGGTCTAGTGGCGAACTATCATTTCAATCAAGGTGTTGATGGAGCAGACAACAGCAGTGTTTCAACGCTTATCGATTCTACTACCAATGCAAACAATGGAACGCTAAATTATTTTACTTTGAATACCACGAGTTCAAATTGGGTAGCACCAGGTGGAGTAGTTACGGGTAACACCACACCAACTTCTATCATGACACCAGCATTGCCAATCATTCATTCATCATGTTCGGTTACATTAGCGACACCAACTACCACTGATCCTTGTGTTACTGCAACGTATACAGGAACAACATCCGACCCGCTTACATATGCTTCTGCAGGAACCTACACAGTTAACTGGTCGTTTACGAATGGACTTACCTCAATCACTACTCCTCAAACAGTTGTGATTGCTGGTGCACCAACAGCTACTAGCCTAGCTTTCAGCGACAGCATCTGTCTATTAGGAACAGGTTCATTAGGATTTACTATTCAAGGAGGTTATGCTCCTTACGCATATTCGTTTGGTAGTTTTGCTTCAGGCGTTACTACTAATGATACCATTTGGGCAGATAGCGTGATTGCATTCAGTTCTCAATATTCTAGCTCTAGTTGGTCAGCAGCTCAAGTATTGGGTTATCCCAACACTTATCCTAATTATGGAGATATTTCCACTGCTTGGACAAGTGAAAACTACGATTACGGTCGTGAATTCTTAGTGTATCATTTTGCTACTACGAATGCTTCCGAAGCAATGGTGTATGTTACTTACAATCCAGGTTTCATTGATACCGTTTCGGTTCGTCAAGCGTCTACAGGTAATTGGGTGACCATTTTCACAGGCACTGCAGCAGCAACAGTTGATTATTCGGTGATCGAACATTATACTATTCCAGCATCAGTAGGCGCAGTAGATGCTATTCGTTTAGCAATGGACGAAGCAGTTGTTCAAGGTTGGAACGAATTAGACGCAATCGGTTTAATTCCTATGCCTCAAGTTTCAATATCAGGATTCACTTCAGGTTCTTATGTATTAACGGTGGCTGATAGTAGCGGATGTACAACTACTTCAACACAATTGATAGGAGTGCCTGATAATACAGTGAACAATGCTGGTGTGGTTCTTACCGCAAATCAATCGGGTGCTTCTTATCAATGGATTGATTGCAACAATGGCAATGCTCCAATAGCAGGCGAAACTAACCAAACTTTCACAGCTACCGTTAATGGAAGCTATGCAGTAGTAATTTCTTCTGCTACTTGTGTTGATACTTCAGTTTGTCAAACAGTTTCTACCGTTGGTATCAATTCATCAACTTTAGAATCGAGCATTTCAATTTATCCTAATCCTTCTAATGGTTTGTTTATTATCGAAAGCCCTACCAGCGCTGAAATTACAATCACCAATACATTAGGAGAAATTGTATTCAATCAAATTGTGGAGTCAGGAAAACACAACTTAAACTTACAAAAAGAAACCAATGGGGTTTATTTTGTGAAAGTGGTGAACAATAACAAACAACAAATGCTTAAATTGATTAAGCAATAAAACAGAATACGAACTACTCCTTAAAACACTAAGGAGTAGTTCGTTTTTTCAATATCAAACAAAAGAAATAATCATGGTAGTTGTAAGAGAAAAACACAAAACAATTTTTTGTAATCATTCGAATCGTTCCTCGAATGGTGTGTTGATGACAAACGAATTTCATCATGAAACAGAGAAAAAGATAATTCATCAAATTGATGCTATTTTAAGTTTTCAAAGTTTGATTAAACAATATTATAAAAAATGAAATAATAAACCCTTAGTATGTTTTAAAAGACTCCTGATATAGAATTCTATGTCAGGAGTCTTTTTTTATAATGTATTGGAATTAAGTGAAGTAGTTGGAGTTGGGGGAAGTTTTAAACATTTGGTAATAACTATTTAATGTTAATTTATTTGGAACTTAACGAAATACCATTACTTTAGCCAACGCAAAGTTTAACGATTAAACTTAATAAAAATAAATTCAAAAAATAATTAAGAACAAAAAACAAATCCCAATGAAAAACAAGATTACAATTACACGAAGTATTAACAAAAGTATAAAAGCGGCAATGCTTGCGTTCGGCTTTACTTTTGCAATACAACAAGCAACAACAGCTCAAACATCTGTTCAGAACTTTGGTTCTGGGACATTCTCTCAAACAACTACAACAGGATCAACGGCAGTTATTCCGAATCCAACATCAGGAACTACATGGGCTAGAGGTGGAGCCACAGCACCAGCTGCTCCTATCAATGGACTAACAACTAGTAATCCATTAGGTACCACAGGTGCTTATGTGCGAGGAACTGCTTCAACATCTACTTCTGTAGCAAAGTTTTCTCCAATGGTTGCATACACAGGTGGTGCAGAATTTTATACTTCCTTTAAAGCTTTGTTCGGTGATGTGTCGGCAGCTAGTTCCGCAACTTCAGGAAGTTGGAGTTTTTATCAAGGGGCAGGTGCAATGTATTCAGATGCAAATAACTTTGCAGGAACACAACTTTTCACTGGTTTAACTTTCACTTATGGTGCTTCTGGTGCACTTGCACTCTCCTATCGTGCAGCAGGTTCTGCTTCAACAACAGGATTAACAACTACTGCATTTTCGCAAGCTGTGGTTTATACAATTGAAATAGTTGGTAATAATAAAACATCAGGAACGATTAGTTATGTTTATAATGGTGTGGCCCAAACCGTAGCCGTTCAGAAATTTGACCTTTTTATTAATGGAACAAAAATTGGAGATGATTTAGCAGAGGGGCAATTGACAGCAGGCACCTCAATTAATGCTAATACCTTTATTGGAGTTAGTAGTACGGCTAATGCTGCTAATGTTTTCGTTGATGATGTAGTAACTTATAATGCTGTGCCAGCAACCATTGGTGTTAATTCACCAACAGTGACAAATACTGCAGCAGCTAATATTTTAACTACATCCGCTGATTTAGGTGGCAATGTAACCACAGATGGTGGTTCGGCAGTAACAGGCAGAGGAGTGGTTTATTCTCAAACTTCAGTGAATGCTGCTCCAGCTATTGGAGGAACAGGCGTTACTAATCCTTCTACTTCAGGTACAACCGGAGCATATACTATTTCGGCACCTTCTTTATCAGTAAACACTCAATACAGTTATAATGCATATGCAACAAATGCTATAGGAACTTCCTATGGAACCTCAGCCACCTTTTATACACTTGCAAATACTCCGAATACACCAACAGTTGGTAATGCTACAGTAAACTCATTAGACGTGACTATAGATGCGAATAGTAATCCTTCATCAACTCAATTTGCGATTCAAGAAACTACTTCTGGAAATTATGTTCAAGCGGATGGAAGTCTTAGTGCTTCAGCCGTATGGCAGACAGCCTCAGTTTGGGCAACCAAAACAATTACTCCTCTTGGTTCATCATTAACTTTTACTTTTCAGGTAAAAGCAAGAAATGGCGCTCTTACAGAAACTGGTTTCAGTTCAACCGCAAGTGGAACAACATTAACTCCAATTTCTCCTAATCTTAGTGCAGGAGCACTTTTAGGTTTCGGAAGTGTTTGTTTGAATATTACAACAAGTGCTAACACATTTACTTTATCAGGAACTAATTTAGATGGAACTTCAGTAACGATAGGACCATTATCAGGTTTCTCTTTTGATGCAGGAAGTGGATATGCGTCTACAGCAACTATTAGCAGTTATGGGACTTCAATAAGTAGTACCATAAATGTAAAATTAACACCAACATCTGTTATTTCATACAACGGAAGTATTCCA
>CAIWDF010000036.1 GCA_903911435.1 uncultured Bacteroidota bacterium
AGAAAGCAGCGTGATGACTAAAAATCTAAAAATGGAAAGCGTACGAACCGTCCACACAGAAAGTTCGCTCATGGATTTATCTTTTCGATAAAGCACGAATGAGAATACGAGTCCTGACAAAATACAGAACAAGCAATACCACCAAGAATATTCGAGAATTAGATTCATCTGTTCAACGAAAACAAATTCGTTGTTCGTTGACTATTAAGTAAGCATTCCTCCACACACATTCATCACTTGGCCAGTGATGTAGGCACTCATGTCGGATGCTAAAAACACAGTAGCATTTGCAACATCGTCTGGTGTTCCTCCTCGTTTCAAAGGAATACTATCTCTCCACCCTTCTACAACTTTTTGATCAAGAGCTCCAGTCATTTCAGTTTCGATGAAGCCAGGAGCAATGGCATTACTACGAATATTGCGCGAACCTAACTCCAATGCTACAGATTTAGTAAATCCGATGATTCCTGCTTTTGAAGCAGCATAGTTCGATTGTCCTGCATTACCTTTTACACCTACAACAGAACTCATATTGATGATAGAACCTTTGCGTTGTTTTAGCATTGGTTTTTGCACGGCTTTAGTTAAATTAAAAACAGATTTCAGATTGGCATTTATCACCTCATCCCATTGTTGTTCTGACATACGCATCAACAAGGTGTCGCGCGTTATACCTGCGTTATTCACAAGTACGTCAATAGTACCAAAATCAGCAATTACAGCGTTCACTAATTCTTCGGCTGCTTTAAAATCGGCAGCATCCGAACGATATCCTTTTGCCTTGATACCAAAAGCGGCAAGTTCTTTTTCAAGTTCTTGTCCCTTTTCTACTGATGATAAATAAGTGAATGCAACATTAGCTCCATGTTCAGCAAATTTGAATGCTATTCCTCTCCCTATTCCTCTGGAAGCACCAGTAATTAAAGCTATTTTACCCTCTAACAATTTCATATTTCGTTAAGTTATATTTTCGAGATTAGTTGATTTTTTGATGTCCAAAGATAGAAGAAAAAGAAAAGCAAATACAACAAATAAAGTGACTCAATATTTTTCAGTACTCGCCTTTAATTATAGGTTCGAAACTAAAATCGATAGGCTAAATTAAAATCGAATTGCACCACTGGTAATGTATAATCTTCCTCTATAGTGTCTTCGCGTTTAAATCCAATACCAAATTTTGCTCCCATCAAGAAATGATCTGACAGCCCTCCGTATCCTCCTATATGAATCATTCCTGAATAATGCACTCCTTCGTACTCAGTATGTCCAACAATAGAAGTGTAGGTGCCTCCGTAAGTAACAACGTTTACTGTGGTAATGTCTTTATAGTATTTAAACGTTCCTCCGAAGGTTGATAATCCAATGTAAAAAGTGTTGCGCTTTTGACCAAAGGGATAGATGTTTAAATCTAAACCTGCAGCATAATTTCGATTTTGAAGAAACTGCGTTTGATAAAAATCCGAAGTGTAATTGGTAGTATTAGGTCGACCTTGCAAGCCAATTGAAATAGGTATTTTGATAGAAATTTCTCCTGATTTAAGAATGCGCTCGTAGGATGCTGAAAAGTTTGTAAACACCATATCGAAACAATTCAATGCAATGATATTCTTACCATATTCTTTTGGATATTCTTTATCCATCCTTTTCGAATCGGCTGATTCTACATAAGGGGATGCGATGGTTTCAGGTTTACTTGGTTTCGTGACATTGATATTATAATTTTCGCGAGTTCCGTTTTGATAAATGATGTAATGAATATCATTCTTCGGAAGTTCATACATTGCTTCATTCGTGTTGCCATACAATTTGTATTTCACTGAGGTGGAATTTATCTCCATGACTTTTGAAGAAATAACCGATTCATCAGTTTTGTGAATCATGTCTTGTGCTGTCATTTCAAAGGATAGAAACGAAACAATGCCGAACGCTAAGGATGACGATATTTTCATTTTTCAGAAATTAAAAAGGGCCATGCAAAATTGCATAGCCCAAAATTACTATTTATATTTCAAATTCAAATAGCTTATTTCGCCATTTGAGCTGATAATGCTTTCGCCATTGCTATGCCAATATCGGCTGGTGAGTCAACCACAATGATACCACACTCGCGCATGATTTTCTTTTTAGCTTCTGCTGTATCTTCAGCACCACCAACGATGGCTCCTGCATGTCCCATGGTACGTCCTTTAGGTGCTGTTTCGCCAGCAATAAATCCTACCACTGGTTTACGATTACCATCTGCTTTTATCCAACGAGCAGCTTCCGCCTCAAGGCTTCCGCCTATCTCACCGATGATGATGATTGCATGTGTTTCGTCATCATTCATCAATAGTTCTACTGCTTCTTTGGTAGTTGTTCCGATGATTGGGTCGCCACCTATACCAATGGCTGTAGTTACTCCTAAGCCTGCTTTCACAGTTTGGTCTGATGCTTCGTAAGTTAATGTTCCTGATTTTGAAACAATGCCCACATGTCCTTTTTTGAATACAAACCCTGGCATGATTCCCACTTTCGCTTCTTCAGCTGAGATTATTCCTGGACAATTTGGCCCAATCAATCTACATGTTTTTCCTTTTAAATATTCTTTTACCATTACCATGTCTTTCACTGGTATTCCTTCGGTGATACATACAATAACTTTAATGCCTGCTTCTGCAGCTTCCATGATGGCGTCAGCTGCAAATGCTGGTGGCACAAATATGATGGTTACATCTGCTCCTGCTTTAGTTACCGCTTCTTGCACGGTGTTGAACACTGGTCTATCTAAGTGAGTGGTTCCTCCTTTGCCTGGAGTAACTCCGCCTACCACATTGGTTCCATACTCAATCATTTGAGTTGCATGAAAAGTGCCTTCGGTTCCTGTAAAACCTTGAACAATTATCTTCGAATTTTTATTTACTAATACGCTCATAACTTGTTTTATTGAATTTATTTTTTTGTTGAATGTTCTTCTCTTATTTTTCGGACGGCTAAATTATACTTTTACTACGTTAATGCCAAGCAAATAATTACTTTTGTCGAAAATTAATTGAAGATATTCCTTGAAAACCTCATTTATTTCAAACGACACCATTGTAGCACTTGCCACCCCTCAAGGTAGCGGAGCGCTTGGTATCATTCGAATATCGGGCAAAAAAGCCATTGCTATCGCCTCTTCTGTTTTTGTGTCGCGACACAAGAAGCCAATTGATTTATCAAAAAAGGCCTCGCATACGGTGCATTTTGGACTTATTATGGATGCCGACTTGATGCTGGACGAAGTATTGCTCACTATTTTCAAGTCACCACGCACTTATACAGCCGAAGACATTATCGAGATTTCGTGTCATGGTTCGATGTTTATTCAACAGAACATCATTCAACTCATCATCAAGCAAGGCGCTCGAATGGCTCAACCGGGAGAGTTCACACTTCGTGCGTTTATCAACGGGAAACTCGACTTGTCGCAGGCCGAAGCTGTTGCCGACCTCATTGCTTCCAACTCGGCATCATCACATCAAATAGCATTGGAGCAAATGCGGGGTGGGTTTTCGTCCAAAATAAAACTCTTGCGACAAAACCTTATCGATTTTGCTTCGCTTATCGAACTCGAACTCGATTTTAGTGAAGAAGATGTTGAGTTTGCCAACCGCAACGATTTGAAACAACTTGTTATCTCTATTCAACATATTGTACAACGATTGATTCAGTCGTTCGAAGTGGGCAATGTGATTAAAAACGGTATACCTGTAGCCATTGTTGGCAAGCCCAATGCGGGTAAATCGACTTTGCTGAACGAACTTTTGCAAGAAGATAGAGCTATTGTGTCGGAAATACCGGGTACTACACGCGATGTGATAGAAGACGAAATAGTGATAGATGGAGTTCTTTTCAGATTTATCGATACGGCAGGCATTCGGCAAACTACCGACATCATCGAGTCGATGGGGGTTGCAAAAACGTTTGAACAAATAAAACTTTCGTCCATTGTGGTCTATCTTTTCGATGCTCACGAAATGACGGCTTCCGAACTTCAAGCCATTGTGGCCGAACTTCAGCAAAACCTTAACCAGTCGCAACTATTGCTGGTGGCTAATAAAATAGATAAAGAAGATACGGAAGCGATTGAACGCGAGTTCAGCCAATTCACTAATCTTGTTTGCATTTCGGCAAAAGAAAAAACCAATATCGATGGATTGAAAGGTAAGTTATTGGCTTATTTCGAAAACCAAACGGTGAACCTCACCGAAACCATTGTGACCAATGCTAGGCATGTGGAAGCCCTTACCAATACCAATGAGGCCTTAATACGAATCCTCGAAGGGTTGAACAGCCAAGTATCAGGCGACTTTTTGGCTATGGACATCCGCCAGGCACTTCATTACCTTGGAACCATTACAGGCGAAATATCTACTGACGATATCCTCACTTCCATTTTCACTCGCTTCTGTATCGGTAAGTAAGTTCAATTTTATAGTGAAGCAAAGAAAATAATTCACAATTGACAATGTAGAATTCACAATTTCAGGTTTTGTGTGAAAAGTTGGCGGTGTTGATTTTTGGGACGGTGGACTGAATTTTGAATGCGGTGGACTGAATTCTGAGAGCAATGGACTCAATTTTGCGTTCATTGGACTCGATTTTGAATGCAGTGGACTGAATTCTGAGAGCGATGGCCTTAACTTTTGAGCTTTTTTTGGTGTTTTTTTTGATGTTTTTTTTGTGTTTTTGGTGTTCGATTTTTTTCGTGATTTTTTTATGTGATTTTTTTAATGAATTTTTTGGTTGTTTTGGGGTGATTTTTTTTGTTGAGTTTATTTTGAAGGAATTTTTGAAGAGATTATTTGCAATAATTGCAAAAATCATCAAAAGGCTATAAAACTCCAAAACAACAATAAAGGGACCGACTGCTAAAATAGCAGACTACAAAACCGAAATGTCTGCCAATATGGCGAGGAACACAATAATTATTAATATAAATGCTAGTTCCGCAAAGAATTGACCAAAACCCAATTGGTAAAACATTCATTCCGCTCGGAATTAACCAAAACCCAATTGGTAAAACATTCATTCCGCTCGGAATTGACCAAAACCCAATTGGTAAATCATCCATTCTGCTCGGAATTGACCAAAACCCAATTGGTAAATCATTCATTCCGCTCGGAATTGACCAATATCCAATTGGTAAATCATTCATTCCGCTCGGAATTGACTAAAATCCAATTGGTAAATCATTCATTCCGCTCGGAATTAACCAAAACCCAATTGGTAAATCATCCATTCCGCTCAGAATTGACCAAAACCCAATTGGAAAACCATTCATTCCGCTCGGAATTGACCAAAAGCCAATTGGAAAACCATTCATTCCGCTCGGAATTGACCGAAACCCAATTGGTAAACCT
>CAIWDF010000037.1 GCA_903911435.1 uncultured Bacteroidota bacterium
GAAGTGTCGCATTAAAAAAAAGCCCCTCACATTTCTGCAAGGGGCTTTTTTGTTAAAGGTTCGGATGAGGAATGGTTTATTCCTTCACCAAACGTTGGGTGAATACCACATTCGAATTAACATCCATTAACCTTACAAAGTACAAGCCATTGCTTAGTTGTTCGATGTTGATGGTTGATGTTTGGTTAGTAAGCAATGTGTTAATTACTTTGTTTCCTAATACATCGTACACTTCCAATTCTAGATTGCTTTGGTTAGGATTCAAGCCAATGGTAAATTCAGTGTTAGCAGGATTAGGATACACAGAGATGTCTGTTGTTCCTGCTTCTTCTGTGTTTTCGTCCATCGATATCGGACTAGCACATTTATCGTATCCGATAGATTGAACAAGACTATTTCCACAAGATGTTTGTGCGTAGACTCTCACAAATCTCCCTCCAACTAAAAGCGGAAGAGAAGCACCTGTATGCACATTTATAGTAGTTGAGCCTTGGCCTGACAAGATTGACATCCCCGAAGGAGACCATAAATAACTAGTAGCACCTGCTACCGGATTAATAGAGTACGAATAATTAGTATTATAACAAATTACCGTTGGCCCTGAAATTGCAGTCGGTGCTGCTGGAACTTTACTTACCGCAAGTGTTCTTAAAGCACTATTGACACATCCGTTATTTGCCATCACACTTACTGTGCCACTCATACCACCAACAAACGAAGCCACAATGCTGGCTGTTCCTGCACCTGAAAAAATGGTAGCACCTGCTGGTAGTGACCAAATAAAGTTGGTAGTACCTGAAACAGGAAGAGTGGTGGAGTATGTTGCTGTTGTTAATCCACAAGTAACCGTTGGTCCAGATATTATTCCTGGGGTGGCTGTAGCTGCAGTTAATGCCAAGGTTTTACTTGCACCTATTCCACAACCATTTACTCCACGTACAGAAATACTTCCTGAAACAAAACCTGTGTTCTGCACGGTAATGCTATTCCCGCTGGCCGCTAGTTGAGTGAATCCTGTGGGCAATGTCCACACATAACTGCTCGCACTTAATATTCCTGTTGCCGTGTAAGTAATTGTAGAAACACCACAAACACTGGTCAAACCAGCGATAGCTGAAGTAGCTGCAGGTACTTTACCAAATAAAGCCATTGACGTACCAGCTACACTTCCACATGAATTTACTGCTGTTACGATGATGTTGCCTGAAACAAATGAAGGTGCTATAGTCACGTTGATACTACTGGTTCCACTTCCTGAAGCTGGGCTTATTCCCGCTGGTAAAGTCCAGGTATACGAAGTTGCACCAAATGAGGTGGCCGAATAATTGGCATTGGTTTGTCCACAGAGTGAGCTAGGGCCCGAAATAGCGCTAGGGGGTTGAGGTTTTTTTGTTACAAGAAAAGTACTTGCTGAGGATGTACCACATGCATTGGTAGCAGTTACCGTTATGTTTCCATTAATGGTTCCTGCTGCGTAGGAAGTAAGTATAGAGGAATTACCCGATGGAGGTGTAATAGTAATTCCGGATGGTACTGTCCATGTATAGCTGGTGGCGTCAGTTGTGGTGGCGATGTAAATTCCTGTTGTCATTCCACATACTGCATTTGGTCCCGATATCACAGGAGTAGGTGGTGCGGAAGAACACCCTCCGCTTGCAGCAAATGTTACCGAAATGGTATGATTTGCAGATATAGAATTAAAAGTATAAGTGCTGTTTGTACCCGCATTGCTGCCATCAACTAGTACACTTGCTATTACATATCCAACGTTGGGTGTTATTGTGTAAGTTTGATTTCCTCCGCAATAACTGGAAGTACCGTTAGGAGAAATACTTCCATTAGCAGCAGCCGAAGAAACAATGTTGTAATTTGGCAGAACCGTTACCGTTCGTGTGGCTGTATTCACGCATCCATTTGCATCAGTTCCTGTTACAGTATAGCTGGTAGTTGCTCCTGGTGTAAATGCTGTTGCATTGGTTACACCACCTGTCCAGGCATAAGATGTTGCCCCTGTTCCACTTAAGGTTACGGATGTTCCACTACAAACTGTTGCGGATGGACTTACCGTTGAGCTTACTGTTGGTAATGCATTAACGGTGATTAAACGAGTGGCTGTATTAGCACATCCATTGCCATCAGTTCCTGTTACAGTATAGGTGGTAGTTGCTGATGCTGAAAATGCAGTTGCATCAGTTATACCTCCTGTCCAACTATAGTTGGTTGCTCCAGTTCCTGTTAAGGTGACTGCTGTGCCAGTACATACTGTTGATAAACTCGCGGTTGAACCAACTGTTGGTAATGCATTAACAGTTATCAAACGAGTGGCTGTATTACTGCATCCATTGCCGTCAGTTCCTGTTACAGTATAGGTTGTAGTTGCTGATGCTGAAAATGCAGTTGCATCAGTTATACCTCCTGTCCAACTATAGTTGGTTGCTCCAGTTCCTGTTAAGGTGACTGCTGTGCCAGTACATACTGTTGATAAACTCGCGGTTGAACCA
>CAIWDF010000038.1 GCA_903911435.1 uncultured Bacteroidota bacterium
GCTTCGAAATGTGGACATACACCACAATACGAAGATTTGGAAAAACTTTTTGAAAAATACAAAGACAAAAATTTCACCATCATTGGTTTTCCGGCAAACAATTTTATGCGTCAAGAGCCAGGCACTAATGCAGAGATAAAAGAGTTTTGTACCAAGAACTATGGAGTGAGTTTTCAAATGATGGAAAAAATCTCGGTTAAAGGACAAGACATGAACGATGTATATCATTGGCTTACCGAGAAGGCAAAGAATGGTAAGATAGATTCGTCAGTGAAATGGAATTTTCAGAAATACATGATTGACGAAAATGGAAACCTAGTAGATGTTGTAGAGCCAAGTGAAAAACCAATGTGCGAAAAAATAATTAACTGGATAGAAGGAAAAAAATAAGAATGAAGCTTGATATATTGGCCTTTGGCATTCATCCCGATGATGTAGAACTTTCTTGTGCAGGTACCATATTAAGACACCTTGCTGCTGGGTTCACAGTAGGTATTGTCGACTTAACTTGTGGCGAAAAGGGCACACGGGGAAGTGGCGAACTTCGCTTGAAAGAAGCCAAGAATGCAGCAAAGATGCTTGGTGTAGAAGTAAGAGATAATCTTGGCATGGCAGATGCTTTCTTCGAAAACAATACCGAACATCAGCTGGAAGTGATAAAAAAGATTCGCGAATACAGGCCAAGTATAGTTCTTTGTAATGCCGTGAGCGATCGTCATCCCGACCATGGGCGAGCCGCCAGCTTGGTGGCTGAGGCTTGCTTTTATAGTGGCTTAAGACGTATTGAAACCAATCACAATGGCAAAGCACAAGAGCATTGGCGACCAAAAGCCGTGTATCATTATATACAAGATAAACATTTGAAACCCGATTTTGTGGTGGATGTTACCGAGTTTGTTGACAAGAAAATGGAAGCCATCCGTGCTTTTAAATCGCAGTTTTACGATCCTGATTCTAAAGAACCCGAATCACCAATTTCAGTAAAGAACTTCATGGAAGTAGTTACCTCTAAAATGGCCATCTTTGGCCGTGATGCTGGCTTTGTATATGCTGAGGGATTTACCGTACAGCGAACCATGGGGGTTTCTAACCTATTCGATTTAGTATAATTTATTATTGCGATAGGAGGGAAGTATTCCTAATCAATCATCCTATTAAAGGTTGGACAACACAGGTGCGTGTTTGTAAAACCAAGTATAAAACTTTTGTTCTGCGGGTTCGTAATACGGCCAATATTCTATTCCATTTGGTTTCGAATGTAGATACCTTTTGCTTGCTTCTGTTTTTTCGGCTTCGGTATAGGTTCGGAAATAGCGCAACGAATCACCAATTATTTTTGTGAGCTTGGTTTCTATTCCGCTGGCCTTTCTTGATTTTCCGTTTAAATAATCGGGGTGGGGTACATCCCAACTGGCATCCCATTTTCCATAAAAATAATATTCATCAGTGATTAAATAAGTAAGCGCATCATTTGTCAACTGGTATTTGCCCCAATAATAATGTTGAGTATCACTTTTCTCTTTGATGGTATGCAGTATTAAATTTCCTTTCTCGGTAAGGTAAATGGCTCCCGATGGCAATAGTTGGTGACCGATTAACGAATCGGGTGAACCGTTTTCCTGAAAAAGAAAGAGGGCTTGAATAGGTGTTTGATAATTGGTATTCGTTTCGAGCTTGCTAGAAGTACTACTGCAAGCCATCATCAATACTACGGATGTTGAAACAAGGAAAGTGAGTGTTTTCATATTCTTAATAGTTAATGCAACTTTAGTGAAAACAAATATACGATTTTGGTTTCAAAATTGTGAAAAATAATCCGGTGCCTTTTGGTGAGGGTATACTAAACAGGGAAGCCTTTTTTTATTCAGCGAATAATGAAACTCCACCATCATTTGTTCCATCATTTATTTTCCCTTTGAACGTCTCCTCCATTACTACTTTATATTTTGAAGAAAGCTTTCGCGGTTTTAGGTAACGGGCTGTTATTTCAATAGAGTTGTCGGTTCGTACTTTAATTTTTACATAATTTTGAACATAACCATATTTCGGGTGGTTAATTAATATGGTTTGTGAAGTGGTAAGAAAAGAAGGAACTTTACCTTTAAAAACACTTGAATCAAAGTATTCATAAGTTTCAAAGCTCATTCCTCCAATAGCGTTTGGTGATTCAGTTTGTTCCACCCCGTCCGAAAATAATTTGCATTTGCCATAATAGATTACTGCTCTTACCTGCTTGCCTGCTTTTAAGGCGGTCATTAGTTGTTCGAAATTTTGAACCTGCGTTTGGGCAAGTGATACATTAACAAGCAATGGAATGATTAGAAATAAAAATAGCTTCTTCATTATTTGATTTTTTTTATTGGTGCAATATTAATAAAAATCCTTTTTA
>CAIWDF010000039.1 GCA_903911435.1 uncultured Bacteroidota bacterium
GTGCATTCCATTTCCGCGAAGCACACGCCAATGTACTTACCAACGATGCTTATGATAATGTCACCGAAACACCCGAATACAAAGCTTGTGCAATCAGCATTGAAAAGGTAAGCGATGGAGTGGAAGTAACCGTGGATAGAGGTTTCCGTCAAGCACGACCATAAAGAATATTTTAGAAAATAATTAATAGTTAATTTTATTAAACCATGAACTTTACAGACATCAACAAACTAATTGATTTTGCAATTGAGCAAGAAAATGCTGCTTATGCTTTCTATAAAGCCGCAGCTGAAAAGGTAACAAATCCGGGAGTAAAACAACTCTTCGAAGAGTTAGCACAAGACGAAAACGGGCATGCTAACTTGCTTGAAATGTATCGAAGAAACAAAGCCTTGGGTTCAATATTTAAAACACAAGTAATCGATTATAAAATTGCTGAAACACAAGATATGCCAGCCCTTTCTACTGATATGAAACCTGCTGATGCAATAGCACTAGCTATGAAACGCGAGCAACAAGCAGCAGAATTATACCGCTCACTTGCCAAAAATGCAAACGATGGTACCGAAAAGGAAGCTCTTGAAAACCTTGCCAACATGGAAATGGGCCACAAGCATAAACTAGAGAATGCTTTTGTGGACATAGGTTATCCTGAAGTGTTTTAATCACCTCCATCAACAAAAAAAGAAACGAATACTGAAGATTATTTCTTCGGTGCGTTTGCCATGGTAACAAGGTATTGAAGCAAAACTTCTTGTTTTTTGCTGTCAATAACTTCTTTTCCCATTTTTTGATTTAGCTTTTTCACCATGATAGGCACTATTGAATTCCAATTAGCCTCCGTGCGAGAGTTAGGCTTTTTCAAACCATGGCATTCACCACAATTCTGAGTATAGAGGCTTTTGCCTTCATTCAATGCAGTAAGGGTAAGGCCAGAATATTTGCTCGCACCTCTGTCGGCATCGGCTTGGGTTACTTCAATAAGTTTAGGACTACAAGCGCTAATCAATAGCACTCCAATAACGATAATAGATTTTCTCATAGATTTAGATTTATTTGGGCATGAAATTACAAATTTATTTCAAATTTGGTATGATTCCCATCTTGGGTGATTCAAACCAATGCAAGCGTGAAGCCTATTTATGTATAGCTAAACGGAAGATGCGGAAGTAACTTCGGCTCCTCCTGAAGTCTTGCGGCTACTTTCTCAAGAATAGAAATTTTTAGTTCATCGTTCTCTCCTGTTAGTAATTCTCCTACATCGCGAAGCAGAGTGATAACAACGTATGCATTTTCGTCTTCTACTTTTCCGAAGATAACATTGGGGTCGTTCATTAACCATTGCATACTAGCAGCGACAAAGTCAGTGAAATTTAACGCTTGAGAGATGTCGAGGTTAGGGTCACGTTTCGCAACGTCTTGAATCAAATCTTCTTTTGTTTTGAGCAATTTCATAAGATTTTCTTGGGTCATAGCGATGAGGAATTCACGTTCTTCTGGAGTAAAACTAAGCGCTTTTTTTTCGTTTGTTGTCATATGATTCAGTTTTTGGGGTGCAAATATAAAGTATTAATTTATACGTAAACCTATTTAATAATATAGACGTTAGTGAGTAGTTAATTAATGTTATCAATGCGAATGATGAGGTTTTGATGCTACAATATTAAATACATTTACAACTTCAAATTTTATAAAATTCTTGTGAAACGCTTTCTTTTCCAAATTAATTTCATTCGCAACTTGTTTGCAAAAGGCTTCATTGCTTTGCTATTACTTGTGATTTCCACTTATGTGATGAATGCGCAAGAGATGGAACACAAGCCTGTAGGGTCAATTACAGGAAAGATTATCGATTCGGTGTCGTTGCAGCCTGTTGAATATGCTTCTATCAGCTTGTTGAATCAAGCGGATGATAAGGTGGTGAATGGTACTACTACCAACGAAAAGGGTGAGTTTGCCATTGAAGAAGTTGCCATGGGAACCTACAAAATGCAGGTTTATTTTATTGGTTACAAGATGGGATTGAAGCAGAACATTGTGGTAAGTAAACCGGGAGAAGCCTTGCCGATTGGCGATTTCAAGCTGTCGACTACATTGAAGATGCTAAAGGAAATAACGGTGAGTTCGGAAAAGAGTTTGATTGAAAACAAGATTGACAAAATGGTGTACAATGCCGAGAAAGACGTTACTTCGCAGGGTGGTGTGGCTACTGATATGTTGAAAAAGATTCCGCAAGTAGCTGTGGATGCTGATGGAAATGTGGAACTACAAGGCAATTCGAACATTCGTTTCCTCATCAATGGAAAACCATCGACCTTATTCGGAAATAGTGTGGCTGATGTATTGCAAGCGATACCGGCCAATCAAATACAAAGCATAGAGGTGATAACAAGTCCTGGGGCAAAGTACGATGCAGAAGGTACGGGCGGCATCATCAACATCATCCTGAAGAAATCAACTGCGCAAGGATTCAATGGCAACCTTTCGCTTTCGGCTGGAACGCGCTTAGAAAATGGTAGTTTCAACATCAATGCTCGTAAGGGTAAGTTTGGTGTGAATGCTTTTGTGAGCGGTAACACCTTGTTGCCGGCTACAACTGTCAACGAAATGAACCGAACATCAACTGACAAAGCATTGATGCAAAACACGAGCTTGGTACAAACCGGTACATCGCAGTTTACACGCCTTAGTGAGCAAGCTGGAATGGGAATAGATTGGGAATTGAATTCGAAAAACAACATTACTGCCAACTTCAATTACATGTATTTTTCTTACAACAGCGATGGCAGCAACGATAGGCAAACGCAAGTGAAGGATGGTGCTGGCAATGTGCTATCGACTTCGAACGACCAACTGAAATACATCACCAAAAACAATATGTATAATTATGATTGGGGTGCGAATTACAAGCGAACGTTCGAAAAAGAAGGGCAGGAATTGAGCCTTAATTATTCGTCATCAATAGGACATAGCTTTTCGGATTATCAGCAATCGGCTAAATACATTAGTCCTGACTCTATATACTCGGGAACCAATGGGCATAACCCTTTTCAGAATAAAGAAACAACCATTGAGCTGAATTATACACATCCGTTAACGAAAGATTTTATCATCGAAACAGGTGCCAAAACGGTGATGAACACCATAACGAGCAATGCACAACTCTTCTTTTTGCAACCGCCAACGGATAATTATGTGTTGAATGATTCGCAATCGTTATCATTGACCTATAACCGAAACATTTATGCGGGCTATCTTTCAGCAACTTTCAAACTCTTCAAATGGTTGGATGCCAAGGCAGGATGCCGCTATGAGTATACGATGGCCGATGCTACGTATTCCAACTCGGGTAGGCATACGTATTCGCCTTATGCCACTGGAGTGCCATCGTTGGTGCTATCGCACAATTTCGAGAAGAACCAATCGCTTAAAATAAGTTATTCGTACCGCATCCAACGACCCGACTATCGCGACTTGAATCCTTTTAAAAACACCAGCGACCCGAAGAATATAACCACCGGAAATGCCGATTTGAGGCCCGAAGTGAGCGATAAGGTGGAATTGACCTATACCAAGTCGTTCGACAAGGGCATGAGCATCAATGTTGCCTTGTTTTACAGAGGAAATAAGGACGATATACAATCGTATGTAACGTATTATACCGACTATGCCATTAACGATTCGGTGTATCACAATGTGGCTGTAACATCGCGCGAAAACGTTGGGCGCGAAGACAATTACGGATTGAACGTGTATGGCTCCATTCCTATTGTAGAGAAGCTGAATGTGCGTACCAATATATCGTGTTTCCAACGTTATATCTACAATGGAGGTCTTGCGGGGAGCAATGTGCAGGGGTTTAATTATCGCATCAATGCCAATGCATCATACGAGGCAAGTTCAACCTTAATTATTGAGGCGTTTGCCAATTTCAATTCGCCAAAAACAAATGTGCAGGGCAAGGTGCCAGCGTTTTCTACTTATAGTTTTGCCTTGCGCAAGCAATTTTTCAATAAAAAAGCGAGCCTAGCCTTAACGGCCAACAATCCTTTCACTAAATATGTGAACCAACGCACCGAGTTGGAGGGCGATAATTTTAGTCTTTACACGCTCAGGGCACTGCCTTACCGTTCGTTTGGAATCAATTTCACCTATAAATTTGGTAAAATGGAGTTCAAGAAGTCGCATGACGAGGAAGAAAATGCTCCGCAAGGAGGTGGTTAGTTCCCGTTTTTGCCTCCAAATGTTAAAATTTTCGGTTTTTTAGGTCAATTTTGATGTAAGGAGCATACAAAAACATGTTTTCATAGCTGTTGTGTGTGTAAACGATATACAAAAACAGTTTTTCATAGCTGTTGCGTCCGTAAACGGTATACAAAAACAGTTTTTCATAGCTGTTACGTCCGTAAACGGTATACAAAAACATCTTTTCATAGCTGTTGCGTGTGTAAACGGTATACAAAAACATCTTTTCATAGCTGTTACGTGTGTAAACGGTATACAAAAACATCTTTTCATAGCCGTTTACACGTGTAAACGGTATACAAAAACAGTTTTTCATAGCCGTTTACACTACCAAAGGGTAAAAATTGAGGTTTTGGAAGGGCACTTTCGGCCGAAACCTAAAAACTCGACCTCAACCAACCAACGAAATAGGAGGGAGGGGGACTTGGCAAAAGGAGGATGGATAATTCGGATTTCCGCATCGCCACAATCAACAAATTCATATATTTGCTGCCCGAAAAAAACAAAAGGCAATTTATCAATTAGAGATGCAGCGATGCAATAAAAACAAGAACGCATCAAACATTAATTCTAAAATTCAAAAAATTCAATAATTCAAAAAATAATATGAGCGAAGGCAGACAAATAATTTTCTCGATGGTGAACGTGAGTCGCACGTTACCAGCCGGAAAAACAATATTAAAAGACATTTATCTATCGTTTTACTACGGTGCAAAGATTGGAATACTTGGTTTGAACGGCTCAGGAAAGTCGACTTTGTTAAAAATTATTGCTGGTGTGGAGAAAAACTATCAGGGTGACATCCACTTTTCGCCCGGATACAAAATAGGCATGTTGGAGCAAGAGCCACAACTAGACGAGAACAAAACCGTAATAGAAATAGTGCGCGAAGGAGCTCAAGAACATGTGAACATACTGAAAGAATACGATGAAGTGAACAACAAATTTGCTGAAGAAATGAGTGCCGAAGACATGGATAAGCTCATCAACCGTCAGGCTTATTTGCAAGATTTAATTGATCAGTTCGATTTGTGGAACCTCGACAACCGCTTGGAGCAAGCCATGGAAGCATTGCGTTGCCCCGAGAGTGATGCATCGGTAAAAAATCTTTCGGGAGGAGAGCGCAGACGTGTGGCACTTTGCCGACTGCTCATTCAAGAACCCGAAATACTATTGCTCGATGAGCCTACCAACCACTTGGATGCCGAGAGTGTGGACTGGTTAGAACAACATTTGCAAAACTACAAAGGCACGGTGATAGCCGTAACCCACGATAGGTATTTCTTAGACAACGTTGCCGGCTGGATACTTGAGTTGGATAGAGGCGAAGGCATTCCTTGGAAAGGAAACTATTCCGAATGGTTGGATCAAAAACAAAAACGATTGGCCACCGAAGAAAAAACCGAAAGCAAACGTCAGAAAACATTGATGCGCGAGTTGGATTGGGTGCGTCAAGGAGCCAAAGGCCGCCAAAGCAAATCGAAAGCACGTTTGCAAAACTACGAGAAGATGTTGGGCGAAGATGCAAAAACGAAAGAAGAAAAGCTCGAGTTGTTTATTCCTAATGGCCCTCGCCTTGGAGCCGAAGTTATCGAAGCGATTGATGTTTCGAAAGCCTTCGGAGATAAATTATTGTACGAACACCTTAACTTTAAATTGCCACCAGCAGGCATTGTAGGTATCATTGGCCCTAACGGTGCGGGTAAAACCACTTTGTTCCGAATGATTATGAACGAAGAAACGCCCGATACAGGCGAGTTCAAAGTGGGTTCAACGGTTAAGATAGCTTATGTAGATCAAAGTCACACCGAAATAGACCCCGAAAAAACCATTTACGAAGTGCTTACCGGTGGTCACGAAAACATTGTCATTGGCGGACAAACACTCAACTCGCGTGCTTATGTTTCGAAATTTAATTTCAATGGCAGCGACCAAGGAAAGAAATGCGGAATACTTTCGGGTGGAGAGCGAAACCGTTTGCACCTAGCATTAACATTGAAAAAAGAAGCCAACGTACTATTGCTCGATGAGCCTACAAACGATTTGGATGTAAACACACTTCGTGCTTTAGAAGAAGGTTTAGAAAACTATGCAGGCTGTGCGGTTATCATCTCCCACGACCGTTGGTTTTTAGACCGTGTGTGCACGCACATACTAGCATTCGAAGGCAATTCGCAAGTGTATTACTTCGAGGGAGGTTATTCTGAATACGAAGAAAATAAAAAGAAACGCCTCGGAAACGTGGAACCAAAACGAGTGAGGTATAAAAAACTTACCGTTTAATAATCATTACATCTGAGTTGTTAGTTGATAAACATTTCATCTGTTGAGTAAAACAAAACAACATATACGTAGCGGAAAGCCAACATCTGCAGAGCAAGCAACTACCACCACAAACAATGGTTGGATAAAATGGGTGCTTGTTTTTGCAATTGCACTCGTTACGTTCATGGTGTTCTCCCCTTCGCTTAAGTGCGATTTTGTTGGTAATTGGGACGACAACGAATACGTAAACGACAACCCACTCGTGGTAAGCAATCACCTAGCGGTGAAGGAAATATTCCATACTCCCGTTTCGCTCAACTATCATCCATTGACCATGCTCACGCTGGCCTACAATTACCAAAGCAGCAAGCTCAATCCATTGACATATCACCAATGGAACCTCTGGATTCATATTTTCAATACCTTACTTGTATTCTTCTTTGTGTATTTGCTCACCAAGCAAAACCTGCTGATGGCAGCCATCGTATCGCTTTTCTTTGGCATTCATCCCATGCACGTTGAATCGGTAACATGGATTAGCGAACGCAAGGATGTGCTCTATGTCTTCTTTTTCATCGCAGGATTAATCACCTATTTAAATTACCTCAAACAGAAAAAAATAATTTGGTACCTCATTACATTAGTATTATTTATTCTTTCATGCCTTTCAAAAGCAATGGCAGTAGTATTTCCAATCATCCTTATTCTTATTGATTATTATTTGCTCCACCAACCAAGTCTCAATACCGTATTTTCAAAACGAAACATCCTCACCAAAATTCCTTTCTTAATCATCTCACTTGTATTTGGTGGAGTGGCTTATTCCATTCAGCAATCGGGCAATATTATGCAAGCCATGCATGTATTTACTTTCTTCGAACGCATTGTGTTTGCTGCATATGGCTCGCTCATGTACATTGTAAAAATGATAGTACCTGTAAATCTATCCGCATTTTATGCTTATCCTATTTACAACAGTGCGCATTCCGTTCCATCCATCTATTACTTAGCACCAGTTCTGTTAATAGGAGTAAGCGCCATCATTTATTTTTTCTTTCGCAAGGAAAAAGCAGTGGTGTTCGGTTCACTTTTTTATTTGGTGAGTGTAGCGTTGGTGCTGCAGTTCATTTCGGTTGGTAATGCTATCATGGCCGATAGGTATAGTTACTTGTCGTACGTTGGGTTGTTGTTTGTAGTGGCTTTCATTGTTCATCATTCTTCACTAAAAACAAGCAAATTGCACAAGCTTTATTATCCGTTCCTACTACTTCTTGGAATAGGAGCCATCAGCTTTAGTATTAAAACATATGCACAAACAAAAATTTGGAACAATGCCGAAACCCTTTGGAGCAATGCCATTGCACTCGACCCTGATGGTTGTTATACCGGTTATGTCAACAGAGGTTATGTTTATGAAAAGCGTGGCGACAATGAACTAGCATTGGCAGACTTTTCAAAATCGCTCGAAATTAATTCAGGCACGGCCATGGCTCATCTCGATAGAGGTGCTGTGTATTCCAATCTCGGCAAGGATTCGCTAGCGCTGCTAGATTTCAATAAAGCCATCGAACTGAATCCTTCTAATCCAGAGCAATATTATAATAGAGGCAGAACCTTGGTGAAATTCAAAAAAGATAGCTTGGCCATAATCGATTATAATAAAGCCATTGAAATTAATCCCAACTACTCTCTCGCTTATATGAATCGTGGAATAGTTTATTTCACGCGCAATCTCTTCGATTTAGCACTCACTGATTACAACAAAGCCATAGAAACCAACCCGAATTTGGATATTCCATATTACAACCGTGGCATTATCTTTTACAATCGCACGCAATATGATTTAGCTTTGGCTGATTTCAGCAAAGCAATCTCACTTAATCCGAATGTACAACAATATTGGCAGTACAGCGCCCTCACCGAAAGAGCGCTTGGCAAAACCGCTGAAGCCGATGCTGACGATAAAAAAGCGCAAGAGCTAGGAACACCAGCCCAATAGCCTTCTCCTTTTTCTTCATTGATTGAAATCATAGTAATCATCCAAGGATTCTAGTTCCTTTGCATTCTTAATTATTCAAAACAGAACAAATCAAATGGACAAAAGAATTCATAGTTTTATTGACGAACAAAAAAATTTAACCTTTTGTACTTCTGTCAACAATCAACCGTATTGTGCAAATTGTTTTTATGCTTTTGTAGAAGAAGAAAAGTTATTTGTATTCAAATCCGATAAAACCACTAAGCATATTTCTGATGCATTAATCAATGAAAAGGTAGCAGGTACCATCCTTCCTGACATTAGTAAAACAGGAACGTTGAGAGGAATTCAGTATGTAGGTAAGTTTGTTTTACTCACTGATGACTTGTTCGAGAAAGCAAAGAAACACTACTATAAAAAATTCCCTTTTGCAACCATCGTACCGGGAGAACTATGGGCATTGGAATTGTATTCAATAAAGATGACGGATAATACGCTTGGCTTTGGTAAAAAACTTCATTGGGAGCGTTAATTAAAAACGATAAACTCAACCAACGATTGGTTAAATCGGAAATTAATAACCAATCTTGTAATTAGTATTGATATTGTTCAATACCGAGATAGCGCTTTGTATGGCAAGGTAACTCGTCTTCGGATTCTTACTCGGGAAGTTTATTACTTCCACATTTAGTTCTCCAAATTTCCCTTTGCAATTGATTCGATGAGTATTGAACTTGGTGCTTGGGTCGGCAACTATTTCTATTTTCAGATTCACAAACTTAGAGGCAAGAAACAAACTCGCAGCAATGTTTATGTTCTTAGGAAAACCTTTGATAGCTTCTTTTAAAGCACCTTTAAAAATAGTTTTCTTAGTTTTTAATGCGAATAAATCAATTTTGTTCTCCACAATAAATGGTGAGCCTTCTAAAGACTCAGGAGATTTGGTGGTAGAAAGTGTAAGCGATTCGATATCTCCAGCAACAGCGGCAATAGCATCAAGCCCTGCAATAGCTCCTGAAGGAACATGCACCTCGCATCGTTTAATTTTATTGAGCAAATCAATGTTTTCAATCAATCCTCCAGTGCTCATCACCAGTAATTTCTTTTTCTTCTTGTCTATTGCTTTGTTCGAAAGTATTTGTTTCACCACCTCCTTATTCGCTGCTTCAATAATCAGGTCTGCTTCGGCAATTGCTTGCTCAATGCTACTTACTTTAACATTTAAGTAGAGTTTATTGATTAAGTCCTTGGTGTTTCGTTCATCAATATCGGTTATTGAATGAAGTGTAAATCCCTTTCTGTTTATCAAATAGGCTGCTATTTCGCCCCCTATGTTCCCACAACCTATTAATGCAACTTTCATAAAATTTAAACTACTTCAAGCATTCTAACTATCGATTTTCTCGCTTTATTCATCATTTCTTCATCAAGTATGATTTGATGTTTGTTCTCTTGCAATGCCGTTAACACCGATTCAAGTGTTGTAGCTTTCATGTACGAACATAAATTACAGAAGGAAAGGAATTGTTTAGAAGGAACATCTTGCCTAAGTTTATCAGTCATTCCGCATTCTGTCACTACTATGAATTCTTCACTACCATCCATTTCAGCAAACTTAGCCATACCTCCAGTACTACAAACAAAATCTGCTACCTCAAGAATATCATCCTGACATTCAGGATGAGCAATAATCTTTGCTTTGGGATGTTCTTTTTTAAATGAAATAAGATCCTCTTGTTTTAAATCTTGATGCACCGAACAGAATCCAGCCCATAAGTGTATTGTTTTATTCGAGTGTTGTTGAACATAGTGACCAAGGTTTTTATCTGGAAGGAAGATAATTTCTTCATTTGGTAATGAATTAACCACTTTCACTGCATTAGCAGATGTACAACAAATATCAGAAACTGCTTTTACATCTGCATTCGTGTTCACATAACTAACCACCGCAGCATTAGGGAACTTAGCTCTCAACTCAGCAACTTGTTTAGCCGTTACCATATCAGCTAGCGAACAACCAGCTTCAATGTTTGGTAAGATTACATTTTTAGTTGGACTTAATATCTTCGCTGTTTCGGCCATAAACTTCACTCCGCAAAACACGATTGTGTCGGCATTAGTTTGTGAAGCTTTTCTCGAAAGCTCTAATGAATCACCAATAAAATCAGCTACTTCGTAAATTTCTGGACGTTGGTAATTGTGAACAAGTAAAATCGCATTTTTCTCTTTTTTAAGTTGATTTATTTGCTCAATAAGTTTTTTTGTATCACTCATTTTTATTGTTATAATTATTTTTTATATAAAACGTTGACAAAATTAGAACTACAATCCGAGAGCGATTATGATTAAAATCATTTTAGAAATATGACTATGGACATGTTTTTAAACTTTAAATCTGGGTTTCTTTGTATCTTATAAAAATAATGAGCAAATGACAAAATCTAACATCCATTCTTTTCACATTCCAGTAATGGGTCTGTGTTATACAGTCGATTCACCTGTGAAAGTGGCACGTTTTGGAATATCATCGGTGATTTCAATTATTGAAGATCGCCTGGTCGAGATGATGCGAAAACACTATTACCCAACAATAAATCAACCTTTCGAACCTATTTCTAACAAGGTTCCTGATTATCGTGCTAAGCGAATTACCGATTACCTCAACCTTGTGAATACCATCGTTGAAGAACAGATGCAAAAGCTAAAAAACGAAGCTTTTGAATACGGTTCTGAGATCGTTAAGTATTTCGAGATGCTTCCTAAGGATAGTACATTGAAAAAGTTGTACTACGATATGTTGGAGTGCAGCAACGAAATTGAAAAGAAAATAAAACAAGCCTACCTTCGTACTCAACTTTTCGCTGGAAGTATTGATGTAAACATCATGACCAAGACAGATAGAGACAACAGAGATAGCGAAGGTAAAGTAATTGCTGATGGTTCGGATGCTGTAGCCGCGTTAAGAGGATACGTGAATAGCGACCTTACCAATTCTTCTGTTGTTTTTTCGGCAGGTTTAAATCCTAGGCTTTACATCTATCTCGAAAGTTTTAATGCATTCGACCCAGACGAAAATTTCGAATTCAAGAAAAAAGTAATCATCAAGGTTAGCGATTTTAGGTCGGCTTTGATTCAAGGTAAATTCCTTGCTAAGAAAGGAATTTGGGTGAGTGAATTTAGAATAGAATCGGGTTTGAACTGTGGCGGCCACGCATTCGCTACCGATGGATATTTACTTGGGCCTATTCTTCAAGAATTCAAAGACAAAAAGAAAGAGTTATCTGATACCATTTTCGACCTTTACAAATCAGCAATCAACAAAAAATTAGGTTACAATTTCACTCAGCATCCCGAGATTGATATCACAGTTCAAGGAGGTATTGGTACTTACGAAGAAGATAAATTTCTTCAAGATTATTACAATGTGTCGAGTACTGGTTGGGGAACTCCATTCCTGCTTGTACCCGAAGCTACTACAGTTGATAATGAAACCTTGAATTTGCTGTGCGAGTCGGAAGAAAAAGATGTAGTGTTGAGTAACAATTCGCCACTTGGTGTGAGGTTTTATTACCTTAAAGGAACCACTTCTGATTTGGAGAAACAAAGACGAATAGCCGAAGGTAAACCAGGAAGCCCTTGCATCGAAAAGCATCTTGGATTCAATACAGAGTTCACAGAAGAACCAATTTGTTTGGCTTCAAACAAATATCAAAAATTAAAATTGGAACAATTGAAGTCTTTGAATCTGCCAGAAAAAGAATTCGAAAAACAAAAAGTCGCCATTACTTCCAAAGAGTGTTTATGTGTTGGTCTTAGCAATGCCGCGTCCATATTATATGATGAGCCTTTCTTGAAAAACCTAAACTCCGTAAATGTTTGTCCTGGCCCTAATATTGTCAACTTCTCCAAAGTGGTTTCTCTTCGAACCATGGTCGACCATATCTATGGAAGAATAGATATTATGACCAATAAAAATCGTCCTCATGTTTTCGTGGCCGAGCTAAATATTTATGTCAATTATTTAAAAGAGGAGCTTGAGAAAAACGTTGACGAGTTGAGCGATCCTAAGAAAGCAAGCTACTACAATACTTTCTTCACCAATTTGTTCGAGGCCATTGATTATTATCATCAGTTGCCTGCCGATGCTATTGCAAAACGAAAAGAGTTTGAAAGCGCTTTGCTAATTGCCAAAAAAGAATTAGAGGAGTTAAAATTAGCTTATTTTACAGCACCAACATTGGTCAGCATCTAATGCTACAAAAACACCAATAGGTTAGTAATAACTTTTATTACAACTATTCTTGCAAAAATGGAGCATCCTAGTGTATTACTAATTTCTGGTAATCAACTCAAAGTACCCTATCCTGTTTATCCGCTAGGAGTTTCTTATTTGGCAACCTATCTGCGAAAAAACATTCCTGAAATAAAGGTGGATGTGTTCGATTTTAATCTTCAAACCATCGAACAATTGCGCCAGACTATCAAGGATGCGCAGCCTAATGTGGTTGGTATTTCGCTCCGAAATATTGATAATGTGAATGTGTTCGATACCCAAAACTTTATCGAATATTATCGCTCCATCATCTCAAATATCCGTATTCATTCAAAAGCAAAAGTGGTGATAGGGGGTGCCGGTTATTCCATCTTTCCCGAACGACTATTCGAATATTTACAACCCGATTTTGGTATAAGAGGAGAAGGGGAGGAGTCGTTTCGTAAATTAATAGTCGCTCTCAATGAAACCCTGCCCGATTTCGAAAGTATAGAAGGACTTGTGTATAGAACCAATGAAGGCATAAAAGTGAATAGCAGGATTAATTACACTAAGAATTTACACCTCGAATTCGAACCTGAGTTGATTGACTATTATTGGCACCATAGCGGAATGCTCAACATACAGACTAAGAGAGGATGCCCTTATGCTTGCGATTATTGCAGCTATCCAATGATTGAAGGTAAGTTCACTCGGAATTTAGATGCCGATTTAGTAGTCGAAAACCTAATGAAGATGAAAACCGACCACAATATCGACTACGTGTTTTTTACCGATTCAGTGTTTAATATTTCCAATGCCTACAATATCGATTTAGCCGAAAAGATTATTAAGAGTGGCGTTAATGTTAGGTGGGGAGCTTATTTTACTCCCATCAACCTCGATAAGCAACAACTCAAATTATTTAAAGCTTCAGGCTTAAGTCATATCGAATTTGGCACCGATAGCTTGTCCGAAACCATGCTAAGAAGTTTTAACAAAACATTCTCCATGACAGATATTTTCGAAACTTCTAGGATGTGTAGCGAACTGGACATCAACTTTGCCCACTTTCTTATACTCGGTGGCAAAGACGAAACGCTTGCCACCATATTAGAAACCATGGAAAATTCGAAAAAGCTACCACCTACCGTGTTTTTTCCCACCATCGGCACTCGCATTTATCCGGGTACTCAATTATGCCGACATGCAATTAAAAACCATATCATTCATCACGAAGAAGAGCTGATGCAATCTGTCTATTATCTTTCTACCGAAGTAAACAGTGCTGAAATTATGGCCGAAGCTCGTAAAACAGGCCGAAAATGGGTGTTTATGGATGAAAACCTTCAACCCGCTATGGCTAAAATGCGTGCGCGAGGTAAAAAAGGTCCTCTTTGGGATTACATTATTCAATAGCCAATTCAGCGTTTGCCTCAGCCAAAATCTTTGCTTTTGGAGCAGCTAAAGCCTCATCGTGTATTTTTATTAATTCTTTCGGAGCATTTGTGTGGTCGACCAGAAATAGCTGAAACCATCGCAAATCTTGCCATTGGTTAAATTTAAATCCAATCTTTTTAAAATCGCAAACAAATTCGAACCCTTGCGAAAGATGAAAAGCCTCACTCTTTTCGTTCGGATACACCACCCCAGCGTACACATTATAATAACCCTGTAGCTTAAGTATCGAAAATAAAGTTTGATACAGCACACTTCCTATTCCTTTCCTATGCGCGTCATTGGTAAGGTAGATGGTCGATTCCACCGACCAATCATAAGCCTCCTTGTAGCGATGCCTACCAGCATAAGCATACCCAACCACAACATTGTTTTCGAGACATACCAGCCAAGGGTATTCAGCTATCACTGTCTTTATCCTCTCCATATAATCCTCCTCAGAAGGCACTTTGTACTCGAACGTGATAACCGTATTTAACACATAATACGTGTAAATATCCAACACAGCGTTGCAATCTTTTTCCTCAATCAGTCGAATAGTATACCTGTTTCGCATCAATGTTTCAGTTTCCGATGTTTTAAATGATAAGTGAGATTTCATTATTCTTCTCAACCAACAAGATTTCAAACACCAAAGTTATACTTTTTTTCTACCCAATTTTATACCCTCCATTCTTTTTCGATGGTTAATTATGTTCGATTGCTAAATGAGTACTTTATTTCTTTCTAGCGTTTAATTTTTAGTTTGATGCCATTGCCCATCAAGTTGTAGCCACAGCTCACCGGTTTGCGGAGGTAGCAATAAAAACTTGATATTAAAGGGTAATCAACGTAATATCATGACAAAATGATGTCATCCTGTCGAGAGAATGACAAACTTTTTCCTTGTATCTTAAATCGTCAACTGATTAATCTAAATGACATTTCGATTGTTCTACCCACTTATTCTCATCAATTGTATTACATTTGTTAATTCAATAACATACTTTTTAATTAGGATATTAATTTTGTTCCTATAATACCTATAAATATAACACCTATTAATAACCATTTTTATGACCTCGATAATGAAACGAATAACATTTATTCTACTATTTCAAATACCTCTGTTCACATTTGCTCAACAAATTCGGCTTAAAGACCAATATGGCGAAAAACTTTATTTTATTGAGGGAAGCAACTTACGTGCCAAGGACCAATATGGCGAAAAACTCTATTGTCTTGATAAAAATACGATTCGAAGAAAAGATGAGTATGGCGAAAAATTAATGTGCATCGATAAGTTAACCGTTCGCTTTAAAGACGAATATGGAGCCAAACTCTATTACTTTGATAAAAACACCATCCGGTCGAAAGACGAATATGGCGACAAACTTTATTTTGTTGACGGAAACACCATCAAGCGAAAGGACGAATACGGAGACAAGCTTTTCTGGTTCGAGTCTTTCCCCGAAAAATGGGTATTAGCTTGCATTATCAACTTATAAGTCAACTTTTGATTTTTAAAGCCCAGGTGTTTATTTTCGCTTAATCGAAGTTTTAGTAGTGCAAACAATTCAAAAGATATTTGATGATGAAAACAATATCGACATCAGAAGGGGAGTTTATTACTCAACCCTTAATTCTACGTTCCAATAACAGGTTGAAAAATATCATTTTTCTATTTGAATAAGATTTCTATATTTGCCAAACTTTGTCTTAGTACTATTTATTAATGAGATCTTCTTTTCCCATCATCTTTAGAAATACCACAACCATTGATGGTTGTGACTTTAAACGAGTGAGCAACTTTCTTATTTCATTTTTTATTTTAGTTTTATGTTTTGGGTCGAAAGCTCAAGTAGTGATTAATGAAGTGAACGTGAAGCCTGGAACTAATTCAATAAGTGCTCAGTTTCAATCATTAAAAGATTGTGGAAATCCTACTTACGGCAACGAATACGTTGAATTATACAATACCAGTCCGTGTACACCTATTGATATCAGTTGTTATATTCTTGCTACACCATATAACGGAATGTTGTTCGACTCACAAGGGTCTTTTCGGTTTCCAACAGGAACCATTATTCCTCCATTAGGTTTTTTGTCAGTTGGAGGAGTCAATTCGGGGGCATCCATTATTTTATTTAACTTTTGTGCTGGACCTAACGCTTCATTTTTAAATACAAACAATGCACGTTGGTATCTTGACAATTTTGATACTTTCATCGCTCTTTACAACGCGTCTGGTACACCCATTGATGCGGTTTATTGGACATTCAGCACCGGACAATCAAACAGATGGAACAATGCATCTTACCCTGGATTGAATAATGCTCCTACAGCTATTGCAAACCCTGCAGCATGTAGCAACGTTGCCACACTAGCAGGACCCGGCACTATACCAGCAGCTTTAGTTAGTTATGCAGGGGTTTCACCTAATATAGGTTTAGTGCTCGAAAGGGTTCAAGATGGAGGAGCTACATGGGCTTCAAACGCTGCTCCCACACTTAATGGTTGTAATGGAACATGCGTTGTCGCGAATCCTTTTTTTTATACTGCTGCCGTAACTCAACCCTCATGCTCTTTGTCTAATGGAGCAATCACCATTACACCTAATCCTGCCGGAGCATACACCTACACGTGGTCTCCTAATGTTTCAGTATCCAATTCAGCATCCAACCTTGCCGCTGGAACTTATTCGTTTACGGTGTCAGCAGCAGGATGTCAAAAAGATACAACAATTACACTCACCGCTAGCACCATTCCTTCAGCCATTTCTGTTACTCCCACTAACCCTACTTGTGGTCTTTCCAATGGTTCAGTAAGTCTTGGAGCCGTAACTGGAGGAACATCGCCTTATACCTACAATTTCAACAGTCTAGGATTCTCTGGAACAACACCCTATACTAACTTAGCTGCTGGTAGCTATTCATTGATTGTTCAAGACGCTTCAGGA
>CAIWDF010000040.1 GCA_903911435.1 uncultured Bacteroidota bacterium
ATATCAATTTCGTTTTCCAAATAATTAGAGTTGGTATAAAGTACTTACACACCCTTCCAATCTTTTTCTTTGCCCCGAACAAGGGAAAAGAAAAAGGATTTCCTGTCCCATAGGGCGCAAAAATTCCCTTCTTCACCCTTTCTAAACCAGTTTTTCCCATAAAGTTCTCTATGTGAAAACCCTATGTACCTAATGTGCCTATGTGGTAAAAAAATACCCCCCTCACCATAGCCCCCTTTTTTTTCGGGAAATGCTACTTTTTTCGGGAAATGCTACTTTTTCAGGAAAACGTTACTTTTTTCGGGAAATGCTACTTTTTTCGGGAAACGCTACTTTTTTCGGGAAATGCTACTTTTTCAGGAAAACGTTACTTTTTTCGGGAAACGTCACTTTTTCACGCAAACGCATCATTGGCCCATCCTGTTCCATCATTTTCCCATCCCGTTTCATCATTTTCGCATCCCGTTCCATCATTTTCGCATCCCGTTCCATCATTTTCCCATCCTGTTCCATCATTTTCCCATCCTGTTCCATCATTTTCGCATCCTGTTCCATCATTTTCGCATCCCGTTCCATCATTTTTCCATCCCGTTCCATCATTAACCCATCCTTTCACATCATTACCTAGCAGCCGCGAGCGTGTTTCGCTCGTGGCAACCGATAGGAGGTTTCCTCACCACCTCAACTAGTACGTAAAAACACCTAGCAGCCGCGAGCGTGTTTCGCTCGTGGCAACAGGAAGGTGGTGTCCTCACCACCACAAATAGTACTTAAAGACACAGAAACTTCAGTGGCTTATACTTGAAAACAACAAGGGCAAAAACAAAAAAGCTTCTTGCATTAACGCAAGAAGCTCGTAAAAAAAGAAAACTCTAATTTATCGTTTCCAGTACCAGATATCGTCTCGCGACTCTGTTTCCTGTTGTTTCCAATAACGCACCGTCACAAAACGCCCATCAGGTGTTTTCAACTGACGGTTATACACCCCATTCACAGGGTTGAAAGTAAGGTCAGTCACACCAACCGTAAAAGTAGTAGGAGCAGGAGGAGGCACCGGTGCTGCAGGAGCATCTGGTGTAGCCACTGCAGGCTTAGCAGCCGTCTTAGGTGGCGGACTATTAACAACCACCACTGTGAACCCATTAAATTCTAAAAGTTTTTTAAGAAATTCGACACGTTCGGCTGAGCAGTTTTTTTCAATAACGGAGCATTTTACCTCTCCAAGTTCTTCGAATACATAGTTTCCGTTTAATGCCATCTGTTTAATTTTTTTTGTTTTAGTTCAAGCAACTCACCTATTGCCCCCTTTCCTTCGGAGAGGGGATTAAGGGGTGAGGCCCGTGAGGCTATGAATATAATTATAGATGCAACTTGCAAATCCTATGACAACTACACCTATCATACATATAATAAGTCCAAGGCGAGCAGTGACGCTACCTGTTATTTTTGGTATTGGCGACTCGTTAGGGTCAACAAACATCGCTTTTACCACACGTAAGTAATAATATAGAGATACAATCATATTAAGCGCAGCAATAATAACCAAGATGTAATTACCACGACTAGCACCTGCCGTTACTAAAAACATCTTCCCGAAAAACCCAGCCGTTGGCGGCACTCCAGCAAGAGAGAACAGAGCGATAGCCAATATCCAGCCAAGCATTGGATTTGTTTTGTAAAAGCCTTTGTAATCGCTTATGTTTTCTTTGTCTGCATAATAAGATACAAGCCCAATAACGCCAAATGCGCCAAGATTGGAGAATACGTACACGAGTAAGAAATAAATTGTCGCGGTAGTTCCCATTTGGTTCCCTGCCGATAATCCTAATAAAATATAACCAGCTTGCGCAATAGACGAAAAAGCAAGGAATCGCTTGATATTATCCTGACGAATAGCAAACAAATTACCTACGGTTATGGTAAGAATAATGCTTAAGAATAAAATATTGTACCAAGTGCCAGGAAGATTCAGAAACAAAGGCCCAAGAACAGATATGAACACAAATACAATGGCTGCTTTCGAAATAACCGACAAGTAAGATGTGATGGCAACTGGCGAACCTTCATAAACATCAGCTGTCCACAAATGGAAAGGAACAGAAGATAGTTTGAACGCAAACCCCACAAAAATAAATATCAACGCAAGCAGTTGAAGATGTCCGGCAGCAATCAGTGCAGGCAATTCAGCAAAACTTAGCGTACCTGTACTTCCGTATAACAATGAGATACCGAAAAGCATAATACAAGAGGAGAATGCAGAAAGCAAAATCATTTTAACTGCCGCTTCCGATGATTTTAATTTTTCTAAATCGAAGTTGGCAAGTGCAGCCAATGGTATAGAAGCCAGTTCCAGACCAAGATAAAACATCAGGAAGTTCCCGCTAGATATCATAAAGAACATACCCATCAAAGTGGTAAGCAAAAGAATGTAAAACTCAGGTACATGTTTATGTGTTTTAAGCCAATCAAAAGCTTGCAATGAGATAAGAAGTGTTCCTAAATTCAATATTGACTTTTCGAATACAAGCAAAGTCGTGGTATGGAACATTCCATTGAAAAGCACCCCTTCGTTGGTGTAAATAAATCCAACAGCAAAGTTCAACAGCAATAGAAAATTGGCGATATGCAAATACGTACTGTTATCTTTAATGCCATCCCATACTTTAAGGATAAGCAAAATAAAGATGATGAGCGTAAGGCTCAACTCTGATTTCATAAATAAAAAAATGTCAGTACTCATATTTTAAATTCCTGTTACGCTACGTGCAATGTTTTCCATTATTAACTGAGCATCCGGAGCAATTAGATTATATAACCAAAAAGGTGCAATACCGATTGCGAGTATGGCTAAAATCAATAAAACCGAAGCAAACTTTTCATTCCATGTAGCATCTTTAAGATGTTCAAAATGTTCGTTCACAATTGGACCCATAACAGCTTTTCCTGCTGCGCGCAATATGTAAACAGCCGTTACCACTATAGATGCAGCTGCAAGAATAGTTGCAACACGATGAAACATATCATTACGTTGCCACGAACCCACAAACACAGTCATTTCGGCAACAAATCCACTTAAGCCAGGTAAGCCTAATGAACATAACCCAGTGATAACATATACTGTTCCGATGAAAGGAAGTACCTTAAGCAATCCTCCTAATTCGGATAACTGACGGGTATGTGTTCGTTCGTAAATCATGCCAATTGCACCGAAGAAAAGTGCTGTCATCACACCATGAGAAACCATTTGCATCACCGCTCCTATTATAGCCGTTTTGGTAAGCATACCAATACCTAGTAAAATAAATCCACAGTGACTTACGGATGAATACGCATTCATGTATTTTAAATCTTTTTGCATCAAAGTTGCAAACGAACCATAGATAATGGCAATAGTAGCAAGCAATACAATCACCCACGAATATTGTTGTGCTGCTTCAGGCATTAAATAAACAGCTACTCTTAATGCACCATATCCTCCAAGTTTCATTGAAATACCAGCAAGGAACATAGATGCCGCTGTAGGTGCCGAAGAGTGTCCGTCAGGCACCCAAGTATGAAAAGGAAACAAAGCAGTAAATACTCCAAATCCTACGAACAGGAAAGGGAAAATATACATCTGAGTTTGAAGTGAAATGTGAGCATGAGCTATTTGTAATAAATCCCAAGTATGCGCTCCACCACCTGTATCTGTTGCAAAATAAGTTGCCAATAAACCAATCAACACAAACACCGAACCTCCCATCAACATCAAGGCAAGTTTCATAGCACTGTATTCTTTTTTGCCACTTCCCCATATTGCAATCAACAAAAATTTAGGAATAACTGCTACTTCAAGGAAGAAGAACATGGTGAACAAATCGAGAGAAATGAAGAATCCGTATGCACCAACACTCAGTAATAATAGTAAGAAGAAAAATTCTTTTGACAACGTTTCTACTCGCCACGAGATAAGGATACCTGCTACCACCACACAGGCAGTAAGCATAATCATGACCATCGAAATGCCATCCACACCAATAAAGTATTCAATATTGAGCGCTTTGTACCAACTATAACGCTGCTGAAACAGCATTTGAGCTGTATTGCCCGAAGCTCTTTCTGCTATATAAGCGAAGAACATAGTGGTAGCAATTACCAATTGAATGAGCGATCCAATAAAAGAAGTCCACTTTATCTGTGCAGTATTTTTGCAGAACAATACAGCAATAGCTGTAAGCAGGGGAACAATTATTAGTATAGTTAAATTAGTCATTAGTTCAATTCACTTTCATTAATCTTAAACTTTTCGAGTACAAGTGTTTTTACTTCTTTTGCCACTGTTACGCATTCACTAACTTTATCTACCGACAAACAATACCTTCCTTCACAATCCTCGTTATGAATTTCGTTACATCTAATAGAAGTAAGATTAATACCTGCAAATCGATTGTCTCTTTTTAAACACTCGTTGTAGAGTTCTTTTATGTTCTTACTTGGTGTTAAATTTTCACCTTCCAAATAAAGTTGCAACAATGAAATCAACGATTGACGAGCACCATAGCATACTGACATGGATACTACATCTTCATGCGGACGATTCATTTCAAATTCTGCAATTTCAAGACCTGCAAGTGCTTTTTTCAGTGATGTAAGAATTTCATTGGTTTCCATAATTCCGTTTTTTATGTCCATAAATAAATGAATAATAATACAAACCCTAAAGTTCCAGCAAAGAAGTAAATGGCATACTCTTGCACTTTGCCAGATTGAAACGGCTTAATTAGTTCTGAAAGTTTTTCGGTAAGATTTGCTAACAAATTCATAAATCCATCAAAAATACTTTTGTCAATCCAAGCAGCAGGTCTACCAATTAAATTGAAAATTATTTTCTTGGTAAAAAACAAATAGATTTCATCAAAATAGAATTTATGGTAAGCTGCTGTGTAAAATCCTTTAAACGCATCAGAAACTTTTTGAGGAACCAAACTTTCTTTTGCATACATATAATATGCTAAGGCAATGGCGCACACCGCAAGTATTACGGGGCCAGCAGCAAAACCTAAGTGAAACTCTGTTCCAAATCCAATTCCATCAGCGGTAACTAATTTGCTGAAGGGAACAAAACCCGCAACAACAGAAAGTACTGCAAGAATAAGAAGTGGCAGTAGCATTGTTTTTGGAGCTTCACCGTGATGATGTTCGGTAGTATCATGGTGATGTGATGAATAGTCCTTATTCCAGAAAATATTGAAGTATAAACGGAACATGTAAAATGCAGTTAACCCAGCAGTAATTACAGCTGCTCCGAAAATGATTTTATTTGAGTTCCAGCAAGCGGTTAATATTTCTTCTTTACTGAAAAACCCTGCAAATGGAGGAATACCGGCAATTGCCAAACAAGCCAGTAAAAATGTTATATGAGTAATCGGCATTAGTTTTCTTAACCCACCCATGTCCTTCATTTCGTTGCTATGCACATAATGAATTACCGCACCTGATCCCAAGAATAATAATGCTTTAAATATTGAGTGAGTGAATAAGTGAAACATGGAAGCCATAAATCCAACGCCCTCTTCTCCGTGATAACCAGAAACTCCAAGAGCAAACATCATGAAACCGATTTGCGACATGGTTGAATAAGCCAATACTCGTTTAATATCTGTTTGCGTACAAGCAATAATCGCAGCGAACATGGACGAAAATATGCCTACATAAGCTACTACTTCTAAAGCTGCAGGACATGAAATTGTAAACACTGGAAATAAACGAGCAACTAAGTATACACCGGCTACCACCATAGTAGCAGCGTGAATCAATGCTGAAACAGGAGTTGGGCCTTCCATTGCATCGGGTAACCAAATATGGAATGGAAACATCGCTGACTTTCCTGCACCACCTGCAAACACAAGTAATAAACCCCAAGTTAAACCAGAAGCTCCAAGGAATGAAACTGAAGCAATACTGCTTAGATAAGTCCCATCAGTTGTCAACCGTTGAATTAATGTTTGGAAATCCAAGGTTTCAGAAAAATAAGAAAGCACAAGGATTCCGATTAAGAAACCTAAATCGGCAAAACGAGTAACGATAAAGGCTTTCTTGGAGGCGGCCACAGCTGAAGGTTTTTCGTAGTAATAGCCAATAAGAAGGAATGAAGAAACTCCAACAAGTTCCCAGAATATGTAAATTTGAAAGATATTAGTAGACAGTACCAAGCCCAGCATCGAGAATGTAAACAATGACAGAAATGCATAATAGGTCGCAAATCTGGATTCACCATGCATGTATCCCAAACTGTAAATATGAACCATTAG
>CAIWDF010000041.1 GCA_903911435.1 uncultured Bacteroidota bacterium
AATTTTAAAATTAGCAGGTACATCAACAATACCAGATTTGAATCACGGTGATTTTTATAAAATAAAAATCAATTTCCCTTCTTTCCTAGAGCAACAAAAAATCGCAACGTTTTTATCATCAGTAGATGAAAAGCTACAGCAACTAACCCGCAAAAAAGAATTGCTTGAACACTACAAAAAAGGTGTGATGCAACAATTGTTTTCAGGTAAATTGAGGTTTAAAGATGACACTTCGACTTCGCTCAGTGCAGCTAATGGGAAGAGTTATCCGGAATGGGAAGAGAAAAGGTTGGGGGATTGTTTGGATTATATACAACCAACAAAATATTTAGTTAGCAGTACAGAATATGATGATTCTTATACAACACCAGTTCTGACAGCAGGAAAAACATTTATACTTGGTTATACAAATGAAACAAATAATATTTTTAATGAAAACCTACCTGTAATTTTGTTTGATGATTTTACAACTGCAACCCAATTTGTAGATTTTCCATTTAAAGCAAAATCATCCGCAATGAAAATATTAGTTGCAAAAGAAAATGAAAACATTAATTATATTTACGAAGCAATGCGATTAATTAAATTTGAAATAGGTGGACACGGACGACATTGGATTTCACAGTTCGCAAATTTTATGATACCATATCCATGCCTACCCGAACAACAAAAAATCGCGAATTATTTAACATCAATAGATAAAAAGATAGAAACCATAAAAAAAGAAATAACGGCAACGCAGGGATTTAAAAAAGGGTTGTTGCAACAAATGTTTGTGTAAAAAAATAAAAATATGGAAAATATTATAAAAGAATTAGGCAAAAGACACAAAACGCTACCTAATATAGAATTTGGGGGAAACCTGAAAGAACTGGATGAATATAAATTCATCAATGCGGTTTTAATCCCAATTAAAGATCCTCTTTGGGAACAAGCGGTGAAGAATATAGCAGCTGAATTATACGATGGCGATCTGTTTGTTTTCCATGACCCAGAAATAGTTTTTCAAACACTGAGAGATGCGTTTATTAACGAAATAAATGAATTAGCCTTTTACTATACACATATCATTAACGATAAGTTTAAATATGAGATTATTGAAGATGAAGATTATTTTGTAAATAATTATGAAAAAATTAGTGTAGACAGCATTTGTATAATGGTTAGCAATTGCTTTGTTAATCATCTTGAATCTGTTGAATCAAATATCAAGAATCAATTAAAACTCCTTGCTCAAAACAAAAAATGGGCAGAGGAATTATATCTTGAAAAAAACAAAACAGAAATGGATATTAACGTACAAGAAATAATACTACGAATTAGAAAATTGTTTTAATTAATAACCATTAAATAAATTGAGCTATCTAACTATAGCTGCTTAAGAAATAAACTTAATAAGGCAATTGATATTATGTATAAAATAAATATGAAATCTAATAAAGTTGAAAAGCTTGATATTAGGCTTTTTAAAGAACTACATATAAAGGAAAGAGAAAACTTGCAGGAATGGGTAGCTAAAAACCCTGAAATGCTTGGAGAGGATTTACTTATTATTCAAAAAGAATTTGATGGATTTAATGATACAAACGAACGATTGGATTTACTTGCATTAGATAAAGAAGGAGGATTGGTTATAATAGAAAACAAACTGGACGATACAGGTAGAGACGTGGTTTGGCAGGCACTTAAATATGCATCCTATTGTTCAACACTTACCACTTCTCAGATTATTAAAATATACCAGGAATATTTAGATAAATGGCAAAACGGAGAAGATGCTAAAAAAAACTTGCTTGAATTTCTGGATAAGAATGAAGAAGAACTACTTCTTAACAGAAAAGACCAACGTATAATATTTGTTGCAAATAAATATCGCAAGGAAGTAACATCTACTGCATTGTGGTTGCTCCAACACGATGTGCAATTGCAATGTTTTAAGGCCACTCCACATTCGATGGGCGATGATTTGTTTCTCCAGATTGAACAAATTATACCTCTTCCCGAAACCAAAGAGTTTATGATTGATGCTAAAGAAAAAGAGAAGGAAGAGAACGATAAAAGCAAAACTGTGCAAGAATCAGAAGCTCGGCTATTAAAATTCTGGACACTTTTAAAAAACAAGTTGAAGGAAAATAAAATAGATTATTTCGAACGAGTAGCTGCAAAGCCTCAATATTATATGTCTTGTTCAAGAGGTGCCGGGCAGTTTAATTTTTGTATGGGCCGCACGTCTTTCAGAGTTGAGTTATATTTTACAAATGACCCTAATAAGAACTTGATTGATGCGATGGCAAAATATAAAGAGGTACTTGAAAAAGCATTTGATGGAAAACTGGAATGGGAACGACTAGATAATAAAAAAGCATCTCGCATAAAATTGGAAATGTCGAAAGAGGAAGTGGATGAACTTGAAGGTACGTTTAATGATGAAATTTATTGGGATAAATTAATTGAATGGTATAAAAATAGTATTGTAAAGTTTTATAATTCGATAAACCCAATATGGGAAAAGGTTCAAAGAGGGGGAACAAAATAAATATTTAAAATGGAATCAATAATTAACGTGTGTTCGTAGAGACGCAATGCATTGCGTCTCTACCCCGCAATATGTAAACGTAACCATTGTTCATCGAATATTGAAAAAATAATAATGTCAGATAAATTTCAAAATAAATATCGCATACCCTCGGCCCGATTGCAAAATTGGGATTATGGCAGCCATGCGGCCTATTTTGTTACCATTTGCACCAAACATCGGGAACATTATTTTGGTGAAATTGTAGAGACGGAATGCATTTCGTCTTTACAACCGGAACAGGAAATGAAATTAAATGAAATAGGAATCATTGCGGAACAGGAATGGATTAAAACACCAATCATACGCCCTGATATGAATTTGGAATTGGGAAATTTTGTGGTAATGCCAAATCATTTTCATGCCATATTAATAATTGGGGAAAATGAATATAATACGAATGGGGTTAATGGTGATGATGATGGTGCGGGTGATTTGGACGTGAATGGTAATCGTAGAGACGTGATGCATCACGTCTCTACGGATACGGTTAATAAATTCGGGCCGCAATCGAAAAATTTGGCATCCATCATTCGCGGGTTCAAATCATCGGTAACAACACATGCAAAGAAAATTGGTATTGCCCATTTCGAATGGCAATCACGTTTTCACGACCATATCATTCGCAATGCCGAACGATTTGAAATCATTCAAAATTATATTACCAATAATCCAAAAAATTGGAATAACGATAAATTTTATTCATAAATGACAACACAACCCGAAGCCATATTAGAACAAAATTTAATCAAACAATTGATTGAATTGGGTTATGAATCGGTAAAGATTCAGGACGGTGATGCCCTGTTGAGCAACCTCAAATCGCAATTAGAAAAATTTAATAATACCACCTTCACCCCAAAAGAATTTGAGGCAATAATAAATCACCTTGCCAAAGGCAATGTGTTTGAAAAGGCAAAGGCATTGCGCAATCGGTTTTCGATAACAAGGGAAAATAAAAAAATAATTTGGATTCAATTTTTTAATAGCGAAGATTGGAGTAAAAACCTGTTTCAGGTTACCAATCAGGTGCAGCAGCAAGGTTCGTTTTTGAATCGGTATGATGTTACCCTTTTGGTAAACGGTTTGCCATTGGTGCAAATAGAATTGAAACGAACAGGGATAGAAATAAAAGAAGCATTCAATCAGATAAATCGGTATCAGTTGCATTCGTTTTGGAGCAATCATAGTTTGTTTCAATATGTGCAGATGTTTGTTATCAGCAATGGAGTAAACACAAAATATTTGGCCAATAATCATCTTCAATCGGTAAAACAAACCTTCTTTTGGGCAGATGAAAACAATAGAAATATTGACAAGCTTACGGCATTTGCAAAGGAGTTTTTAAATCCCCATCATTTGGGCAAAATGATTTCGCATTATGTGGTGATGAACGAGGCATTTAAAAATATGATGATTTTTAGGCCTTATCAGTATTTTGCAGCCGAGGCCATCATTAAGCAAGTAGCATCAGGGAATGATAGTGGTTATATATGGCATACAACAGGGTCGGGCAAAACGTTAACCTCGTTTAAAGCAAGTCAGATAATTATGGATTTGCCGGGAGTTCACAAAGTAGTGTTTGTGGTAGACCGCAAAGATTTGGATTATCAAACCATGTTGGAGTTTAATAGTTTTAAAGAAGGCAGTGTGGATGTTACCAACAACACATCCTCGTTGGTAAAACAACTGACAGATGATACCAAACTGGTGCTTACCACCATTCAGAAACTGAACAACGCCATAAGCAAAGCAAATTATGAAAGTAAATTGTCGGGCTTGAAAAACAAAAAGATTGTTTTCATTTTTGACGAATGTCATCGCACCCAGTTTGGCGAAACCCACGATAGGATAGTAAAATATTTTCTAAAGAGTCAATTGTTTGGTTTCACTGGCACACCCATATTTGCCGAAAATGCCAGTAAAAATGAATACGGCAAACGCACCACCAAAGACTTGTTTGGCGAATGTTTGCATAAATACGTAATAACAGATGCCATCCGTGACGAAAATGTACTGCGATTTGGCATTGAATACATAGGCCGCTACAAACAAAAAGGCAATACATTTATTGATATAGAGGTAGAAGATATTGATAAAACGGAAGTGTTGAACTCTACGGCACGATTGGAAAAAATAGCCGATTACATCATTAATCATCACGGTCAGAAAACGTTTAATAAAGAATTCTCATCCTTGTTTGCGGTAAGCAGCATCGATAATTTAATTCAGTATTACGATATATTTAATAAGAAAAAAGCAGCAGGCGAGCACGATTTGCGCATTGCCACCATCTTTACATTCGGAGCAAATGAAGAAGATGAAGATGCTCAAGATTATCTTCCGGGAGATGAAGAAGTAGGATTGGCAGCGGATATGGCGGTGGCGTACAAAAGCAGCCACACACGCGACAAACTGGAACAATACATTGGAGATTATAATAAAATGTATGGCACCGCCTTTTCTACCACGGATAGTCAGCAGTTCGAGAATTATTTTAAAGACATCAGCAAACGATTAAAAGAACGGGAAAAGAAAACGTTTAATGATGATAAAGACCGTTTGGACATTGTTTTGGTGGTAGCCATGATGCTTACCGGGTTTGATGCTAAAAAGGTAAACACGCTGTATGTAGATAAAAACTTCAAACATCATGGTTTGATACAAGCCTATTCGCGAACCAACAGAATACTTGGAGAAAAGAAATCGCAAGGAAATATATTATGTTTCCGCAACCTGAAAGCAGCCACTGACGAAGCAGTTACGATGTTCTCGAACAAAAATCCTGTTGAAGATATTTTTATTCCACCTTACGAATCAATAGCCAAGAAATTTAACGAAGCGCTGAAAAACCTGTTGAGCATTGCTCCTACAGTGGATAGTGTGAATGATTTGAAAAGCGAAGAAGATGAACTTGCCTTTACACAAGCGTTCAGAGCATTGCTTAGAGCCAAAAATGTATTGGAATCGTTTACCGATTTTAGTTGGGATGATTTAGGAATTGACGAGCAAACGTTTGAAGAATACAAAAGCAAATACCTCGATTTGTACGAAAAAGTAAAGCGCGATACAGCAAAAGAAAAAACATCGATACTGAACGATGTTGATTTTGAATTGGAGCTTATACACAAAGACACCATCAACGTGGCGTATATTCTTAAATTGTTGGCCAAACTTAAGAATGCTAAAAAGTCGGAAGCAGAACAACAACGCAAAGCAATTATGGATTTACTTGGCGGAGACATTCAATTAAGAAGCAAACGCGAGCTTATTGAAAAATTTATTGATGAGAATTTGCCGAAGATAAATGATGCAGATACTATACCAGATGAATTTGAAAAATACTGGCAAGACCAAAAAGTATTGGCGTTAAGTAAACTTTGTGACGATGAGCATTTGGACAAAGAACAATTTAAAGCATTAATAGAAACCTATATTTTCAGTGGACAAGACCCATTGAATGATGATGTAATAAAATGCTTAGGCAACAGACCAAGCGTATTAAAAGCACGAGAAATAGCCGAACGCATCATTAGTAAAATGAAAGAATATGTGGATGTGTTTGTAAAAGGGATGGTGGGGTAAAAAAATAAGGTATGAATGAAAAACGTTTAAAAAAAGTAGCAGAATTAACATTAACAATTGAAAAAGCTTGGTTAGCTTTAGATAAGTTAAAGAATGAAGAGGAAGCTGAGTTAGAAAAGCAGCCAAAGCGATTTAAAAAAAGTAAGGCAGGAATTGCAATACAAGAAGAAATTCAACATTTGGAAGAGGCCTTAATGGGGTTTGATAATATTTTTATGGAATTAGCAAGTATTGTACCTCCCAGAATAATGAAAAAACTAGAATTAAATATGAAATTGCAAACGAAGAAAAAGGAATTAAAAGGTCTCTGAAGTTTAAAATATATTTATATAAATAATAATGAATGAAATAACAGCCACCTCAATAGATTTTATTGGCGATATACATGGCCACGCTACCGAACTAATGAACTTGCTCCAAAAGCTTGGTTACACCAATACTCAAGGATATTATCAGCATCCATCGCGCAAGGTGTTTTTCTGCGGTGATTTTATAGACAGAGGCCCTCAAATAAAACAAGTATTGGAACTAGTTAAATCGATGATAGATAACCATACTGCCTTTACTGTTATTGGCAACCATGAGTACAATGCCATTTGTTATCATACCCTAGTAAATAATCAACCGTTAAGGGAAAATAGCGGTCATAATAAAAATCAACATGAACGCACAATCGCGGCTTTAAATAAGGATGAAATGCACTATTACGTTGAATGGTTTAAAACTTTGCCTATTTACCATAACAATGGAAATTTCAGAATAGTTCATGCACAATGGAAAGAAGAACATATTAATGAGTTGCAATCGTTAGGCATTAATAACTTTTCGAATATTGATTTTTTAAAACGCACAGCCCAAAAACATTCTAAAGAATTCGAAATGACCGAATGCCTTTTAAAAGGTCATGAATTGCATATGCCAGGAATTTATTTTTTGGATAAAGGAAAAAAACAAAGAGATAGCTATCGAATTAAATGGTGGAAACAAGGATTATATGCGTGTAAAGAAGCATTGTTCGAATTTCCACAAGACAATGATGCAATAATGCCACATGAACTAGAAGGACATACCAAAAATGTCCCTGTGTTTTTTGGTCACTATTGGCTTAAAAACGATGAACCAGTGATACAAGCCGCTAATGCTTGCTGCCTCGATTTTAGTGTTGCCAACAAAGGTATACTAGCAGCCTATCAATGGGATGGTGAAGCAGAACTAAAGGCGGATAAATTTGTATGGGTAGAAAGTACTACAGGGGAAATATAAAATTAAAAATGAACGAGCAATACACTGTTAAAAGAAATCTAAAATTCTCCGCTGACGCGAGTGTATTTCACTCGTGTCTATTATTCCCCTCGTCATCGTTTGCCACAAGGGCGGATGAGAAGACTGTTTGAAACTAAAAAGATAATAAAAAAAGAAATGAAAAAGAATAATTCAAAAAGCAAACCCTACCTGGTAGAATTTGTTCCCTGTGAGCCCGAACCCAAAACTTTCAATTCCTTTAGTATGTTATTTATTAATGGTAAAAACACCGGTTCAAAGTATGTTGAATTTGAAAACAGGTATGATGCACAGGATACTAATAGTTACAGGATAATAAAAAAAGTAA
>CAIWDF010000042.1 GCA_903911435.1 uncultured Bacteroidota bacterium
AAATCCAAGTACATTTCTTGCAAATTCGATTACTGCACATTGCATCCCTAAACATACTCCGAAGAAAGGAATATTGTTTTCGCGCACATATTTAATGGCTGCTATCTTGCCTTCAATTCCTCGTTGACCAAAACCGGGAGCAACCAGCACGCCTTTCAATCCTTTGAATTTGCTTGCCACGTTGTCTTCGGAAATGCTTTCGGAATGTATCCATTCGATGGTTACTTTGCAGTCGTTGGCCGCACCAGCGTGTATAAAGGCTTCGGATATGGATTTGTACGAATCTTTCAACTCTACATATTTTCCTACCAAACCTATCTTTACCTCGTGTTTAGGGTTTTTGTATTTATGCAAAAATTCTTTCCATTTTGTCAAATCCAAATTATCGGAAACAGGCATCCCCAGTTGAGTAAGCACCACCACATCGAGTTGTTCTTCTTCCATCAAGAGGGGCACTTCGTAAATGGTGCCTGCATCGCGTGCTTCGATAACCGCATTGGGAGCCACGTTGCAGAAAAGTGCAATTTTGTTTCGTATGTCTTTATTAATAGCGTGTTCGGTACGGCACACAAGGATGTCGGGCTGAACTCCGTATTCTAAAAGCAGTTTCACCGAATGTTGTGTTGGTTTTGTTTTCAATTCGCCTGTAGCCGAAAGGTAAGGCAACAAGGTGAGGTGAATAACCATGGCATCTTTGCCAAGTTCCCATCTCAACTGACGCACGGCTTCTATGTAAGGCAATGATTCGATATCGCCCACGGTACCGCCAATTTCGGTTATTACAAATTGGTAGTTTCCGGTTTTTCCAAGCAGTTTTATTCTGTTTTTAATCTCATCAGTTATATGAGGAATTACCTGAACAGTTTTTCCAAGATAATCGCCATGACGTTCTTTTTCAATCACCGTTTGGTAAATTCTACCGGTAGTTACATTGTTGGCTTGCGATGTAGGAATGTTCAGAAAACGTTCGTAATGCCCCAAATCTAGGTCGGTTTCGGCACCATCATCGGTCACAAAACACTCGCCATGTTCGTATGGGTTAAGCGTTCCAGGGTCGACATTAATATAAGGGTCGAGCTTTTGAATGGTTACTGAATAACCTCTAGCTTGAAGTAGTTTGGCCAATGATGCAGCAAGTATTCCTTTTCCGAGTGATGAAGTTACCCCACCGGTAACAAAGATGTATTTAGTATGTGCCATAGCCTATTTTGAAGTTCCGTATCGTTATGTGTTTATCTTTTATTTTCTTCCGAAAAGGAAGTTTGTTGGGTTGGGCAAAACTAAGAATTATTATGGCTGTTAAAACCGTTTGTTAATAATTTAGGAATAAAAAAAGTCCTGATTTCTCAGGACTTTTTTTTGAATGAAGAAAAAACGGTGTTATTAAAAAGTCATTACTAAACTTGCAGTAGGCAAAAATGGTAATTGGTCAACACGCTTAGAAGGGTCGGTTCTAGGTACATAGAACACATTTTGACGATTGTAAACATTGGTTGCGCCCACAGCAGCTTCTATTTTGGTGTTCTCGAACAGTTGGAACGAACGTTTGATGTTGATGTCCAAACGGTGATACCAAGGAAGTTCTTTTATCTGACCATCAGCTAAAAAATAATTCAAGTCGCCATTGGTGCTTGTGTAATTGGTGTTGATACCTCCTTGGAAATTCAAATCTTCGTAGAACCCACCAGTAGGATTATAAGGGAATCCCGAACCGATGTTCCAACGAGCATCCAATTCCCAATTCAAGTTTTTACCAAATGTGTACGAACCAACGATGTTTACATTATGTCTTCTGTCGTAGTGAGTACGGTAGGTTTGCACTCCATCCCAGTGGTCGATAAATCCAAGCGAATACACCACCCACACATAGATGTGTTTGTAATCGTATTTCAACACCATGTCAAATCCTTGCGCCTTGCCTGTTTCGATGATGTAATCTTTTTTCAACAAATCAGGTTTCAAGCGATTGTCTGGCGTGTCGTCATACAATTTGTATGGATTAAGATTGGTAAGTTGAGTAAAATCTTTTCTATACACTTCCACATTTAAGTCGAGGTGTTTGGCCAAGTCGAACTCGAATCCAGCAACATAATGATTTGCTAATTGCAATTTACTTCTGTTGGGGAAACTTGATTTTACATTTACTTTTTCACCATTTTGATTGATGTAACTGGATGGTAAATTATCAGGCCCCGATAGGAAACCATAAAACAAATTCACTACATCTCTATCGGTATTAGTAGCTATCAAGTTTTGAGAGTACATACCAGTAGCAAATTTAAATCTGATTTTATGAGTGATGTTCCATTTCGCATTCAATCGTGGTTCGGGCGATATGTTGGCAAGCGATGCATAATATTGCAAACGGAAACTTGGCTCAAGCACTATTCGTTTGCGTTTCGAAACCCATTTGTATTTCAAGAAACCACCAATTTCGGTAGTGTAATCTTGTTGAGTAATGTGGCGTTTCACCGAATTGTAAAAATCAAAATCAGTACTGAAACCATCCACATCAAGTCCGTAGTTAATCTCGCTAAGTCCCATGAAATAAGTAAATCCAACACCCATGTTGAAACCTCTGATTTCACTTTTTTGTTCCGATTCGCCTTCGGGTTTCATTTTTATTCCATATTGCGAATAAGCAAAATTACCGTTTACAAGTATTGGCGAATTCTGCGGTACCAAAAGGAAATTACCACCACCTCCGTAGGAAGTCCAGTTCATATCTTGCAACGATTTATAACTTACCTTGTCGCTAAAATCGAATCCAAATAAGTTCAATTTACTACCATTGTTTGCATTGAACGATATTTTACCATAATAGTCGTTGAACGAAAAAGGCAAACCATCCTTGTCAACATAAGAATATAAGGCCTTCGAAGTAGTTGGCAAATAAGATGTTTTTGCCGAAAGAATAAATGATGAAGTGCCACTGCTACCTTCTTTGTATCTTTTCAAGGGGCCTTCGGCCAATAGTTTCGCACCAAACGGACTAGCGGCTATTTTACCCGCTACTCTTTTTTTGTTACCATCTCTGGTGGTGATGTCCATGATAGAAGAAACACGTCCACCGTATTCAGCACCAAAGCCTCCGCTGTAAACATCAGCGTTTCGGATGATATCAGCATCGAACACCGAAAACAAACCAATGGAGTGAAACGGATTATAAACAATCATTCCATCTAAAAGCACTTTGTTTTGTATCGGTGAGCCTCCACGGATGTACAACTGACCACCTTGGTCGCCCGTAAAAATTACACCCGGTAATACTTGTAAATACTGTGCCAAATCAGGTTCGCCACCCACAGTAGGTAATTTCTTAATGGCGATAGGGTCAATTTTATTTACCGAAACTTGTGTCTCTGTTTCCTTTGCTTCTTGCGCTGCCGAAACTTCAATGGTTTTTAGTTTGATATTACTTTTTACAAGGAAGAGTTTTTTATTGATAATCTCACCTGCTTTTACACTCACTTGTTCTTGCAACGTGTCATAACCCAAAACGGAAGATACCATCAAGGTATAGTTCCCTGGAGGAATTTTTGAAATGGAAAAAAAGCCATTCACATCTGTTGCTATCCCCATGCTCGTTCCTTTCAAAACCACGTTGGTAAACAATACCGGCTCACCCGATTCTTTTACATACACAAAGCCACGTATGTTTCCAGTAGTTGTTTGTTGTGCACTACCAGTTGACGTGATAAAAAGCAGAAGCGCGAAAAGCGTTATTTTTGTTAATGTTTTGTACAAATTCATTTTAATAGTTTGTTTTTTAAAAACGCGTAAAAGTAATAAATTAAAGTTTACTACTTACCAATTCCTTTATATTGCGACTTAGCCCCAATATCTATGGGTGAACGAGTGGAATAGGTTATCACCTAAGCCTTATTTTGATTCGGAAATAGCAAGCACTCTGTCGAATTCGGCAGCTGTTACAGCCGAAACCGAAAGTCGACTCAGTCGAATGATTTGCATGGCGGCTAATTGTTTGTCGGCTTTTATTTGTGCAAGGGTAACCGGTTTCTTTAGTTTTTTGAACGGTGCAATTTCAACCACACTCCATGCGGTGTCTTCCGTGGTAGGGTCTTGATAAGCTTCCTTCACCACTTTGGCAATGCCTACTATTTCAAGTCCTTCGTTGCTATGATAAAAAAACATAAGGTCGCCTTTTTTCATTGCTCGCATATTGTTTCGCGCTGCGTAGTTGCGCACTCCATCCCACACTGCTTTTTTATCTTTTACAAATTGATCCCAACTATATTTAAACGGTTCGGACTTTACTAACCAATGATTCATAACAAACGAAAATTATTTTTTAAAATGATGTAAATGAAAACGAAGGGCGAAAATAATCATTCTCTATTGGTTTTTCGCCATAAAGTTATTGAGCTTAAAATTCAATTCTTCCACTATCTCTTCAAATGTTCTTGATTTAACACCCAACGAATTTTTTTTAATAAGAAAAGGAAAAGGCTCATTGAGTTGATTGAAGTTTTTATCCTTGATGATAAATGCTTCGATATGCGTGGTCGAACTTTCATCCAGTTCGCCAATGAGCACGTTGTCACAATTCAGATGCGCAACGGGTTGACTATTCACATCGAAAATGAGGTCCTTGCACTTGCCATTTTTTATTTCATCGGAATGCGAAGAATAGAAAAAATATACCGAACTGAAATTGTAAGCATGCTTGAAAGCAGCCATTATTTCTTTGTTGTCTTGTTCTTGTTTCAAACGGGCTTCTTCGGCCTGCTTTGTTTTTCCTTGTTTTAAATATCCATTAATTATCAAGTCTGATGTTTTTAATCGAACCAACAAAGCTCCATTTTTCAATAGTTTAATATTGCCGTGCGAATCGAGCTTCGAAACCTGCCCCCAATAAGGAGCAATGTAAACGAAGGTAAGAAACAGAAATGAGAGAAGTTTAATTTTCATTTATTGTTTTACGAATTTAGCAAATGTTTTTTTAGCATTGCCATTGGCTTCAATTTATCAAAATTAATTTTCTTCATTTCCTCCGAATTCAAACGTGGATGTGTTCTAGTGGTTGTTTTTGCCAATTGAACACCAACAAAACTGAAAGTAAAAATGAAGATGAGCAAAACCGATTTTCTTATTTTCATGGTCAGAGATTTTTAAAACACAAATATAAGAATCTTTATCTGTCTTCACCTCATGTCAATCAAGTTTGAATTTAGTTGACAAACATCAGTCGGCTCAGTTATTCATATTTTATTATCTTTGAAAAAAAATAGATAGATGAGAACACATTACACATCCTTTGTTTTTAGTTTCCTTTTGTTTGTATTGCTTGCGAACACTTCACGTTCGCAAACACTCGATTCTACCAATTTACCAATCATCCTCCTCGATACTTACGGACAAATCATACTCGACAATCCTCGCATCACGGCTACTATGAGTGTTATTGACAATGGATTTGGAAACACCAATCATGTCACCGACCCATCAACCGACTACAACGGAAAAGTCTCCATCGAAATAAGAGGCTCCACCTCTCAGCAATATCCGAAAAAAGCGTATGGCTTTTCAACGGTCGATTCGTTGGGAATTAATCTTAATTACCCGTTGATGGGAATGCCAGCCGAACATGATTGGATTTTATATGCTCCTTATCCCGATAAAACCATGATGCGGAACACACTTACATACTACCTTGCCAATAACATGGGGCATTATGCCTCGCGAACTAAATTTGCCGAACTAGTTATAAATGGCAATTACCGTGGGGTGTACGAGTTACAAGAAAAAATTAAGCGCGATAGTAATAGAGTGAGCATCGCTACATTGCTGCCTATTGATACACTTGGTGATGAATTGACAGGCGGATACATCATCAAGGTTGATAAAGTTACAGGGAGCAGCACCGAAACATTTACTTCGAATTTCGACCCCGAGGTTTATTTTCAATATCACGATCCACAAGATATTGACTTGATGCCATCTCAAAAAAACTACATCATGAGTTATGTCGATTCGTTCGAAACTGCCTTGAACTCTCCCAATTTTGCCGATACCTCCATCGGTTTTCGAAAATATGCTAGCGAGAAATCATTCATCGATTTCTTTCTTTTGCAAGAATTAGGTCGCACGGTCGATGGATATAGGTCGTCTTGTTTTCTGCATAAAAATAAGAATAGTAACGGTGGCAAACTTAAAATGGGCCCAATGTGGGATTTTAATCTTTCGTTCGGAAACGCTGATTATTGCAGCGCTTACGACAGCACAGGTTGGCAATATCAATTCAATAGTATTTGTACAGGCTTTGTTCCTCATGTGCCATTTTGGTGGGATAGACTTTTGCAAGATACCTTGTTTAGTAATCATGTAAGGTGTCGATGGAACGATTTAAGAAGCAATTTGCTTAGCACCACTCATATCAATCACTGGATAGACTCGGTTGCAAATCTCCTCGATCAGTCGCAACAGCGCAATTATGCACTCTGGCCTATTTTGGGCATTTATGTCAATTGGGAATATTATGTTGGTCTTACCTATCAAGACGAAATAGACTACCTGAAAATGTGGATTGAAAAACGTTCCATTTGGATGGACAATCATTTGCCTGTGAATCCCAATTGCAATCCACTACCAGTGCATGTGCCCGAAGCATTACACCTCTCCACCATGAGTGTTGTCCCTAATCCTTCTTCTGGAAATTTCACTGTCAAGTTCAATAAAAATATTTCAAAAGGACATTTACAAGTTTATAATCTACTTGGTGAAAAGGTTTTGGAAGAGCCCATTAATCAAACCTCTCAATTCAATCTCGTCCTCACCAACATGCCTACTGGTATCTATCTATTAAAAGTAATGGACGGAAGCAGCACGCTTTCTTCAAAACTCATCAACCAATAAAGATAAAATAAACATCTTTTTTCGTTTCAATTCGTTCATGGTTGGTTAGTTTTCATTCAAAAAGAGTTATACCAATTTTTGAATTCTGCAAAATAGTCACTTGTCGTCAAATCATTTGGTCAAAAAGTCATGAAACAATACTATTTTCAGCCATTTTGGCGGGGTTTTACATGTTTTGACAATTGGTTCAAAATTTGACAGACAAAGGAAAAAAAACAACATGAACTTAAATAATTTTACAATCAAATCGCAGGAAGCAGTGCAAAAAGCAATGCAGATAGCAACCAACAATGGACAACAATCCATTGAAATTGGACATTTACTAAAAGGAATACTCGAAGTTGACGAAAACGTTACTCCTTTTATTCTAAAAAAACTCAATGTCAACACCGTTATTTTTGCGAAAGCTTTAGATAAAATTGTGGAGAGTTTTCCGAAAGTTTCGGGAGGGCAACCATTTTTATCTACCGCAGCAAACCAAGCCTTATCAAAGGCTCCAATGTATTTAAAGGAGTTTGGCGATGAGTACGTTTCCATCGAGCATCTTTTGTTGGCCATTCTAACCACCAAAGACACCATCTCGCAATTGTTGAAAGACAATGGCGTAAATGAAAAAGACTTGAAACTAGCCATCAACGAACTTCGCAAAGGTGCTAAGGTGACGAGTCAGAGTGCCGAAGAAACCTACAATTCCTTAAACAAGTATGCCATCAATCTCAACGAGCAAGCCAAAAAAGGAAAGCTCGATCCTGTGATTGGTCGTGATGAAGAAATACGCAGAGTACTACAAATCTTATCGCGCAGAACCAAAAACAACCCTATTTTAGTGGGCGAGCCAGGTGTGGGTAAAACCGCTATTGCCGAAGGGTTAGCACACCGTATCATCAATGGCGATGTTCCCGAAAACTTAAAAACGAAACAGATTTATGCCTTAGACATGGGTGCTTTAATTGCTGGCGCAAAATTCAAAGGCGAGTTTGAAGAACGTTTGAAAGCAGTGGTAAAAGAAGTAACTTCTGCCGAAGGAGAAATCATTTTATTTATTGACGAAATCCACACACTCATTGGTGCAGGTGGAGGCGAAGGAGCGATGGATGCAGCTAATATTTTAAAACCTGCCTTAGCGCGCGGAGAGCTTAGAGCCATTGGTGCCACCACCTTGAATGAATTTCAAAAATATTTCGAAAAAGATAAAGCACTAGAAAGACGTTTTCAGAAAGTAATGGTCGATGAGCCTTCTGCCGAAGATGCCATCTCCATACTCCGTGGTATAAAAGAAAAATACGAAACACATCACAAGGTTCGTATTAAAGATGAAGCCATCATTTCGGCTGTAGAGCTTTCGCAACGCTACATAAACGATCGTTTTCTTCCTGATAAGGCCATCGACTTGATGGATGAAGCAGCTTCTAAATTGCGTATGCAAATCAACTCTATGCCCATTGAGTTGGACGAAGTGGAGCGCAAAACTCGACAATTAGAAATTGAAAGAGAAGCGATAAAGCGCGAAAACGACAAGAAGAAATTAGAAGACTTGAACAAAGAAATTGCCGAGCTTTCTGATAAACGTACGAACCTTAGAGCCAAGTGGCAAGGTGAAAAGGAAGTGGTGGAAGGAATTCAGAAAATAAAAGAAGAAATCGAACACTTCAAATTCGAAGCTGATCAGGCTGAACGAAATGGTGATTATGGAAAGGTGGCCGAAATACGATACGGTAAAATTAAAGAGTCGGAACTGCAACTAAAATCATTCGAAACTAAACTTGCAGACATGCAACAAGACGGTTCTCAAATGATAAAAGAAGAAGTCGATAGCGAAGACATTGCCGAAGCTGTTGCAGCCTGGACAGGCATTCCTGTTTCACGTATGTTGCAAAGCGAACGCGAAAAATTATTACACCTCGAAGAAGAACTTCACAAACGTGTGGTTGGGCAAGAAGAAGCAATAGAAGCCATTAGTGATGCAGTGCGCAGAAGCAGAGCTGGTTTGCAAGATTCAAAACGTCCAATTGGTTCTTTCATTTTCCTGGGTACTACCGGTGTTGGAAAAACAGAACTTGCAAAAGCACTGGCCGAATTTTTATTCAACAACGAAAATAGCATGACACGAATTGATATGAGCGAATATCAAGAACGACATGCTGTAAGTCGCTTGGTGGGAGCTCCTCCGGGATATGTTGGGTACGAAGAAGGTGGACAATTAACCGAAGCTGTACGCAGAAAACCATACAGTGTTGTATTGCTCGATGAGATTGAAAAGGCTCACCCTGATGTATTCAACATCTTGCTACAAGTATTGGATGACGGAAGATTAACCGATAACAAAGGACGTGTGGTGAATTTCAAAAACACCATCATCATCATGACTTCAAACATGGGCTCTCATCTCATTCAAGAGAATTTCGAAAAAATGAATGAGTCGAACAGAGAAGAAATCATTGCCAAAACCAAAGTTGAAGTTTTTGAATTATTGAAAAAATCCATTCGTCCCGAATTCCTCAATCGAATTGACGAAACCATCATGTTCACTCCGCTCACACGCGAGAATGTACATCGCATTGTTGAGTTGCAATTTGTTGGAATTTCAAAAATGTTGGAAGAAAACAATATTCACCTTTCAGCAAGCAAAGATGCCATCGATTGGTTATCCCAACTTGGTTTCGACCCTCAATTCGGAGCTCGTCCCATCAAACGGGTTATTCAGAAAAGAGTACTTAACGAACTTTCGAAGCAAATTTTGGCAGGAAAAGTCGAAAAAGATGCTAACATCGTTTTGGATGTTTTTAACAACGAATTTGTCTTCCGAAACCCTATAAAAGAGGACAATACGCCCAAAAAGACAAAAAAGGAAAAAGTGTAATTAGGGGTGGCTGTTAATAACATTGTGTTAATTTCTGTTAACCAAGTAACCATTGGCTGATTAATTGCATTACATTTATAAAAAAAATAAAAATGATATATAAAATGAGAACAAAGAAAGTTAAAATAGACCTTCGTCCAAAGATTAAAATAAAGATAGACAATAGAACCATCATCACCGTTCGCTCCATGGAAGCATTCAAAGCTTGGAAAGAACGTTTCCCTGAAGCCGTGATTATGGAATAATCAATGGTCGATAAAAACTAAAGCGCAACATATAACCATATGTTGCGCTTTTTTTAATTTTAAAAATTAATTTAATCTCGCGTTCTGCTTATTTAAATGGAAGAATCAGGATTATATATGCTAAAGCAAATTAGGTTGTTCAAGGGGTAAAATTTGTTCACTATTATCATAATTTTAATAGTTCTCAGGTGCATAAGTTACACGTGCAAAGTTCTTTGTTATTAATTCAGTACCTACAATTTTCCCATCATATTTTAAAATTTTGTCACGCCATATTTCGTTCTTGCGATAAAATTCTCCTTCTATCTTTAAGAATTGATGGTCTTTTTCAATCACATGATATGAATAATCAAGTTCATTATTTATCCTTAATTCTCCTTCTAAACATTTATCCGTAAGCCACAGGTTTATTTGAAAAGTGTGTTCTGTGTTATTTGTAAATTGATAATCCCGATAATTATAAAAAACGGTCGCACCGCTACCAAACGGCAAAACACGTCCATCGTCAGGGAATGGGTCAAATGAATGGTGATAACGTTCGTTAACTGTCAATGGACTATGAATGATAAGCCAATGGATAAGATTCGAAATTTGGCAAATTCCCCCACCAATTCCTGCTCGCGCCTTTCCGAAAGATAATTCCATACCAAGCAAATAACCTTTCTTTTCGGTTGGCAGACCAACAAGTTTACAAAAAGAAAATGTTTCACTAGGTCTTATTAATATACCATCTATATTCCTAATTGCAATTCTTAGATTTGTAACTTTATTCACTTGTAATTGCCGATCACTCTCACCAAGTTTCTTCAACAATACGGATTGATGTTTTTTTATTCTGATAGCCAGCTTATCCGAAGTTTTTTCGCGAACATATTTTTTCTTGCCAAAATACCATTCCGCATAACGTCCAAATCGTCTTGTCCAAACGGCTATAAAGTATAATGCAGGATGTCTTTGACTAATTAGTTTTCGCTGTATCACTTTTGTTTTACTATTTTCTACTTTACATCTGTTTTTCCATCTTCAAACATCCTACACTTTCAATCCCACTCCGTCATCCCTTCGGAGAGGGGCCGGAGGTGAGGTCAAATATACAATAAAAAATCCTGCACCTTTTCAAGTGCAGGATTTAATTGTTAGCCTTATGTGGCTAGCTTATTTTACCAGAATGTTTGTATCATCCTCAAATTCATCTATTTCTTCACCTATGTGGTCAGTTTCCTATCGCACGTGGCCAGTTTCCTATC
>CAIWDF010000043.1 GCA_903911435.1 uncultured Bacteroidota bacterium
CGGATATTTTTCATTTGGTTTTAAACCAAGCGCATCTGTATAAGCAGTTTTTGCAGTTGCATAGGATTTTGTTCCGAAGTCAGCGTCCCCTTTTGCTATTGCCGCTTTGTACTTTTCTTCCAATTCTTTTTCTTGTGCCAATCGATCTTTTTCAGAAGCTAAAGCAGCTAAAGCCTTTTCAATCTCAGCGAGCTTATCTTTAGGGTATTGCTCGTTTGGTTTCAATCCAAGAGCTTCATTGTATCCTGCTTTCGCATTATCATAATCCTTAGAACCAAGAGCTTTGTCACCTTTGGCAATTGCCGCCTTGTAGTTTTCTTCCAGTTGTTTCGCACCAAGTTCTTTCGCAAGAATAGCATCAATTTCCGCAATCTTATCCTTTGGATATTGTTCGTCCTTCTTTAAGTTTGAAGCTTCGGTGTAATTTCCTTTCGCATCAGTATACTTTTTATCACCAAGTGCTTTATCTGCTTTAGCGATTAATGCAGCGTACTTTTCATTTAACTCCTTATCGAACTTCTCTTTTGCAGCAAGGTCGGCAAGTATTTTATCAATTTCAGCCAATTTGTCTTTTGGGTACTTTTCTGCAGGTTTGAAACCCAGTGCTTCATTATAACCAGCCTTTGCATTGTTATAATCTTTTGTTGCCAATGCTGCATCTGCTTTAGCAATCGCAGCATTGTATTTATCCGCAAGTTCTTTTTCACCTAATTCTTTAGCGATTAACTTATCTATTTCAGCAATTCTTTCTTTCGGATATTTCTCATTTGGTTTTAAACCAAGCGCATCTGTATAAGCAGTTTTTGCAGTTGCATAGGATTTTGTTCCGAAGTCAGCGTCCCCTTTTGCTATTGCCGCTTTGTACTTTTCTTCCAATTCTCTTTCTTGTGCCAATCGGTCTTTTTCAGAAGCTAAAGCCGCTAATGCTTTTTCAATTTCGGCTAATTTATCCTTAGGATATTGCTCGTTTGGTTTAAAGCCAAGTGCTTCATTGTATGCCGCTTTGGCGTTATCATAATCTTTAGAACCGAGAGCTTTATCAGCTTTAGCAATTGCAGCTTTATAACTTTCCTCCAATTTTTTATCACCTAATTCTTTCGCTAAAGCTGCATCAATTTCAGCAATCTTATCTTTAGGATATTGTTCATCCTTTTTTAAACCTAAAGCTTCTGTATAATTTCCTTTTGCATCGGTATATTTTTTATCCCCAAGGGCTTTATCTGCTTTTGCGATTAATGCAGCATATTTTTCATTCAACTCCTTATCGGACTTCTCTTTTGCGGCAAGGTCAGAAAGTATTTTATCAATTTCAGCAATTTTATCCTTAGGATATTTTTCCGAAGACTTAATGCCTAGTGCTTCATTATAACCAGTCTTTGCATTGTTATAATCTTTTGTAGCCAAAGCTGCATCTGCTTTAGCTATCGCAGCATTGTATTTATCGGCAATTTCTTTTTCACCTAATTCTTTAGCGATTAACTTATCTATTTCAGCAATTCTTTCTTTCGGATATTTCTCATTTGGTTTTAAACCAAGTGCATCTGTATAAGCAGTTTTTGCAGTTGCATAGGATTTTGTTCCAAAGTCAGCATCCCCTTTTGTAATTGCCGCTTTGTACTTCTCTTCTAATTCCTTTTCCTTTGCCAACCTATCTTTTTCAGAAGCTAAAGCAGCTAACGCTTTTTCAATTTCGGCTAATTTATCCTTAGGATATTGTTCGTTTGTTTTAAAACCGAGCGCTTCATTGTAACCAGCTTTCGCGTTATCATAATCTTTAGAACCAAGAGCTTTGTCTCCTTTGGCAATTGCAGCTTTATAACTTTCTTCAAGCTTTTTATCTCCCAATTCTTTTGCAATCGCAGCATCAATTTCAGCAATTTTATCTTTTGGATATTGTTCATCCTTTTTTAAACCTAAGGCTTCTGAGTAAATACCTTTCGCGTCAGCATATTTTTTATCGCCAAGCGCTTTATCTGCTTTAGCGATTAATGCAGCATATTTTTCATTCAATTCTTTATCTGCTTTTTCTTTTGCTGCAAGGTCAGCCATCAACTTATCAATAGCTGCAATTTTATCCTTAGGATATTTTTCTGCAGGCTTCAAACCAAGTGCTTCATTATATATGCCTTTTGCTTTTTCATATTCTTTGGTTCCAAACGAAGCATCAGCTTTATCTATTAATGCAGTGTACTTTGCATTTAATTCCTTCTCAGCTGCACTACTAGCAAGAAGTTTTTCAATTTCGGCTAATTTGTCTTTTGGATACTTTTCTGTTGGTTTCAAACCTAAAGCTTCAGTGTATGCAGGTTTAGCTGCTTCATAACTCTTTGTAACCATTGCGGCATCGCCTTTAGCGATTGCAGCAGCGTACTTTTCGTTCAACTCTTTTTCTTTAGCAAGCCTTTCTTTTTCCGCATTTGCATCAGCCAACAATTTATCTATCTCAGCAATCTTGTCCTTAGGGTACTTTTCGTTCGGTTTAAAACCTAAAGCTTCGTTATAAGCTGCTTTTGCCTCAGGATAAGTTTTAGCGATTAAGGCTTTATCTCCTTTAGCAACGGCTGCTTTGTAGTTTTCTTCTAATTTCTTTTCACCCAATTCCTTTGCTATTGCAGCATCTATTTCCGCAATTTTATCTTTTGGATATTGTTCATTTGGTTTTAATCCCAAAGCTTCCGTGTAGGCTGCTTTCGCTTCAGGGTAAGTTTTAGCCGCAAGAGCTTTATCTCCTTTAGCAATAGCTGCATCATATTTTTCCTTCAAGGCTTTGTCTGCTTTGTCTTTTGCAGCAAGGTCAGCAAGTATTTTATCAATTTCCGCTAGTTTATCCTTAGGGTATTTTTCAGATGGCTTTAGTCCTGTAGCTTCGGTATAAGCGGTTTTGGCATTGTTATAATCTTTTTGCCCAAGTGCAGCATCACCTTTAGCAATTGCGGCTTTGTATTTTTCTTCAGATGCTGCAGCATTTGCCAAAGCAGCTATTAATTTATCAATTTCGGCTAATTTGTCTTTAGGATATTTTTCAGCAGGTTTTAGTCCTGCAGCTTCATTAAAAGCAGCCTTGGCGTTTTCATAACTCTTTGTGCCCATCGCAGCATCACCTTTTGCAACAGCCGCTTTGTACTTTTCTTCTATAGCTGCAACATTAGCGTTCGCTGCTAATAATTTTTCTATTTCTGCTAGTTTATCTTTAGGTTTTTGCTCGAATGGTTTTATGTTCGAAGCTTCGGTATAGGAAGCTTTTGCATTGTCATAATCTTTTTTTGCAAAAGCAGCATCAGCTTTAGCAATCGTAGCATCATATTTCGCCTTCTCTTCGGCAGCCTTTTTGTTCGCTTCTTGTTCCAGTTTTTGAAGGTTATCCAAGGCAGAAAGCATTGAGTTGGTATAAGCCTGATCATAGTCGATATTCTCTTTAACAGGATCAAAATATAGTTTGGCAACCGGTTTGGAGAGAATAGAATTAATTTGCGATGCAAGGGCAGGGTCTTTGGGTGTTTCAAAAATACCAACATCAGCCTTTGCTCCAGCACTGCCACTATAATTTTTGATTTGCTCGTCCGAAAGTCCTTTTGTAGAACAGGATATTTTCTTTGTAATATGTCCTGGTTTAGTTACCTGAATGATGTAATCTTGATTTGGGTCTAAACTAAAGGAATATTTCCCATTGGAAGAAGTAGAGAATTGTTGAGCAACAGTACCTCCTTTGTACAATGTTACAACTGCTCCATCTAGTTTTTTATCGTCAACACTAATAACCCCAGATACAACAAATTTGAATTGTGCTTCAGCCTGAAGACTAAGAAAGATTGTAAAACAAAGTGCAACGATATATCGCACTAGCTTTAATGGTTTCAAATTTATAGTTGTTTTTATTGAAGTTTCACTTCTCATTATCCTTTCCCGAAATCAATTTTTACAAGAGTGCGAATATCGCAAAAAATAGGACACTTAATCTCCTAAATTAATATAAAATTTATTCCAGAATTGTATACGAAAAAACTTAGGGTAGGTTACAGATATAACTGCAACGAAAATGGACACTTATATCATGTGAACAAGCATGTTTTTGCTAGAAATGAGTGAATATTGGTAAAATAAATAGCACCTGCAAATTCCAATCTCTTAATATTTTTTAAATTTACGAGTATATAAATAGTTTGGAAGTGTTTGAAAAGCAAAATCCCCATTTTTAATAGAAAACTATATTGCTGAAATTGTCCGTGGTGAGTTACCTCAACTTCCTTTCTGATTCATTTATAAGTAAATCATTGATGCTTGCAAATCTCTTTTTCATAAATCCATTCTGGTCGAATTCCCAGTTTTCATTTCCATACGACCTATACCATTGTCCATCTTTGTCATGCCATTCATACTCGAAACGAACAGCGATTCTATTGTCGGTAAATGCCCATAATTCTTTTTTTAGTTTATAATCCAATTCCTTTTTCCATTTTTCTATTAAGAAAAGCTTCACTTCTTCCCTACCATTGATAAAAAGATTTCTATTTCTCCACTCTGTGTCAATTGTATAGGCAAGGCAAACTTTTTCAGGGTCCTTTGTGTTCCAAGCATTTTCTGCCATTTGCACTTTTTGAGTTGCCGTTTCTAAATTGAATGGTGGTAATGGTAGTTTTTGTTCCATGGTTTTATTTGATTTAGTTTCTTATTTAAGCAAACATTTAAGTAAATCTTAGTTTAAATAAAAATCGGAGAACATTGAATCTATCAATTCTCCGATTTTTATTAATGTGTTAAAGTTGTTTATTGAACAAGAAGCTTTCCTTTCGCAAATTCTTTTTCACCTTGTTTTATTTGATAGAAGTACATTCCTTTACTCATATCTTCACTATTCATTTGGAAACGAGCACTTGTAATGTTGGTGAATTGTTTGATTTTCTTACCACATAAACCATACACTTCTATGCTATAATTTCGTGGTTCAGTTGACTTAAAATTAAAAGTGGTAAAGTCAGAAAAAGGATTAGGAACCACTTCTACTGTTTCATCGTGTTCAACTTTATTGACTAAAGTAGCCAAAGGAGAGCCAAACGGGGGGCCGTCAACAACATTTATATGTAAAGGATTGATGGAACGATTTAATGAATCAACATCGACAATGGTATCGCAATACGTGTTGGTACAACTAATGCCATCGCTTACAGTAAGACAAAGTAAGTAAGGACCATTACTTGGGTAAACGTGCGAAGGAGTTGCTAAAGTAGAAGTGGTTCCATCACCAAAATCCCATAAATAACTAGTAAGATTGCCATACGAAAAATTATAGCAGGTATACGAATTTGGTGTTGACGAATTCACATCGGGGAATAATCCATATAATGCTTGACAACTATTGAGTACTCCGCTTATGGTTAAGGAATGACACAAGGTATCAGGGCAATTGACACTTGCGGTAGAAAGACAAACATTGTAGGTTCCGGCTGTGGTATAGAGATGTGTTGGTGAGGCAAGCGAGGAGATTGTTCCATCACCAAAATCCCAATGATAACTCATGTTAGGAGAAACAGGAGGATTGTAAGCCCAGAAATTATAAGCATTTGTTGAGTCGGGAATCATGGTGAAACTCAATGGCGGATTTTCGACCATTACATGAACCGTATTTTGTGTTGAACATGCTCCATATATATCGGATACAGTAACAGTGTAATTGGTTGGGAAATTAGGTGTAGCACTTGTACTTAGACTGTTTGAGTTGAGTATATTACCCGAAACTGGAGACCATTGAGTGGTATAAATACTTATGTCGAAATACGGACAATATCCAAATTTAATATTCGGACGCTCTGATTGTGTATTAAAATAACCATTTGGATTTCCACATTGCGCCTGCATATCACTAGAGGAAACGATGCTGGAAACAAAGCTTGTTGAACTCAATTCGGTTGAACTATTTGAAGTGTAATTTGAACCAGAAACAATCTCGTTGAAGCAAACTTCAACTACAATGTTCGACAAACCATCCCATACATAAGGATTTTGAAAATTAAACGTATTCCATCCTGTGGTAATGGTAATGGTTTGAGAAGGAAAAACAGTTGATGTACCCTGAATGAAAGCAGGAGCACTTGAAGAGAATCCTTGCAATGAGGTACAACCCATTTTAATGGTAAAGTTATGATAGGTGCTTATACCCGTTATTTGAGTGATGTTGAATGCAAGGTTGTCTATTTTACCACTTGTTATTCCTACTGCATTCAATTCAGCAGCAGTGTAGATATATTGACTAGAACCTGAAGAATAAAAATTTCCAAAAGGAGCAGGGAAAGAGTAAGAAGAATTGGAGGTTATGCCAGTTCCTACTTGACTTGTCATTGAATTCGCACCACAGCCAGATGTTGAAACCACTCCACAAATAGGATTAATAGCATTGGTAATGTTTACCGCAAGGTTAGCACTTCCTCCCAAACAAATGGTTGTATCATTCGAAACAGTGGTTGTTGGAATGACTACAGGGTGAGCCACAATGGAGATGGAATCTGTGATAACACAGCCCGCTGCATTACTTGTTGTCAACAAATAATCAAATGTTCCTGCGCCTGTAAACGTTGCAGTTGGGTTGGCAATGTTTGCATTAGAAAGGTAGGTTGCAGGTGACCATTGATAAGTATAAGAACCTGAAGGAATAGTATTGGTTACGTCCAATTGAACAGGCACAAATAAACAAGCATTGGTAGAGCTCTGAGTTACCGTATGGGTAAATCCGTTTACAACATTTACGGTGACGGTATCCGTATAATTACAAAGTCCGGCTCCTGTTTCTACAAGCATATACATGGTAGTGGCCGATGGTGTAGCTATTGCATCTTGACAAGTAGTACACGAAAAGTTGACACCAACTTGCATTGGAGGACCACTTACTACCGACCAGTTGTAAGTACTACCACCACTTGCATGTAGCATTGCTTGTTGATTTCCACAAATGGTTTGGTCGGGACCAGCATAGGTGGCATTGTTTTTATAGAAATAATAACTGAACATTTTATATCCCGGAATTGGACAACTATTGTCGGTAACGGCAACATTGAGCACCGAAACAGGAGTTATATAATTGAAAGGAGGATTCCAGCTGATAGATAAAGTTAATGGATTGCTGCCCGAAACGCTGATGCTTGCTCCGGGTAAAGCTGCTGCTATGTTAGTAGTAGCTGATAGTACATCAGCTGCATCAAGATCGGAATAAACTAAGTCGAACGAAAGATTTGTTCCTGAACAAAAAGTAACGCTTATTGGATTTACTAATACTGCCGATGAGCCAACTAAATTGGTGATGCTTCCACTGCTACCCAATACAGCTTGGTTGGCACTGCTGATGACATTAACAATAAAATCTCGAACCACATTTCCTATCACCACTCCGTTTGCATCTCGTTCGGTAGCCATGATGGCTACTACAAAATTACCTATGGTAGTAGGTGTAACGGTTATTAATCCGGTATTAGCATCGATAGTAATACCTGTTATAGGAGCAGCACCAGTATACGATAAGTTATAAGGTGCAGAGGTGATGTAATCGGTGCTCATGGCCGAAACAAAAGAGTAGGTGAGGGCATTTGCATCTACATCAGTAGCATTAAAATAAAAGCTTTCGGTTTGCCCTACTCTTAAAAACAAAGAAATGTTTTCATTAAAATAAGCCGAGTTGTTGCCCGAATTAATAGCATTGTTTAGTATCGCATAAAAATCGTAACTAGGAGTACTTGATAAATTGATACTAGTACTTCTACAGCAGTTGGTATGTTCAAATCGCCAATCGCTACATGTTCCTGGCAGGTTGACAAGGGCCGAATAAATATTCTTTTTCATTCCTGGCAATGCACCTCCGTTGCACGTAGTGGAGGTGGACGAACAGAACGATGAAACATCAACTGTTGAATCGATGTTAACTGTAAAAGAAGGAATGGTTAATCCGCAGCTGCTGTTGGCTGTCATTACTTGACTTGTTCCAGGGTCGAATACGCTACAATCCCAAAACAAATTCAAGATGATTTTGTATTGATTGCCGGAAATGTGTTGATAGTTTACTTCGCCTCCTGATACGTGCGCAGCTTTAGCTGTAAACGAAACTGTAAACGCAAGTGCTAATAATGATAGTAGAGTTTTTTTCATGTGAAATAGTTTTTTGTTTTTCAATAATCTGTTTTCCTGATTATTCGACTACAAATATACATTTATTTCATTAAAATAAATTACACCTTGAGTTGGTGAGTTCCGAATTAATGGAACCATTAACATGATTTACGAGTAGAGCTGTAAGCTAACTCTATTTCAGCGTATCATCTTGGTTTTATTCAGGAAAGAATTCCAATAATAGTTCATTTACATCTTTTATCGTAAGAAATTTACTTCTAAATCCATCAACACAGCCTGTTTCTTCAGCACGTATTTTATCATTCGGATTTAAAGATGTGGTGAGCATCACAACAATTTTTGCGTTAATTTCCCCTTCCATTTTTTTATACTCTTCCAAAAATTCCCAACCATTCATGCCCGGCATATTAATATCCAGAAAAACAAGATCGGGTTTGGGATGTATGCCATTAATACTCGACCTAAGAAAGGCGAGTGCCTCTTCTCCATCATTAGCCACTTCCACTTTTTCGGCACATCCTACTTTTTCGATAATGATTTGATGAAATTCGTTGCACGATTCGTCATCATCAACCAATAAAATACAGTTCAGCTTTTTTTTCATAATCATTCTGTTAAAATGGTAAAATAAAAAGTACTCGATTCACCGGGTATCGACTCTACCCATATTCTTCCTCCATGTAGTTCCGCTATTTTTTTGCAAAAGGCTAGTCCTATACCGGTTCCTTCATAATCTTTTCGTTTGTGAAGACGTTGAAAAATCAAAAAGATTTTCTCTTTGCCTTTTTCTTCTATACCAATGCCATTATCTTTTATAGAAAATTGCCAACCATTACTTATTTTAGTAAACGAAATGTGTATTTCTGGGTCAATCTCTTTTTTCCTGAATTTAATAGCATTGGTGATTAGATTTAGAAATAGAAGTTTTATTTCTAACGGAAAGGCTTTGATGATAGGTAATTTGTCAACACTAATTAAGGCGTTGTTTTTAGTAATAAGTGAAAGTAAATCGGCATGTACTTCCTTTAGTATTTCATTGCAATCTACACCATCATTTAAATGTTTGGCATTGCTCAGTCTGGAATAATCGAGCAAACCTTTGATAAGGCTATCCATGCGTACTGATGCCTGAGATACCAATTTTAAATACCGTTTGGCATCATCATCTAACCCTTGGCTGTGTTCGTTTTGAATGAGGTTGATAAAAGAATGAATGGTTAAAAGAGGTTCGCGCAGGTCGTGCGAAGTGAGATAGGTATACTGCTCTAGTTCTTTGTTTGCTGTTATTAATTGGGCAGTATGTTCTTCTATCTCCTTTTCCATTCTTTTGCGAGGAGTAATGTCTCGCGAGATACAAAGTGCACTTGCCACAGTTCCATTGGTTGCAAACTCAGGTGTCCATCGGCTCTCGAAATAATGCAAATCTCCTTTAATAATGATAGGCACTTCAATTGTTTTTTCTTTGCCTGTAGCAAATACATGTTGATGAGCATCTTCGTAAGCTCTGGTAATTTCATCTGAAAAACCTCTGTCGCGTAAGGTTTTACCAATCACCCACTCGCGGGTTTCGTTTCTTTCGGTAGTTATAGGATGATTAATATATAGGTATCTGAAATCCTTGTCGAAGCGGCCAATAACGTCTGGGTTGTTATCCAACATGGCTGTGGACATCTGCAAATGTTCGAACAATTTACTCTCGTATATTTTTCCATCGGCAATTGCATTCATTAGTTCTCCGTTTACTTTTGCCAACTCTACTGTTCTTCTTATCACCTTTTGTTCCAAAAATTCGGTTAACGCTTTCACTTCCTCTTCTTTGTTTACAAGCTCTTTGTTGGCTATTACTAATTCGGCAGCGCGTTTATCCTTCTCTTGGTTTAAATAAGCACATTCTTTTAATGCCGCTATTAATTCATCAGCACGTTTGGCTTTCTCTTCGTTTTGGTAAAGAAGTTCTTTGTTTGCAATAATTAATTCATCTGCACGTTTGGCTTTCTCTTCATTCTGAAAAGCAAGTTCTTTGTTTGCTATTATTAATTCGGCAGCACGTTTGGCTTTCTCTTCGTTCTGAAAAGCAAGTTCTTTGTTTGCAATAATTAATTCATCAGCACGTTTTGCTTTCTCTTCGTTTTGGTACAGAAGTTCTTTGTTTGCTATTCCTAATTCTTCAGCACATTTCGCTTGCTCTTTGTTCTGTAGAGCAAGTTCTTTGTTTGCTAATAGCAAAGCTGCCTTTGTTTCATTATGCTTGTCACTCATCATCCAAAGTTTTTTTCACCGATTCGTTAATCAATTTGAGCGATGCTTTAACATCTGCCTATGTTGTTAATTAATGATAGAATAAAAAGTAAAAACAAATAAAAACCAAGTAGAATAGCCTTATTCCGATACTCAAAAGAAAGTGATAGTTATTCTTCGAGGTGGACTTATTTATTTGGTCGTGTAAAAGTAGACATTAAAAAGGAGATAATCACTTTATTTTAGGTGTTTTATTTAAATGAAGTGATATTCCCGTTTTCTTGTGGAAAAGTTGAACTCTAATACACATCATTCACCAATGTGCAAAGCGAAGTGTTTTGGGAGGAATAAGCTTGTTAAAATAGTTTTTCTATTAACACTTTTTTTCCTGTTCTGAATTGGTATTCTTCGGCTATTTTCAAGAAAGCTTCGGAGGTAGATTTGTCGATGATTACAAATTTTAAATCTTCCCATTCTTCTTTTTCAAATGGTAAGGTAAAATCGAGTGTTGATATTTCGGCTAAATAGGCATCTTCGGTTTTCCAAAACCATGTTTTCCTGTCGGCTTGGTAGATGCCATACACGAATTCTTGATCGTTTTTGCGCGAATAATGCAATTTATACCTTAGTTTAAAATCTAAAAAAGAAGTAAGTAATTGTTTAAATTCTTGGATATTCTTTTCTGTTTTTCGAGCAGTTTCTGTTTTCATAGTTTGTTTACAAGATAGGAATTGGAGTTTTTGGTTTTTATTTGGGTTAAATGAATGCTGTTTATTTTGTTTTTATTATCCTATTTTAATTGCTTTTTCTTTATCACAACTTACTATCAACAATCAAATTTAAAAAACAATTTATCCTCTTTTTCACTTTTTCGTTCAGCATTCGCAAGCCTAGGTTGAAATTTCAAATAACATCGGCCAGGGATTCTGCCTATTATCTATAATTTAATCAAGCGTAGTGTTTGGCAATTGATTTATTTTCGATGATGCTTTACTTAATAAGTTGCTAAACGGAAGTGTATACCTACATTCAATTACTGATGCTATACCTATGAATGGATACCAAGCACTTTCGGAATTAAGTATAAAAAAAACCCCATGTATGGTTACAAGGGGCTCGGATTTGCTACTTTACTCTTGCCGACTAAACAACGGTGACTTCATCCCAAAGTTTCAAGAGTTCGTTCATTTTGTTTCTCTTCTGGTTATTTTTATTTACTTCTAAATGATCCTTCAATTCTTGTATCACGTTGGCAACTGCCGAAATATTAAAAGGGCTTAATGGATTAAAAGGAGAATGATCGATTTCCTCTAACTTTAAAAAAAGAATGGCCACTTTCAATTCCATTTCTGTTAATTCCACTCTACGGTCTTGAAACGAGTTGTTATCCATCAACACTATCGAATCTTTATCAATAAAAATCACTCTTTTTGTTTCAGTCCTGAGCACAAAAGTTCTTTTATTGTATTTTTTATCTTCTTCGGTGCTTATTTCGAAGAGGCCATTCTTTTGAAATATTTTTATTAGGGTTTCATTGACTAGGTACTTTTTATCCATGTTTTTAGTTTGGGAATTTATAATTTGCAATGCTTTTTCTTGTGAGTTGTTTACCATAGTTTTTTGTTAACTTTCAAAAGTAATCAACAATTTGTCCTTTGTTTTACTTATTCGCTCATCATTCATATACTTAGGTTGAAATTTCAAATAACATCGGTCAGAAATGCTGCTAATGGTCCATTATTTAGTAAAGCGGAGTGTTTGGCAATTGATTTACTTCGATGATGCTTTACTTAATAAGTTACTAAACGGAAGGTTACATCTGAAATTTAATTCGCCAATTGTTTTTAACAATCATTTTTGCTGTAAAAAAAGCCCCGAACAATTATGTTCAGGGCTTTTTATTGTAAGATGATTAAATTAATTATGCTTCAAAAAGTGTAAACGTAATATCACCTGTTGTTATAAGGTCGATATTTTTTACGATTACGAATTTATTGGTAGTTGCGCCTAAATCGGCAGGGATAACATTAGCGGTAGAGTTTGCTGCTAAAGTGTACCAAGTAGTAGGTAATACGGATGAATCGGCTGTTAAGCCAATTTCTAAATCTACATCACGGTTGTTTACCATTTCAATTTTATCTCCTGTTTTCCATTTGCGGCTGCATATCTTGCGCGAACTTGCCATAGGTACCAATAGGCGATATTCGCGTATTTTAGCAGCTTTGTAAATCAATTCCATTGGGAAATAAGCCAAAGCTTTTGATACTTCAGGCAAATACACCATTAATAAACCTGAATAAACATACCATAATCCATTAGTTGCAGCATCGCGAGCAATATCAATATCTGATTTTCCAGTTTGTACGGATGTTTTATCCGATGTTTGTGCAGCTACTAATGATTTATAAGTAGCAAGATAATTTTCTACAATCGTTTTTAATGCTGCCAGCGAAGCATCAGCCCCAATGGCAGTAACTAATGTAGACATACGGTCGATGTTCGACTGCCGTGATTTTTTGTAAAAACTAGTATTGCCACCAGCCCAAAGGGTGTTGTATTTAGTAGTTCCTTCGTCATACACAGCAGTAAGTTTTTTCCACCATATCTTTACTTCGGCAGGTATTCCTGCCTCGAAAGTTTCGATGTCAGTAGTTTCGGCAGTTCGTTGGTTGAATGATGCATTGTGTCCAATGATTGCCTTGTTGATACCTATATTAATAGGTTTGTAGATGGTATACAAATCAGCTATGCGGGTGTCTACCCCTTGATTTGCATTTAAAGTATCGTCAACAAATTGTGAAATTTGTCCCGACACGGTGTAGCCGCTTTCCATTGCTTTTTTGAATGGATTTTTTTCTAAATTACTGCCTCTAGTTGCCATGCGATTAAAGTTGATTAAAAATTAATAAAATGATTAAAGATTTCTGTGATGCAAAATTAATAAGAAATTTTTAATCCAAAATCCAAATTTCAAAAAAAATTATTTGCAATAATTGCAAAAATCATCCAAAGGCAACCAAACTGAAAGAAAACAATAAATCGACTGATTGTAAAAATGGCAGATTTTAAAACCAAAACACCTGCCAAAATGGCGAGGAACTGGAAAGTTTGATTAAAAAAGGCTAGTTCCACACGGAACGACCCAAAACCTAATTAGGAAAACATCCGTTTCACGCGGAACGGACCAAAACCTAATTAGGAAAACATCCGTTTCACGCGGAACGAACCAAAACCTAATTAGGAAAACATCCGTTTCACGCGGAACGACCCAAAACCTAATTAGGAAAACATCCGTTTCACGCGGAACGGACTAAAACCTAATTAGGAAAACATCCGTTTCACGCGGAACGGACTAAAACCTAATTAGAAAACCATCCATTCCACACGAAACGGACTAAAACCTAATTAGGAAAACATTCGTTTCACGCAAAACGGAGCAAAACCTAATTCGGAATTTCCACAAAAGGGGAATTTTAGGTATACATATATATAAGTATAGTTTGGAGATTTAGATTTCGAACCATTCAAATGTTTTTTCACCTATAAAACCAAAAGAGGCAACAAATTGGTGTTTTAGCATCTTCATTTTGCTGGGGTAATCACCAATATAGGCATAAAAGTTTTTTGTGAAGAAATAAATCAAGCATATATATAATAAGCTATATTTGTAAGAAAAAGAGACGGTATGGTAAATTTTAATCTAGTGTATCTGGTATGGCTGTTGTCCGAAATTATACTCAATATCCTCACCCGTTCGAGCACAAAAGACCTTAAACAAAAAGACAAAGGCTCCATGCTTACGGGATGGGTAATGATTACAGTAGCTATTGCAGCAGGCATCACTTGCGCCATCTACACTTCGTTTTTTATCTTACCCACCTTGCTTATGTATTACACCGGCATAGCCATCCTTGTGCTAGGTATGGTCATTCGGTTTACAGCCATTTGGCAGTTGGGCAAAATGTTTACAGTAGATGTTACCATTCGCCACAATCATCGCATAAAAAAAGACGGCTTGTATAGCCTACTTCGTCATCCTTCTTACACCGGTATGCTGCTGTCGTTTGCCGGATTTGGTCTTTCTTTGAATAATTATCTGAGTGTAGTAGTAGTAGTGGTGGTGGTTTTTGCTTCTCTTCTTTACCGCATCGGGATAGAAGAAAAAGTACTGAAAGAGCAGTTTGGCGAAGAATACGAAACGTATTGCAAAAACACTTACCGTTTAATACCTTTTGTTTATTGATTTACACCTCTCTTCGCATTCGGCCTTTGCAAGGGTTTTCTTACCAATAAAACCTATTTCTCCTTTCTGTCTTTGCGCCTTTGTGGCAAATAAAACCTTCATCAACTTAAAACCTTTTTTCTTCTTTGTTATAGCCAACCAAATAAAACTACCTTTGCGCCCATTATAAAAAAGATGACTTCGTAGCTCAGCTGGTAGAGCAGTTGACTCTTAATCAACGGGCCGGGAGTTCGAGCCTCCCCGGGGTCACTTTTTTTAGGTTTTTGTGGGTGTTTTTTTACCAATAAAACCTATTTTCCATTCGTGCCTTAGTGTCTTTGTGGCAAATAAACTTTTTTTATTCTGAAAATCCCTTTCTGCCTTTCCGTCTTAGCGGTAAAAATAAATCGTTTCGATGTAAAATCATTTTAAACCAATGCCAAAATTATTATATTTGATGCGTAAAACGAATTACTAACAATTAAAAATTTTATTCAATGAAAAAAACGATTATTGTACTAGCTTGCACAGCTTTCTTAGCATGCAACAAAAACGGAAACGAAGAGCAAAAATCAAACGCAGTGGTATGGGCCGAAACAGCCGAAACCACCATGCCAATGACCAAGGATAGCCTTTGGAGTCAAGAAGACTGGGACAAAACCTATAAGCTCGACAAGCCCCAGATTTTTAATTCAATCACCAAAGCCGTAAGGAGTGGTAAACTAAAAGCATGTAGCTTTATAAATCACGACATTGATTATACCCTCCCAGAATTTGATGCCATTTTAAGCCGATGGGATTCAACATATATGACAGACAATCCAAAAATTCCTGGAACCAAGATGAATGTACCTATCAGAATTGACACAAGTCCTGACGACATTTCACAAATTCGTTTCGAAGAAAAAATAGTCTTCGATACACTCACTAATACTTTATCTAAAAAGGTTACATCTGCTCTTATTCTTGCCTTTAAATTGGATGAAACCGGTCAGGTTGTTGGTCAGAAACCACTCTTTTGTGTAAAGTTTCCTGATGCAAATGCAGCAGCCGAGAAGAAGTAAATAAACAGTAATTTGAAATGGATAATAAATCCCACTCTATTATAGAGTGGGATTTATTATTTGAAATGAAACGAACAAAAAACGATATTTCTAAAAATAATGGTCAAGGATATTTTCTAACGATTCTTTGGTCAGTGGTTTTGTTTCGAAATTCGAAACAGTTAAATATTCTTGCGAACGACTAATATCTTTAGGGTTTGCCGAAGTAGAAAGCATAATGATGATAATTTTAGATTTCACAGAAGAAGGAAACGAATCATACTCATCCAAAAACTCCCAACCATTCATCCGAGGCATATTTATATCCAGAAAAATCAAACTAGGAAGGTTATCCAAATGAGTTCTTAAATAGTCGATTGCTTCTTCTCCATCTTCTACAGCAATGAGTGTTTCCGTCACCTTCATCTCATCAATCAAAAGCTGATGAAATAAATTATCAGCAGGATTATCATCAATTAATAAAATTGATTTAAGTTTAGGAGTAGGCATTTATTAAATTAATTAGTATTGATTTCTTTTATTTGTTTGTTAAGCTCTTTAGCAATGGTGAAGTAGAAGGTACTTCCTTTACCAACTTCCGATTCAACCCAAATTTTCCCACCATGATGTTCCACAATTTTCTTGGATTGAGCAAGCCCTATACCTGTCCCATCATATTCTTTCTGTCCATGTAATTTCTGAAATATAATAAAGATGCGTTCGTAGAACTTCGATTCAATACCAATGCCATTGTCGGTTATCGAAAACAAGTACTCGTTTTTATGTTCCACAGCAGCAATTGAAATCAATGGATTGCCAATTTTATTTCGATACTTAATGGCATTGCTAATTAAATTTTGAAACAAGGATTTGAGTTCAACCATGTTGCCAATCACTACAGGCAAAGGAGCAATCATAAATTCAGCACCACTTTCGGCAATAGCCTTGTTCAAATCAGCTATTATGGCTTTCACAATTAGATTGCAATCAACATCGTTTCGACTTTTATCAAATCCTATTTTTGAATAAGTAAGTAAATCTCTAATGAGGAGTTGCATTTGCAAAGTAGCTGACGAAATATATTCCAGATATAAATCAGCATTTTTATCCAATTGACCTTCGTACTTTTTATTGAACAAGGTTACATAGTTCGACACCGTTCGTAATGGTTCTTGCAAATCATGTGAGGCGATATAGGCAAAGCGTTCTAATTCTTGATTCTGGTCAAGCAATAATTTGTTTTGCACTTCTATTTTCCGTTCAGCTTCCTTCTTTTGAGTAATATCGCGTACCACGGTAGTCACTATCATTCGGTCTTTAAGTTGAATAGGGCTCAAACTTATTTCTACAAAAAATTCAGAACCATCTTTCCTGCATGCGTTCAATTCTTTTCGCGTTTCCATTTCTTTCAATGAAGGCTGTTTCAAATAGTGGTCGCGCACATCAACATGATGATGATGAAACCTTCGAGGAATAAGAATCTCTATCGGTTGAGCTATCAATTCCTTTTCCGAATATCCAAAAAGTGTTTCAACTCTTCTATTTACTAATAATATCTTTCCATGATGATTGCAAATAATGATTCCGTCTTGTGCCGAGTCAAATGCTGCCTTATAAGTTTCGAGTTCGTTCATAGTTTCTAATCTTCTTAACAATTTTCAATATCAATTGACATGCAAATGTTGGAGTTATGGATTTAGTTTGATTGGACAAAGCTAGAAGATTATTTGAATATCCGAAATGACTTAAAAAAAAATATCGTCTAACCATTTTTTTGATCAAATTGTGTTCTATGATTAGGATATAGACCAAATCATTTTAATTTTTGATTGCCTCAAAAGCTTTATTTCAAAGTCCATATAAAGCCTTTTTCAAAAGCATATTGAAAATAAAACTTGTCAAATCAAATAATAAGTGTAATTTTGCCGCGGTTTTAGTCAAAAAAGGATTTTTGATGAGACGAATTTACAACTGATTAACCTTTTGCCGAAATAACCCCAATACCAATGATGGTGGGTTTCTTAAAACACAGTTGTCTGATTCTACTCACATGTACTTCCTTGTAAGTTGACAACTGTAATATAAACATAATTAAAAATTAATGAACAAATTTGAAGCGTTAGGGCTTAACGATGCTATCGTTAAAGCTGTAACAGAAATGGGTTTTGAAACCCCAACACCTATTCAGGATAAAGTAATTCCTGAACTATTAAAAGGGAATACCGACCTTGTGGCTTTAGCCCAAACAGGTACAGGAAAGACAGCAGCCTTTGGTTTGCCACTAATCTCGATGATTGATTTCAATTCTCGTGATACACAGGCATTGATTATGTGTCCTACACGCGAATTGTGTATGCAGATAACAAGAGATTTGCAAAGTTATACCAAGTACATCAAAGATGCCAACATTGTTGCTATCTACGGTGGAGCAAGTATTGATACACAAACTCGTGAAATTAAGAGAGGAGCACAAATAGTTGTAGCTACTCCAGGTCGTATGAACGATATGATTGACCGTAGACGAGTGAATTTATCTAGTGTTCGTTTTGCTGTGCTTGACGAAGCGGATGAAATGCTTAACATGGGTTTCAAAGAAGATTTGGATACCATCCTTTCGCAAACACCCGAAGAAAAGAATACATGGTTGTTCTCAGCAACAATGCCTGATGAGGTATTACGTATTTCGAAAAATTACATGTCCAATCCTGTTGAGATTACTGCCGGCACTAAGAACGCAGGAAATGTGAATATCGATCACGTGTATTATATTGTTCATGCTCGCGATAAGTATCCTGCATTGAAACGTATTGCCGATTCTAATCCAGATATTTTTGCAATTGTTTTCTGTCGTACAAAAATAGAAACACAAGAAATAGCAGATAAATTGATTAAAGACGGATACAATGCAGATGCATTGCATGGAGATTTATCACAATCGCAACGCGACCATGTCATGAAACGTTACCGTAGTCGTTCGTTACAAATGCTTGTAGCTACTGATGTGGCAGCAAGAGGAATAGATGTTCAAGATGTAACTCACGTTATTAATTACACCTTGCCTGATGAGATAGAAAATTATACTCACCGTAGTGGACGTACTGCACGTGCTGGTAAAACAGGAGTTTCAATCGCTATCATCAATATGAAAGAGATTGGAAAGATTAGAATTATCGAACGCATCATCAAAAAGAAATTTACAGAAGGTAAAGTTCCAACAGGATTCGAAGCATGCGAGAAACAATTATTCAGCCTTGTAAAAAAGGTACATGAAGTAGAAGTGAACGAAGAAGCCATTGAAGCATATATGCCAAAGATATATGACGAATTGAAAGATTTAAGTAGAGAAGACATCATCAAACGTTTTGTTTCTTCTGAATTTAATCGCTTTTTAGATTATTACAAAAATGCCCCAGACCTCAATGCTTCTGCTTCAAAAGGAGAGCGTTTCGTATCTGCTCCAGGCATAACCAAACTATTTGTCAATCTTGGCGAATTAGATAGCCTTGATTCAACAAGTATGAAAGAGTATATCTCCGAAGTATCGGGTGTTGATATGGCATCCATTGTGTCTGTGGAAGTAAAAAGCAGTTTCTCGTTTATCGAAGTGAAAACAGAAATTGCTGAAATCATTCAAGGGACATTCAAAAATGCTCGTTACAACAATCGTTCTGTTCGTATTGAATCTCGTGGAGCAACTGCTTCTGGTGGTGGCGAACGCAGAGGTGAAGGTAGCCGTGGAGGGTCAGATAGAAGACGTTCTTACGGAAGTGGAGGAGGAAGCGGTTATGGCGAAAAGAGAAGCTATGGCGGCCGTTCTGACAGAGGTGGAGATAGAGGAGGTTACTCAAAATCATATGGTGGTGGAGAGAAAAGCTACGGAGAAAAGAAGTCGTATGGCGATTCTGGTAATTCGGATCGTAAATCTTATAGCGACCGTGCCGAAAGAAGTTCTTCCAAAGCATCTTCTTCAAGTGAGTCAACATCTACAGGAAACGATAGAAAAGAAAACTTCAAAAGAGAAAAACGTCCTAGAAAAAGTTTTAAATAAAAAAGAAAAGGTGAACAATTGTTCACCTTTTTTTATTCCGTCAACATAAATAATGAAAGTAATAATTACTGGTGCAACAGGCATGGTTGGTGAGGGTGTTCTTCACGAATGTCTATTAAGCAATGAAGTGAGTGAGATTTTAGTTGTCAATCGAAAAGAATGTGGTATTTCACATCCTAAATTAAAAGAGATTGTTCACTCCAATTTTTTTGATTTATCGGTAATTGAAAATCATCTTACAGGTTATGATGGTTGTTTCTTTTGCTTAGGAGTGTCTTCCGTGGGTATGTCGGAGAGTGATTACACCAAAATGACATTCGACCTTACCATGCATGTTGCAGAAACTTTGGTGAAACATAACAAGGAAATGGTTTTCTGTTATGTTTCAGGTTCAGGTACCGATGGCACTGAGAGTGGAAAGATAATGTGGGCAAGGGTTAAAGGTAAAACAGAGAACCATTTAATGCGCATGTATTTCAAAAAGGCATACATGTTTCGTCCAGGATTAATGAGGCCTACAAAAGGTTTGAAAAACACATTAAAGTTCTACAAAGCTATCATTTGGATGTATCCGATGTTAAAGGTATTGTTTCCTAAATTTGTCTGCACACTGAGTGAAGTGGGTGTTGCGATGATTAAATCGGTGAGCAAAGGAAACGATCGTTCTATTTTGGAAGTTCAGGATATTGTATCCCTTGCAAACGAGTAAATAATATTAAGAGATTTCAATTCCGATTCGCAAAAATTCATTTACTTTGTAGAATAATCTTTAAACTTTATTGTATGAAAAAACTAATTTTTGTTTCTTTAATAGGAACAGCCTTACTAACCTCTTGTGGAAATCAGAGTGATGGCAATGATAATAAAACAGCTTCAAAAGATACTACTTTAAAATACTTTGGCGATACCATTACATTGGATGGTGCGTTAGCAGCAGATCAATTGAACACTTCTATCAATGGAAAAGATTCACTGAAGATAAAACTTGCAGGGAAAATAGAATCAGTTTGCCAGAAAAAAGGTTGTTGGATGAAAATGAATATTGGAACCAATCAGGAAATGATGGTTCGATTCAAAGACTATGGTTTTTTTGTTCCTAAAGATGCAGCAGGAAAAGAAGTTGTAATTGAAGGAGTAGCCTTTCATGACACAACCAAGGTAGCAGAGTTGCAACACTATGCCGAAGATGCCGGTAAATCAAAAGAAGAGATTGCTAAAATAACCGAACCTGAAATAAATATTAGCTTTGAAGCTCATGGGGTTATCATCAAAAAGTAAACTATTTGTTTATGCTTCGTTTGGAATCTTTTGTTTGTTTATAATACAATGCAAACAAGAAAGCAAAACAGAAAAAGATGCTTCCTCTTGCGTAAAAACGAAACCTCTGAACCCAAATGGAGACAGTGAACTTGCGGTTTTGATGCGTAACATGTACGATTCCTTAGCTGCTGTGAATACCTTAATCAAGAATGGAGGTGTTCCAACTAAGTTTCCCGAAGCTTTTTTGAAACTGCACACTGCTAAACCGACAGATGTGAACACCAAACCTGATTCTTTTGATGCCTTTGCTGACGATTATTTAAACACACTCAAATCGTTGTACCATTCTCCTAAAGAAGATTTAAATAAAAACTATAATTCTTTAGTTCAGAAGTGTGCCAATTGTCATCAGGTTTCTTGTCCTGGGCCGCTCAAGAAAATATTTAAATTGAGGTTAGATAGTTAAAAGTTTAAACTCTAATCAAAAAAGCTATCTGAATTCAGATAGCTTTTTTAATTGATACTTGTTTATTGTTATTTTAGTGTTTTATTAATTGATAACAAACCATGTTGTATTCATTTCTTCGGATTTTGATGAAAGTAACCGTTCGAATCTTCTTTCGTTCGATTGTTATTCGCAACAAAGAGGTGATTCCTGAAAATGGACCATTATTAGTTCTTGCCAATCATCCTAGCACCTTCATGGACCCAATTGTTATTGCAACTATTCTCAATCGAAAGGTGTATTTCCTTGGGAAGGGTGAATTGTTTAAATCCAAGTTTGCCAAGTGGTTATTACCTAAATTCAATATGGTTCCTGTTTATCGCAAGCAGGATGATCCTTCACAGATGAATAAGAATGCAGAGACATTTGAAAAATGCTTCGAACATCTTGAGAACAATGGAGCCATATTGATGTTCCCTGAAGGAGTTAGTTTTACCGAGCGGAAATTAAGAACCATTAAAACTGGGGCCGCTCGAATTGTACTGGGTGCAGAAGCTCGAAATGATTTTCAATTAGGTGTTCAGATTGTAAATATTGGCTTAAATTATTCCGACCCTCATCACTTCAACAACGATTTGTTCATCAACATTCACAAGCCAATTCAGGTGAGTGATTTCAAAAAAGAATATACTAAAGATAATTTCTTAGGAGCTCAATTATTAACTGCAGAAATCACGAAGCAATTGGAGAAATTAATCATCGCAATAGAAGATGAGAATACTGATGTGCTCGTTAGTCATATTGAGATGCTTTACAAATCAAGGTTGGTAGAAGAAAGAGGCATAAAAGAGTACGAAAAGGATGCTGAATTCTTGATCACAAAAAATATCCTTGAGACGGTAAATTACTTTTCCATACATGATAGAACACTGGTTGAGGATATGCGGATGCGAATAAAAAATTACTTTGTAAAGTTAATTGAGTTACGTTTATCTGATACTGATATTGCACCCAACAAACATCAAACTTCTTTTTTCGCATTTAGTTTTAAATCACTTGCTCTCATTGTTTTTGGTGCACCATTTTGGCTGTACGGTTTTATCAATAATACATTACCATTTGAAATACCAGCTTTTTGTGCAGGTAAAATTAGTAAGCAAAAAGAATTCAGAGGGGCCATTGGTATGGTAGGAGGGATGTTTACCTTTATTATTTTTTATACTATTCAAATTACATTGGTTTGGAAATACACGCAGAGTTATTATTTCACTATTGCTTACAGCATAAGCCTACCCATCTCAGGATTATTTGCATATTGGTATTTTCATACCGTTAAGCGAATATTCGCAAAATGGGGAATAATGATGTTGTTTTACAAGAAAAGCGTTTACATCTCCAAACTAATCACCGAACGCGAACAAATAATTACCGAATTCGATAGAGCAAAGGAAAAGTATGTTTTAATCTTAAAGGATTCTAAACTACATCCAAGTACTTAGAAACGCATTAAATTCTTTTTTCAACTCATCATATATTTTTTTGAACATGTTCATGCGTTCGTGCATCAACTTGTGATCTTCGAATAACCGATGATCGATGGCAATAGGATGATTTTCCGCAAACGTTGCAAGGAATTTTTCATGTGCCTTCACCTCATGATTAAGTTTTGAAAGATGAGTTTCTTGAATGATAAATTGATTTTGAAAATGCTCAACTTGTTTTCGAACCTCTTCTTTGTTATTTCTACCAGCAATGTACTCTAATCTTTTTTGGTAAATCACTAATTCGTCTGTGTAGAATTTAGCTCTGCTTAACCACAATTGGTGCTCAAAATGTAAAGCATCAATGTGTTTTGTGTTTGAATTCTTGTTCATGGCATTTATTGTTAAATTTATACCACAAAAGTAGTTCGGAATCATATGCATTCAACTTTTCGTATCAATTTTATATTAATATAATTGGATAAATATTTTGATTCTAAATTAAAATAAGTTCAATTACATTTTTCTTTGTAATTTCGATGCCGTAAATTAATAATTCGGTTAATCATCCAACCACTAACACACGCAAATATCAATATTTATATGTCATTCAAAGGTTCTAGGTTTTTTATTTTTCTTCCTCTTCTAATGTTTCCTTTGCTTATCGTTGCTCAAAACAATAGAAAATTGACCGAAGAAGTAGATGTACTTAAAAAGGACGATGCTATGAAACATGCTGTTTTTAGTATTTGTGTCGCTAATACTTCAAAGGATTCCATCATCTATGAATACAATAGTCAAATGAGTTTAGTTCCAGCAAGTACTATTAAAATAGCAACAACTGGAGCAGCATTATCTATTTTAGGAAAAGACTTCCTATTCGAAACAAAAATTCAATACGATGGCTCCTATGATTCCTTGAATGGAATCATTAATGGTAATTTATACATCACAGGGGGAGGAGACCCAACCTTGGAGTCTGAGTTTTTTAAACGAAAAAAAGATAGCATATCATTAGTTGTTCGTTGGGCTCGCATTCTTCATGCAAAAGGAATTAAAAAGATAACAGGAGCTGTGATTGGGGACGCTAGCATTTTCGAAGATAACATGACTCCTGATGAATGGATTTGGGGTGATATGGGTAACTATTATGGGGCTGGTGCATGTGGATTGTCTTATCACGATAATAAATATTCAATTTTATTCAATTCGGGTGAAGTGGGCACTAAGCCGAGTGTAGCCAAAATCCTACCTACTGTGTATGGTTTGCAACTAACCAATAACCTGACTGCGAATGGAACAGATGATAATGCATACATCTACGGTGCACCTTATGATAATTCGCGTTTTGTCAATGGTACCATACCTCCCAACCAAACGGAGTATAAGGTGGAAGGTTCTATTCCCGATCCAGCCTTGTTTTGTGCCGAAAAGCTAACACGTGCTCTGAAAATAGAAAAGGTAACGATAGGGGAGAAGCCAACAACAGTAAGGGCAATGAAAATGAAAAAATCGTTTTCACAAGCAAAAAAACGTACCATCCATATTCACTATTCACCATCGCTTGATACAATTGTGCATTTAACAAATCTTCGAAGCATTAATTTGTTTGCTGAGAGTATGCTGAAATACATGAGTTTTAAGAAATTTGGAAAGGGTACTGAAGCGGATGGAATAGCCATTATTATGGATTTTTGGAAACATCAAGGCATAGATATTTCGGGTTTGTTTTTAACTGATGGCTGTGGTTTAGCGCGTGCTAATACCATCACCACTCGCACCCAAACGCAGATGCTACAAGTGATGGCGAAAGATAAAAATTTCAAAGTGTTTTATAATTCATTACCCATAGCAGGTAAATCAGGTTCTTTGGGAGGATTGTGTGTTGGCTCTTTTGCTGAGAATAATATGCATGCCAAGAGTGGATACATGAATAGGGCGAGAGGCTATTCAGGATATGTGAGAAACCGAAAAGGAGAATTACTTTGCTTTTCTTTGCTAGCTAACAACTACGATTGTTCGCCAACAGAAATGAAAAAGAAATTAGAAAAACTTTTGATAGCCATTACCGAATAAAACGGATTGGTATAAAAGCAAACACCTCTTGCAATTTATCAATCACAAGAGGCGTATTCAACATCTATTTCACTAAAAAGGTAAATCGTCTTCCATTGAAGAGGAAGCCAATGGCTCAATAGGAGTAGGAGCACTACTTGAACTAGCTTCAGCCGAAGAATTTGATTTATTACTTGCACCACCACCTTCTATTCGCCAAGCTTCAAGTGAATTAAAATGTTTTAACTCGCCTTGAGGGCTGGTCCATTCTCTTCCACGTAAATTAAAATGCACCTTTATCTCGCTACCAACTTGATATGCATCGAGCAAACTACATTTATCTTGTGTCAATTGAAAAGAAATGTGTTGAGGATATTGCGATGAATTATCCGTGATTACAAATTCTCTTTTTGTAAACTTATCTGAAACTCTTACTGTTTCACCTTTTACTTTTAGTACTCCTGTTACATCCATTGTGCTTATTTTTTATTATTGTTTTATTGTTTGTAAATTATTCTCCACTTGATAATAGTACTTTCCAGGCTTCTTCCACTTTATTATTTTCCAACAATCCTTTTGCCAAATGATGCAAATGTTCGTGAAGCTTTTCACTACTTGTTCCATACATTTCGAAGGCTTCGTTGATGGCACCAGAGTTTCGATAAGCTATTATTTCATTGGCATTTGGTAACTTTTCAATATTTCCCAATTGTCCCAGATTATTACCTGTTAATACTTTCGAGGTGCGAATATAAGCAGGAATTTTGTCAACACCAATTCCTAAATTCTGAATTGGTTTGGTTACTTCAAAAAGAGAATTGCCATTGGCCCTGTTGTACCAATTGCCACCCATTCTTCCCACTAAGTCTATTTTATGTGGATCAATATGATTGTTCTTGTCAAGAATGCTTTTATCAATATGCATCAACACCACCTCGCAGATGACCAGATTGCCTGCACCACCTTCAGTTCCTAGTTCAATTATATCTTTCACGATACATTCGAGTTGAACGGGAGATTCTTTCACTCTAAAAGGGCGAATCAATTCGGAAGGAATGGAAGTAAATCCTGCTTTTTCAAATTCGTTCACTCCTTTAGCATATTCGGTACTAGCCAGCGATACCTGCTGAACCATGTCGTAATTCACAATGTTGATGACCACTTCACCCACCTCTTTTACATTATCAAGTGTGTTTTTAGTCTGTCCAGTACGCCCACTTCGTGCAGGTGAAAAAACAGCAATAGGAGGCTTGGCACTGAATACATTGAAAAAACTAAAAGGAGCTAAATTGGGATTGCCAGCAGCATCAATTGTACTTGCAAAAGCTATTGGCCTTGGAGCTACTGCACCAAGTAAATAGCTATGGAAATCGGATGTTTTAACCTCTTTCGGATTAACGGTTAACATGGTTTGATTTGTTTAAATAATAGCACAAAAGTAAGGAATCTATTTTGAAGAAATGGGATAAAAATCAACTTCGTTTTTAACTAAATCAGATTCAACGAATCGAATGGGTAGACGAAAACGGTCAGCTAATTATTTTCGAAAGATTTTTATTTCTCCATTCATATTCACTTTGATGATGGAAGAAGGGCGGGTATTATTGGTTTCGTCTTGTCGCCAATTGACAGCATAATCAACCTTTTCGATAATGGATTTAGTGATTTCTGAAAACGAAGAAGGCGATGGCTCGCCACTAATATTGGCTGATGTAGATACAATGGGTTTACCGAATTTATGAATTAAGTCTCTGCAAAAATCATCTTTCACAATTCGTATTCCAACACTTCCATCAGCAGCTATTATACTATCTGCCAAGCCACGTCCTTCGGGATAAATAATGGTAATAGGGTGGTCTGCCGCTTCTATCAAATCCCATGCTACTGCAGGAACTTCTTTTACATACCTATTCAACATTTTTTCATCACAGACAAGCACCACCATACTTTTGTATTCTGCTCGTTGTTTTATTTTGAATAGCTTGGCTACAGCATCTTTGTTACGTGCATCGCATCCAAGTCCCCAAACAGTATCAGTAGGGTAAAGTAATATTCCTCCTTTGTGCAAAACAGCAAGCGATTTTTTTAGTTCTTCCTCCATTTTACTTATCATTTTGATGATTGGTGTGAGTACAAAACTACAAATCTAAACCATACCATGTACCTAGTTTTTTAAACTTAATACATCTTTAATATCAATTCCGAACCCACATTTGAAATGACCTTTTGGACAAGCCTTAAAACCATGTAATCCGCAGGGACGGCAATCTAATTTTTCTTTTGTTTCCACAACGCGCGAAACATCACTCAATGGTCCGAAACCAAATTGAGGAATGGTGGAGCAGAAAATGGCGGTGGTAGCGGCATTCATGGCCGATGCGAGGTGCATGGGTGCCGAATCGTTTACATAATTCATCTCAGCATCCTTCATCAAGGCTGCTGATTCTAGAAAATTCAATTTCCCTGCAAGGTTCACACAGTTTGTGGATTTTGATTTTTCGGCATTGCTGATAATCCAATTGCAAGCCGATTCATCACTGGGAGCACCTAGAAGATAGATGGTAGTTGCTGGAGTTGTATTAATAAGTTCCACCCATTTTTCTTTCGGAAACTGCTTGGTGAACCACACAGAGGTGGGTGCCATGCAGATATAGGGCTTGGTTTTAAAGCTTTGTGTCGATTCGTAATCTTTGACCGAAGGGTGGAGTTTTGGTTTCGAAGCCTTGTTGTCAGTAAGTGCTTGAATCAATTCGTTGTTGCGTTCCACTTCGTGTTTTCCCGAACCGAGATCATGTTTTATGGTTTTGGTATATAAAAAGGAAAGCGGATTCTTATCGAATCCTATTCTGTTTTTTGCTCCTGAATATCCAGCAATGATGCCTGAACTAGCAAAACGATGAAGATTAAAAACCGAATCGTAACGAGTGGCTCGTACTTTACGAGCAATGGAAAATAAGTTCTTTAGTTTGTTTTGTTTCTTGTCCCAGACAATTACCTCGCGAATGAATGGATGATTTTTCAGAAGTCCTTCGTTTCCTTTTCTAACGATGATATCAATCGAAGCTTCGGGATGATGTTCGTGCAGCTTTTCGAGGACGGCAGTAGCCAATATGACATCTCCAATAAAAGCAGTTTGAATAACGAGGAATTTCAAAGGCCCTTAGTTTATCGCGAAATCAAGTCTCACGGTGATGGTAGCGGTTTTGTTCTTCGAAGTAGTGTTGAACGTTCCTCCCCAGCTATAATCATCTGAAGAGTTTTGTCCTGTAATTTGAAAAATGCCCATATCGGCAGATGATAATCGATCTATTTTACCTCCTGCATTTTCGGCAATGTTCTCGGCTCTGGTGCGAGCATCTTTGGTGGCCGAAGCAAGCATTTCAATTTTCAAATCGGCAAGTTTGGTATAATAATATCGTGGGGCATCTGAATAAAACTCAACTCCTTTGTCAATCAACTCGGTTACTTCGCGCGATACTAGTTCTACTTTGTTCACACTTTTCGATTCTATTTCCACACGCTGTGTAAGGGTGAATCCTGTGAACACGTTGGTTTCGGAACGGTCGTTGTTTTTTACTCTATCGAACTCTTTTTTAATGGAAACTGCACTAAACACAATTTCCTTTTCGGCAATTCCTTTGCTGGTGAGGTAATGTTTAATAGCCGCCATGTCTTCTTTCAGTTTTTCGAAAGCATCTTTGGTAGTCATTTCTTTGCGTTGAAACGAACCGCTCCACACAATTAAATCGGATTCGAAATCGCGAGAAGCCATACCCGTAACGTTTATCGAATTATGGGTGAGGTGCGATTTTTTCCATGCCGAGCCAAGTATATTTGTGCTGATTATAATGGCTAAACCAATGACAATGGGAGCAATGCTGTTTTTCATTTATATTTTTGTTTGATAATGAATAATCGCTATTGATTATACCGCCACATCGTACTCGCGGAGCACAGTATTGAGCGATGTTTTTAAATCGGTACTTTCTTTTCGTTGACCGATGATGAGTGCACAAGGCACCTGAAAATCGCCTGCCGAAAACTTTTTGTTGTACGAACCAGGAATAACTACCGAACGAGCTGGCACAATGCCTTTGTATTCTTTAGGCTCTTTACCCGTAACATCAATTATTTTGGTCGATTTGGTAAGTACCACATTGGCACCCAATACGGCTTCTTTCTGAACCCTTACACCTTCTACCACTATGCAACGCGAACCAATAAAACATCCATCTTCGATAATAACAGGTGAAGCCTGAACAGGTTCGAGTACCCCTCCAATACCCACCCCACCACTCAAATGCACATCTTTACCTATTTGTGCACACGAGCCCACTGTGGCCCACGTATCCACCATGGTTCCACTGTCTACATAAGCTCCTATGTTCACATAACTAGGCATCATAATTACCCCTTTAGCAAGGTAAGCTCCATAACGAGCTACTGCATTGGGTACCACACGCACCCCAATGGCGGCATAGTTGGTTTTAAGTTTCATTTTATCGTGAAATTCAAAAATACCCACTTTCGTGGTTTCCATTTTCTGAATTGGGAAATACAATATCACTGCTTTTTTAACCCAATCGTTCACTACCCATTTATCTCCTTTTGGCTCGGCTACACGCAATATACCCATATCGAGCAAGGCAATCACCTCCAAGATGGTATTCTTGGTGGATTCGTCTTTTAATAATTTCCTGTTCTCCCAGGCTGCTTCAATAATCTTTTGCATTCTTGTAAAATTTTTCGCCTGCAAAGATATTCAAATTTTAGCTTCCATCATTTGGTTTGCACAAAGGATTTATTAGCCGAACTATTTTTATTACTTTTGCGCCATGGCAAGGTTAATGGCAATTGATTATGGTACCAAGCGGGTAGGCATTGCTGTTTCCGATTCGATGCAGATAATAGCTACCGGGTTGACCACCGTTCACTCGAAAGATGTGATTGAGTTTTTGAAAAAGTACATGGAGAAAGAGGAAGTGGCCTGCATAGTGGTGGGCGAACCCAAGCAATTGAATAATTTGCCTTCGGAATCGGCTGCTGTTATCGACTCCTTTGTGAAACATCTAAAACGTACATTCCCTACTATCAAAGTGGAAAGGATGGACGAACGGTTCACTTCGAAAATGGCTTTTCAAACCATGATTGATAGTGGATTGAAAAAGAAAGACCGGCAGAACAAAGCATTGGTAGACGAAATAAGTGCTACCATTATTTTGCAAAGCTATATGACCAGAACCAATTATTAAACAGTAGTTAAATTTAATTTTTTTTTACAAATAGTATGATATTACCAGTTATTGCTTACGGAGACCCAGTGTTGCGTAAGGTTGGAGTTGAAATCACAAAAGATTATCCCGGGCTAACAGAAACCATAGCCAATATGTTCGATACTATGCACAATGCTTTGGGTGTGGGCTTAGCGGCTCCACAAATAGGCAAGGCCATTCGTTTGTTTTTGGTGGATACCAAACCTTTTTCGGAGCGTGCCGAAGATGATGATGAGGAAGATGAGTTTACACCCGAAGAGCGTGCCCAATTGGCTGATTTCAAACGTGTGTTCATCAACTCCAAGATAGTGGAAGAAGAAGGGAAGGAGTGGAGCTATAACGAAGGTTGCTTGAGCATTCCGAAAATACGAGAAGACGTGATGCGTAAACCTAAAATCCGAATTCAATATTACGATGAGCACTTTAAGTTTCATGACGAAACCTTCGAAGGCCTCATAGCTAGAGTGATACAACACGAACACGACCATATAGAAGGAAAATTGTTTACCGACAAAATAAGTCCACTGCGCAGACGATTGCTGCAAGGCCGACTTACCGACATCACCAAAGGGAAAGTGAAAATAGGGTATAAAATGAAATTCCCGAATGCTTAATCATCAACTGGTATTGAAACCCATGAAAAGAATTGCTTTTGTATCCATCATTGGCTTAGTGGCCTTGTTGGCATCGTGTGGCACCGACACTGCACCCAAAAAAGAGGGTGGAATAACCAAAGATTCGGTACGCAAAATGTCGATTGCGCACATTAAAAAGCTAGAAGGTGAAATGCACCAAACCATGGAGCTAAACAATGTAACCGCTGGACTTGCCCTAACGGCTTATACCGAGTTTGCAAACCTTTTTCCTGACGATTCGTTATCGGCCGATTTTCTGTTCAAAGCAGGCGAGGTGGCTACTGCCATTAAACAATATCCTCAAGCACTGTCGTATTACAAAAATATTACCGACAAGTATCCAACTTACAAAAACTATGTGATGAGCCTTTATTTACAAGGCTTTTTGCAAGACAACTATTTGAACGCTGACGACAAGGCAAAAGAAATTTATACCCAAGTGCTCGAAAAATACCCGACTTCAACCTTTGCCAACGATGCCAAGGCAGCTATCCAAAACCTTGGAAAGTCGGATGAACAATTGATAAAAGAATTTAAAAAGAAAAACGGGCAGAAATAATCCCTAGTTGAATTCTTTGGTCAGCAACTCGCGCAAGCGCTCGGGAGTGAGGCCATGTTTCAAATCACCTTCTTTAGAAAGCGATATTTCGCCTGTTTGTTCCGACACCACAATGGCGATAGCATCCGAATTTTCGGTAATGCCCACTGCCGCACGATGCCGCATGCCCAAGTGTGCCGGAAAATCGTTTCGCTCGGTTACAGGCAATACACAGCGTGCTGCCGTTATCACGTTGTCGGTAATGATAACAGCCCCATCGTGTAAGGGAGAGTTTTTGTAAAATATACTTTCTATCATCCTCACCGATACTTTGGCCTCAATGGCATCGCCTGTATTGGCATAAAACTTAAGTGCATTGTTTTTGGTAAGGATGATGATGGCCCCTGTTTTGGCATCGCTCATGTGTTTACACACTTTTACGATGGCATTGATATCGAGGTTTTGAGTAGGCTCTGCTTGCCATTTGAAATCGAAAAAGGTTTTGGTGATGGCTCCTTTGGTAAAAAAATTGGAAGTACCTATGAACAATAAAAACCTGCGGAGCTCCTGCTGAAAAACAATGAGCAAGGCGATAAACCCTACATCGATGAACTTACTAAGGATGGTACCAAACAACTGCATGTGCAAGCTACGAACCACCAGCCAAAGCAAATAAAACAATAAGATACCTATGAATATATTGACAGCTACGGTGCCTTTTACCAAATAATACAATTGATAAATGAGGATGGCTACCAAGAGTATATCTACCACATCTATCCAACGGAGAATTAAGAAAGCTTGTATAAATAGATTTATCATTTTACAAGTATAAGTTTTTTTTCGAAACAGGACGAAATACACTGCGCTTTTTTAACAATCTTTAAAAAAGTTTTGTGGTTAATCTTTAGGTAAAGGTTTTACCGCTACCGCTGGCGCGAGTTTTCAACTCGTGACAATTATTATGTGGCGTCTCGCCACAACACAAAAACCAATAAGAATAGGATTAAAAAAGTGGCGAGACGCCACCAACTAGTCGGCACGAGTGAGGTCACTCGCGCCAGCTAGAGACGCTTCTGCATAAAACAGGTTCACCCGTATGGGTTATCATATTATTCCTTGTTAAATTTATCATCCTTCCAATTTTTGGGATTATTGACGATATAATTTGAAATGGTTAGGTATGATTTTTCGTTTCGTATGATGTGTTCGTAATAATTGCGTTGCCAAACCTGCGGGGGCGGAAAATTTTCCGCCCTATTATTGCGAAACCATTTGGTTACCCCAATTTTATATCCGCGAACAATTGACCCGATGGAACGGGGAATTATTTTTTGAAATTCGTGATGGGTACGCAGGGGTTGAATATATTCAACCCCTACGTGGGGCGATTTCAATTCAATTATCCCATGTACATGGTTGGGCATAATAATGTGTTCATGTAAAATGGCATTTGGAAAATGGTTTGGTATATCCAACCAACATTGGTTTGCAATTTTTCCCGCATCATTCAAAATCATCTTACCATCCACAATTCCACCAAACAAATGATTACGGGCATCACAACATATGGTTATAAAATACAAACCCTCCTTCGAATAATCGTATTCTTTTAATCGAACGGATTTGCGATGATGGATATTGGGATTGTAATTCATTCGATACCCTCGGCACTAGTTCCCGTGTCAATTTGATGAATACCTGAAGAAATTTCAAATTTATAAGTATCACAAGATTTAAGACAGAAGAGAGGTTCTTTATCAAAGGTAATGTTTCCCTGATAACCATTCAAGTCAATTGACAATTCAAATAATTCAGCTGTTTTCATTTTGTTTAATTTTTTCTTAATTTTTTTCTATCTATTACGTCTGAATCTAAAAACTTTTTTTTTCTTAGGAGCTTCTTCGTTAATAATAGCAATACCTTTATTGCGTAAAACTTGTTCTATTATTTCTTCGGTAGTATCAAATTGTATAGCTAGGTCTTTTATTCGAATGTTTCCTTTCAAGTATCTTTTTACAATCTCTGAATATCTTTCTGGGCTTAAATAATTTTTTGGTTTTTTTTTAATTTTTGGCAATTGGCCTCTGTATTCATTTAATACACTAATTAAATCATCAATAATGGTTGGATTTATTTTTATTTTTTGAACTTCAGTTTTGTTGTTGTTCAACTGGATAGTTTGCTGAATAGCTATATAAAGCTCTCCGTTCTCGTGTTTTACTAAATCAAGAAGAAAGGTGCTCTTCTCATATTCCAATAATGTTGTTTTTATTTCTGTATCCATTTGAAAAGATTTTAATTTCCCAAAGTTGTTTGATATACAAAATTAATAAATCTTTGTTAAAAGTAGCCTCTGACTAGGTTAGATTTAACAAATTCTCTCGACTTGATTGTTTTTACAAAAGGCGAGACGCCTTCTTAATAGTGACGTAGCGGGACGCTACGCAAAACACTAATGAGGCTAATTTTCTATTCTGTTATTTTCCGCACATAATATATTTAACCATTTATTTACTTCGAAATTGAATATCCAGTTACTTCTGTATTGTCTATGGTCTTTATCATGAGCAATAATCTCAATGATTACTTTGTCAAAAGATTCAAAATTCATTTTTCTACCAATATCAAATATTTCACTTGTCAAACTTTGCATTCCTTTCAACCTTTGTGATATAGTTTTGCTGTAGTTGGTATATGAATTGTTAAAAGTAATATTAATTATTATTGCCTTTGCATCCGCTCCATTATTGTATAATGAGAAGTATAAATGTTCCCATAAATAATACCACTCAGTCCCAAAATTAAACAGTACATGAAATGCTGGTTTTATTCTTTCAATTTCTTGATTCTTTTCAATTGTTGCGATAAAATTATTTTCAATCTCTCTTTTTCGCTTATCCTCTTCTATCGTTTTTAATTCAATTTCTGTTTGAAGCATCTCTTCATTTTGATTATGTAATTTCATTAATTGCTCAACTATGTTTTCCAACCTTGTAGTGACTTCATCAATTTGTTGAACAAATAATTTTGTCTGCTTTTCAGATTCAGACTGTAAAGTAGAAATTTGTTTATCAGTTAATTCCTGGAATGCAAAGATTTGCTCTTTTGTACTTATTCTTATTTGATCTATTTGGGTTTTAGTAGATAAAGATATTGCAGAAATTTGTTTTAAACTTTCTTCTTTGTAAACAGCAATTTGCTCTGATGCACTTTTATTAGCTTCATAAAAGGTTTGAAGCATTATTAGCACCATTGCAATAAGGAAAATAATAATGTATCCTATTTGCATATAAGAATTGAACCAACTTTCTTTTTGGTTATAGCATAAGAAAAAGCTATACCAAATTACAATAAGCACAAGGACAAACCAAGATTGAATCCATTTGTTTTTAAATTTTTCTTTCATTCAATTAAATTTTATCCTCAATCTTTTTAATTATACCAGGAATCAATTTTTCACTTACTCCGCTTATTAAACATATTAAATAAGTAAGAATACCAGCATCAGGACTACTTAAATTTCCAAATACTATCTTTGAGTTTAAAGCAAGGTAAACTATAAAACCACTAAAAATACCGTATGTAATTCTTAAAATCCCCTCCCATGTATAAGAGGAATCACCGATCGATGGCTCCAGTTCTAAAGTTTTAGAACGTATCATTAAAAAAACAAACCCACCTATTCCTCCTGCTAAAGAATAAAAACAATATTGAAATAATTTATGGCAGCAAGTTAATGGAGTTATGCAATTGCCATTAACAAGCCAAAGAACTACCTCTATTATTAGGATAATTATTGTTGTTATTAATGCTGAAGTCAGAAGTTTTTTTCTGCCATTAGCGTTTAATAACTGCTCCGCGGAATCCAATATTTTCAAAGCATTTTTATCACTTTGTTCATCAAGAATCCTACCCATACTCTCACCCAAAAGTCTTCTAAAGGCATGCAATTGTTGCCCTTCCAGCTTTCCATTTGAAAGTTCTTCAAGCAAACCTATCTTATTTACGATTAGTCCAAATTTTTCCAGAAAATTATCTGCTTCAAAATCTTCATTGTAGGACCACTCGACACACATATCTTGATCCAAATACACAATAAATGAATTTGAGGAAATAATTAATGTTTTTATTGTCTTACCCAATGAAGGTTCATAATCGCCTTCAATAAAGCCGGAATAGTCTGGGACTTCTCTTTTTTTAAAGACTTCTTCCAAATTACTGTTTTCATCTATTTTCATTTCTACATTGTTTTAATGTTTACTTATCGCAAAGGGCGGGAAGGTTAATCTTCTTATTTGTCCTGCCATTTCAGGAGTTTGATTTGTGATAAACGTTTCCTTTATTATTAACTTAGATTTTTCAACAGCAACATTAAGTGTTAATACTCCTTTTGTTTTTTCATCCTCCCACCACCTTTCTCCTGCTTTTATAAAGGAGTAACTAAAAACCCCACCTAAAAATTCATTGTCACCTGATGTTCCATTTGATTGAGTGGAAAATACTAATATAATTCCTTCCGGAGTTTTTATTATTGCTTCATCAAAAAGTGCACGAGTACTTCTTTCTTCATCACCGGAAAAATTACTATACTTTTCTTCCATTAAAAAATCAGGCTTGTGAGGATGAAACTCACGACAAGCATCTATTACAATAGTTTGCTTTTTTGAAGGAGAAACTAATTTTCCAATAGACAAGTCAACATCCTTTAAACAAACATAATCCTCAACATTATATGTACTTATAAATCCTTGTCCAGAAAAAACGATAAAAGTATAATCAGATTCCGATTCTTGAATTGCTTTAATTACATCTGAAGAAGTTGGGTCTTTTAAAATACTAATTTCATTTGGATGCCATTCGCCACCAGCCTTGCTTGTTAAGAAATTGTGGTAATTTTCAAGATCAACCGAAACCCCACTTAGAAAATCTAAATTTCTATACCCTCCTGAATTTCCAATTATAATTGCTTTTCTTTTTATCATTCTATTGATTGAGTAAATTATTTGTTATTGCAAATGGTGCAGTTTTCCTTATAGAATCTGGGATTGTCATATAAGTAGGGATTTGACTTGTAAATGGATCATTTTCCAATGTTGCTATTGTTTTATTTACTGCTTCCCTAATAGTCATCCAATATTTTTCTTTGTTAATCTTAGAAAATTTTATTCCTTCCTTCATTAATGCAGTAGAAAAAACTCCGCCCAATGAAGGGTTATCACCGGAGGTTTGCCCTACTGAACAAGCATAACCTCTAAATTGCCCATAATCAGCTTTTGAAAGAGCGTAATCAAACTTATTTCTTGCATTTCTTATAATTCTTTTTTGAGCTTCTGATAATCTTTGCACCTGTCCTCCTTTCTCAAAGTGAGAAGAGACATCACCAAAAGCACCTGCAATTTCGCTAATACTCTCTTCAGTTCGACAACAATCCAAAATTAATGATTGTTTCAATGAGTTGGTTTTTAATTCGGTCTCGCAAATATAATTTCCATCAACACAAATATAAGTTAATCCATCAGCTTGGTTAATAAAGCCATGACCAGAAAACACAACAAACGAATAGTCTGTATTGCATTGCCTGATTGCATTTATGATTGTTTGTCTCCCTTTATTATGGATAATTTCAATTTCAAAATCGTACCATGCTCCCCCAACATTATTTTTTAAGTATCGCGGATAATTATTCAAATCCCTATTTACACCTGATAAAAATGTTGTAGCATTGTATCCTGTATTATTTCCAATAATAATTGCTTTTCTTGTCATTTTAGAAACCTGTTTTATCATTAGTAATGGCAAAAGGAGCAGTTAAATTCATTCTCTGGGGAATTAATTTATAGGTAGGCACTTGTTTTGTAAAGGGATCTTTTGCTAATTCATTTTTTGTAAGAATGACAGCTTCTTGAATCGTCAACCAATATCTTTCTTGATTTACACTTGAAAACTTTAAACCTTCTTTCATTAAAGCAGTGGAAAAAACACCTCCTGAAGAAGGATTGTCACCAGACGTTTGATCAATCAGGCAAGCATATCCTCTAAACTGTCCATTTGTAGTCACACCAAGTGCTGCATCAAATTTTTCACGTGGCAGATTTATTTTTCTTAGAGGAGATGATAATGTAGCAGACAGTGCAACGGCTTTATTCATCATAGAGGCTGTACCGCTGAAGTTATAGCTTTCATTAGCACTTTCTACTTGACGACAACAATCCAAAATTAATGACTGTTTCTGAGAACTAGTTATTAATTCATCTTCACTAATTTCCCCACCATTAACACAGATATAAGTCAATCCATCTCTTGATTTTGTATAGCCATGCCCTGTAAAAACTACAAACGAGTAATCTGCGTGACAATTTCTTATCGCGTTGAGAATTGTTTGTCTTCCTTGGTTATGTAGTATTTCAACTTCAGTTAAATTAGGAAGGTTTTCCCAATAATACCATCGCCCGCCTCCATCACTTGTTAAGTACCTTTGATAATTTTCTAAATCCTTAGTCACTCCACTTAAAAATGTTGGAGCATTAAGCCCTGTGTTGTTTCCAATAATAATTGCTTTTCTTGTCATATTATATATTTTTTTATTCTTATTCCCACCCCACAAAACCACCCTCTCACCTTTAAGTAAGAATCGTTTGGCGAAGATAATGAGAAGATTTAAGATTTGCAATGATGTTTTCGGGCGCAAAATCAAGTTTTGAGTTTTTACGGTGGTTAGCGGAGGAAAGAAAATTGAAAAATACCGAAATTCGGTAGATGAAAAAAAGAGCAAAAAGGGGGCAAAAATGAAAAACTCGGTGTACTAAAAATGGAAACGATTGATTTTTTTAGCAATCATTCGTCCTAAAAAAGGGTTGAACTTGTATTCAAATAAAAGGACAGTGAAGGAAAAAAAATCACGAATACTTGGTTCGGAAGTATGCTTACAAAATCATTTTGTTTGGTTACAATTATATTTTGTTCGGTTACAAAATCATTTTGTTCGGTTACAAAATGATTCATGATGGATACTTTTTTATTTTGTTTGGTTACAAAATGATTCATGATGGATACTTTTTATTTTTGTTTGGTTACAAAATCTCATTGTTTGGTTACAAAATGATTCATGATGGATACTTTTTTATTTTGTTCGGTTACAAAATCATTTAGTTTGGTTACAAAATGTCATTGTTTGGTTACAAAATCATTTCCACACCAAACTTTTTTCGGTCGTCAGATGTGGTTTTTGCATATTAAGTGATTGAAAATAAAGAAAAAGCCTCTTCCCACCAGCCCCTCTCTGAAAGAAAGGTGTATGTGCAAATTATAGACATTAGTGAATAGTGAATAGGCAATAGCGGGCGGAAATTCTTTATATGGTGATTGTATCTCCCAATATATTGATTGTATCTCCC